>JBOGRS010000063.1:0-11600 GCA_050749685.1 Thermoplasmata archaeon
ATGACGGCGTCGTGCACCTGCGTTCCCGGGGGGACGCGCACCCCGGGCCCGAGGATCGCACCGTCGACCGACGCCTCCTTGCCGAGGACCACCCCATCCATCAGGACGGCGTTCTCGACATGGGCGTCCGCCTCGAGCACGACGTGGTCGCCCAGATGGACGAACGGCCCGATGGTCGCGCCTCGGGCGGTCACCTCCCGTCCGACGGAGACCGGTCCGGCCCCCCGGGCCCCCGGCGGGAGGCCGACGTTTCGGCCACGTCCGCCGTCGAAGAGGAGGCGCTGGGCGTGGAGGAGTCGGGTAGGTGTGCCCGCGTCCTCCCAGTAGCCCGTAGACCGGAACCCGAAGATCCGCTCGCCGAGGATCGTCGGAACGATCTCCGTCTCGAAGCTCACCGCCCTTCCGCGGGGGATCCTCTCGAGGACGGCGCGGTTCCACACGGCGACCCCGGCGTTGATCCAGTGCGAGGGAGCCTCCTCGGGTTTCGGCTTCTCGACGAATCGCTCGATCCGGTCGTCCCCGTCCAGCGCGGCCACGCCGTACGGTTGCGTGTCGTCGACGTGGGTGAGGGTCATCGTGCCGATCCCGCCGTGCTGACGGTGGAAGGCGAGAAGCGCGGGGATGTCGACCTCGGCGATCACATCCGAGTTGAGGAGCAGGAACGGGTCGGAGATCCCGTCGCCGGCGTTGCGCATCCCTCCCCCCGTGCCGAGCGGAGTCGCCTCGGGAACGCATCGAACCTTGACCGAGGGGGGGTGATCGCGGACGTAGCGCTCGATGACGTCGGCCTTGTACCCGGTCGCGAAGATCGCCTCGTCCACCTCCGGAGGGATCAGGTCGAGGGCGTGGTAGAGCATCGGCGCCCCCGCGAGCGGGATCAACTGCTTCGGGATCGTATAGGTGATCGGCCGTAGACGGGTGCCGAACCCGCCGATCAGGACGAGCGCTTGCGTGGATTCCCCCTCCCCAGGTAGGCGGCCCGAACGCCGTCCTCCCTAAAGCCCTCGCGGCGCCGGCCGCTATAATCCGGGAGGATGGCGCCCGTGCTCGACGGCGATCGCGTACTCCTTCTGGACGAGGCTCTTGAGGAGCGCCGCCGGACTTCCCCAGACGGTGACGCGGCGGACCGTTCCGGCCGCCTGGCCGACGCCCGCCGCGACGATCGTGCCGCGTTCGCGGTAGACGAACGGCGACGGATCGCGCGCCCGGAATCGCGCCACCAGGTTCGCGGCGGCCACCGGGGCCTCCGCGAGGGCCGCCTGAGCGGTTTGGGGCACGGTCATGTGCGTCACCGGGTCCTCGATCTCCGCGCAGTCCCCGATCGCGAAGACTCCGGAGTGGCCCGGGATCTCGAGCGTCGTGGTGACCTTCACGCGACCGCCGCGGCCGTGGTCGACGGGGAGGGACGCGATCGCGTCGGGGGCCCGTACGCCGGTCGCCCAGACGCAGAGATCGAACGGGAGGGTCCGGCCTCCCGCCAGGGTAAGATGGTCGGCGGCGACCGCGACCACGTTCTCGCCCTCGTCCATCGCGATACCCGCCTTGGAAAGGATCCGACGCGCGTGGCCGACGAGACCGTCCGGGAGCCCCGCGAGGAAGGGAAGGGCGCCGCAGACCAACACGACCGTCGGAGGTCGTGATCCGGGCGCCGCGATCTTGGCCCAATCCGCGGTGGCGATCTCCGCCGCCACCTCCGTTCCCGTCGACCCGCCCCCGACGACCGCGATGCGCGGCCCGGGCCCCGGTGGGCCGCGCGCCGATGCCACTTCGAGTCCGCGGATCGCCTCGGCAAGGCGACGCGCCTCGGAGAACCGGTAGACACGGTGGGTGTGCTCCGCGGCCCCGTCGACGTGGTAGAACGCCGCGACGCTGCCGAGCGCGATGACGAGGTACGTGAACGGGAGCGACGCTCCCCCCGCCCGGACGATCCGCCCGGCGAGGTCGATTCCGTCCACCTCGGCGGTCACGAACTCGATCTCCGAGGACCCCAGGACGGTGCGGATCGGCACGAGCCACGGAGCGTCGCGCGTCCCGGAGGCCGCAAGCTTGCCCACCTCGTAAAGCTCGGTCCGTAGGACGTGCACCGGATGACGGTCGACCAGGCGGACGGAGATCCGACCCCGCGCGCGCCGGTAGACCTCGTGGGCGGCCGTGAGGCCCGCGTAGCCCGCCCCGAGGATGAGCGCGGTCGGCTTGGCCGAACGGTCCACCGGCGAGGTGCTCATGGACATGCGAAGGCGACGCGTCACGAATACCTTGCGGAATACCGGACCGAACGCGTTGGGCGCAGGGCGGATACGTTGCAGAGATATTCTATCCCGGCTGCCGATACGCTGTGACCTCTGCCCGAGCACCCGAAGGGACCCGTGGCCCGACGTCGACGGACGCCTCGCACCGAGGAGCGCATCGACGCCGCCCAGCGCGACCGGTGCGAGCCGTCACGAGCGACCTTTGGTACACGATTCTCTACCTGCGGCCCCACGACCAGGCGGTCGAGGAGCGCCGTCGCCGCGGTATCTGGATGCGGCCGCTGTTGCGGGCCGGCGTCCCGAAGCCCCGGGCTCAGCGTCTCGTCCTCCGGCTCGAGGCGCGGTGCCACGGGCTCGAGACGCGGGGGGTGAGCTTTCCCGTTCCCCAGCAGGCCGAATGGCTCGCCTCGGTCGGTCGCGTACCAATCCCCGTGGACGACGTGATCGAGCAACTCGATGATCTGTTGACCCGAACCCCCGTGCGTTTCGCACGGGGGGCGGTCGACGTGCTCGAGCGGTGGCGCGGTGAGGGGCTTCGCCTCGGACTTGTCTCCAACGTCATCTTCGAGACGCCCACGGCGACCCGACGGCTGCTCGATCGCGAAGGCCTGATCGGTCGGTTCGACGCGATCTATCTCTCGGCGGAGCACCCGTGGGGCAAGCCGGACCCGCACGCGTTCCTAACGTGTCTGCACGAGCTCGGCGTCCCGCCGTCGCGGTCCGTTCACGTGGGCGACCGCCCATGGGACGTCCGCGGCGCCCTTCGCGCGGGGATGCAGGCCCTCCGATTCCGCGAATATCGACTGCGCAGCGACCCGACGGACTACAATGGGCGTTCGGACGGCCGTCCCGGGGTGCACGATGTCCGGGGGTGGGCCGAAGTCGCTCAGGCGGTCGAGCGGATGCGCTCGCCGTCCGGGGCCGTCGGACGTGGACGAACGCGCTTCGAAAGGGCGGAGGCTGCGTCCCCGGACACGTTCCACGGGTCCAGTTGAGTTGACCGCGATATCCTAGTACAGGGGCGCATCTCGACCCCCGGGAACTCCACGTGATCGACCCACGGGCGGGCCTATCCACCGCGGAGGCGCATCGACGCCTCATCGCGTTCGGACGCAATGAACTGCCCCAAGGCCGACGACGCGGTCCCCTGCAGATCTTCGTGGAAGTGATCCGGGAACCGGTGCTCGGCCTTCTGCTCGCCGCGACGGTCATCTACCTCATCTTCGGGCAGCCGAAGGATGCGATCCTGCTCGTCGGCGCCGTGGGCGTCATCGTCGCGATCGAGCTCTACCAGGGGGGCGCCGCGGAGCGCGCGCTCGCGGCCCTGCGGGCCATGTCCGCCGGTGATGCGTCCGTGCTTCGCGATGGACGCCTCCTCCGCGTGCCGCTCGCTGAGGTCGTCCCGGGCGACCTCGTCCTCGTCACCGAAGGCGAACGGGTACCGGCGGATGCGACCATCCTGACCGCGACCGATCTCCTGGTCGACGAATCGCTCCTCACCGGGGAATCGGTACCGGTCCACAAGTCGCTCGCGTCGGGGACGGAGGCGTGGGCGAGCCCAGGAGGGGACGACCTTCCCTTCCTCTACGCGCAGACCGTCGTCGTGCGGGGGCGCGCCTACGCCCTCGTCCGGGCGACCGGTCCGCGGACCGAGGTGAGCCGGATCGCGCATCTGCTCGACGCGATCGACGTCGAGGTCCCGACCCTCCATCGCCAGACCCGCGCGCTCGTGTTCACGATCGCCGCGGTGGCCGTCGTGCTGTGCATCGCCGTCGCGGGTCTCATCGGGTGGCACACGGGAGATTGGTTCACCGGGCTTCTCGCCGGCGTCGCCCTCGCGATCAGCCTGCTCCCCGAGGAGATCCCGGTCGTCCTCACGGTCTTCACCACGTTCGGCGCCCGACGCCTGGCGGCCAAGAACGTTCTCACGCGACGCTTGGGGGCGATCCCGACCCTGGGGGCGCTCACCGTCCTGTGCGTCGACAAGACCGGCACGCTGACCGTCAACCGCATGACCGTGAGCGAAGCCCGGATCGACCAGGGCGGAACGATGCGAGCGTCCTCTCCGGGGTTCTTGGAACCGTACGTCCGTCCGCTCCTTCGCGCGGCCGTACGGGCGAGCGACCCGGAGGCGGTCGACCCGATGGAACGCGCGATCCTCGAGGTGGCGCACGTCGCCGGAATCCCCCCGCCTCCCCGCGAAGACCGGGACCTCGTGCACCGCTACCCGCTGCGCCCCGAGCGCGCGTCGCTCATCATGGTCCGTCGCGAGGACGGGGCCGCGAGCGGACGGGTCCGGGCGTACGTCAAGGGGGCCCCCGAAGGGGTCATCCCCCAATGCGCGGGGGAGGTCGAACGTCGGGAACGTTGGCTCGCGGCGGCGGCCGAGATGGCCACGCGAGGGCTCCGGGTTCTTGCCGTGGGCGAGACCGAGGTGGCGGCTTCCGGCGTCCCCGAGTCCCCGGACGGGATCGTCTTCCAGTTCGTCGGATTGCTCGGATTCTCGGACCCCCTGCGCCCCGGTGTTCCGGCCGCGATCGCGGAATGCCGCGATGCGGGAGTCCGTGTCGTGATGCTGACCGGGGACCACCCTGAGACGGCCCGGTCGATCGCCCGTGAGGCGGGGCTCGCCGCGCCGGACCGGGTGGTGGTGGGCTCGGAACTCGGCCACCTCACCGAAACCTCGAAGGCGCGCCTCGTGCGGAGCGTCAACGTCTTCGCCCGGATCTCCCCGACGGACAAGCTCGCGATCGTCGAGGCGCTCAAACGCGACGGCGAGGTGGTCGGCGTGACGGGGGACGGGGTGAACGACGCTCCGGCGCTGCGGGCGGCGAACGTCGGCGTCGCCATGGGACAGCGCGGGACGGAGGTCGCCCGCGAGGCCGCCTCCCTCGTGCTGCTCGATGATGCGTTCCCGACCCTCGTGGTGGCCCTGCGCACCGGACGGCGGATCTACGACAACATCCGTAAGGCCATCAACTACCTGCTCGCGATCCACGTCGCGATCGCCGGGATGGCGCTCCTTCCGGTCCTCTTCGGCTTCCCCCTCCTCCTCTATCCGGTGGAGATCGTCTTCCTCGAGTTCATCGTCGACCCCTCCTCGACGCTCGCGTTCGAGGCGGAGGAGGAGGAGTCCGACGTGATGACGCGCCCGCCCCGTGACCCGAGGGCGCCCGTCGCCGACCGCTCGATGATCCTCATGAGCCTCGTCCAGGGCGGGGGGGTCCTCGCCGCGACCTCGGTCCTCTACTTCGCGTTGCTCGACGACGGCATGGGGGCCGCCGAGAGCCGGACCCTGGCCTTTGCCTGTCTCCTTGTCGCCAACCTCACTCTCGTCCTCGCCACCCGCTCCCTCGATCTCCCGGTATGGCGATCGATTCGTCGACCGAACCGCATCCTCCTATGGGTCGGGCTCGCCGGGATCGGCCTCCTCGTCTCCGCCCTCTATCTTCCACCGCTACCGGAGATCTTCGGGTTCGTCCCGCCCGACCCGATCCAGCTCCTGGGCGCCGTTGCGCTCGGCGCGCTGGCCGCGAGCGTGATGGAACCGTTCAAACGATGGATCGGACGCCTTGAGGTCACGGCGCCGCCCCGCCGGACCGATCTCCCCCACCGCGACCCCTGGGAGTGATGGCGGTACCGGACGACCGGCCCACCCCCATCTCCGGGAGGAGCGCCACCGGTCCGCTGCCCGGACCGGTGGAGGACGTGGGGCGTCCTCCGTTCGGTAGGGCCGTGGACGCTACAATCCACCGCACGAGTGCCTTAAAGGTCGATCGGCGTACTATCGCTCGAGATCGATGACGGGGCCGTCGGGCCTCCCGCTCCTCTCCGTCACCCACCTGACGGTCCAGCGGGATCGGCGCCTGGTGCTCGATGACGTCTCGTTCGACGTGCCGCGCGGGGCCCGGCTCGCCATCGTCGGGCCGAACGGAGCGGGCAAGACCACGCTCCTGAGGGTCCTCCTCCGGGCGATACCGTTCCGCGGCGAGGTTCGGTGGGCCGTCCCCGTGCGGATCGGCTACGTCCCGCAGAAGCTCGTCGAAACGGACATCCCCCTCTCCGTCGAGGAGTTCCTCGCGATGAAATGCCCGGGCGACTACGCCGAGTGCCTCCGCACGGTCGGGCTGGACCACGGACTGATCCGCGAGACGATCGGGACCCTCTCGGGCGGGGAGCTCCAGCGCGTCCTCATCGCCTGGGCCATCGTCGACCACCCCGAGGTCCTCCTGTTCGACGAGCCGACCTCGAACGTCGACGCCGGGAGCCAGGAGGTCATCCTCGACACGCTGAGCGACATCCAGCGGAAGACCGGGGTCACGTTGCTCATGGTCACCCATGACGTGCACGCCGTCCACCACTTCGCGACGTGGGTCCTCGCCCTCGACCGTCGTGTGCGGTTCGACGGCTCGCCGGAAGACCTGCTCGCGAACCTTCCGCTCGCGACCTCGGTCTTCGGGATCGACCACCACCACGAACCCCACGCCGAAGGGAGCGTGCGCACCGCGTGACCGTCGCCCTCGCACTGAGCCTCCTCACCGCCGCCGCCGTGGGGAGCGCGGCCGGCTATGTCGGCTCGCTCATGGTCCTGCGACGCATGGCCCTCGTGGGCGACGCGCTCTCCCACGTGGCGCTTCCTGGGCTCGCCCTGGGGATCCTGCTCGGATTTTCTCCCACCGTCGGCGCGTTCGCGCTCGTCCTGATCGCGGCGGTGCTCACCTGGTGGGTCGAACGCTCGACGGGCCTTCCCGTCGAGGGGATCGTCGGCGTCCTCTTCGTCCTCGCGCTCGCGATCGGCGTCCTCCTGACGCCGAACCCGGACCTCCTCGAAGCGCTCTTCGGCAGCCTCGGAGCGGTCGATGCGTGGACCACCGTCGCCACGTTGGTCGTGGCGGCCGCGGTCGTCGTCACGCTCCGTTCGATCTACCGGTCCGTCGTGCTGAGCGTCATCTCCCCCGAGCTCGCCGCCTCCGCCGGTATCCGCACGGGCGCGGTGAGCCTCCTCTATCTCGTCCTCGTCAGCACCACCGTGGCCGTCGGCATTCAGGTTTCCGGCACCCTTCTGGCCGGTGCGCTCGTCATCGTCCCCGCCGTGACCGCGAAGCTCGTGGGATCCAACCTACGGACCTACACGGTGCTCAGCGTGGGCTTCGGGGTCGTGAGCGCCGTCGGTGGCACCGCCCTGGCGAGCGGGTCAACGTTGCCGCCGGGCCCGCCGGTGGTGGTCGTCGGGGTCGTGCTCTTCGCCGCGGCGTTGGTCTATCGATGGACCCGAAATTGGCGGACCCGTCCCATGCCCGTGACGTGAGGGCGCCACGGTCGGCGTTCCCGGTCGCCTCGGGAACCGGGCCCTTCGCCATAGGACCACGGTGACTCGGGTGCGTTTCGGTCGAATCGTTCCTCGACTGCTCCGGATCCCGGGGAAGAGATGGTGGCGGATGTGCCCGGTGCTCCGGGTGCTCGACCCCCTTCACGCGTCCCGTGACGCCCGACACGACTCGCTCGAAGCGCGGTCTCCACCACTCGAGGGCTCGCCCGCATCGACCGGCGGACGGCGCCCTTCCTCATGGCGAATTTCGGCCTGATCGTCCCTCCTAGCTCCCGACGGCCCCGGTTGAGGTGAGCACTGACGCCAATCCCACGATGAGCTCCGCCAGAGAATACAGGGGGGCGCGCCACCCACCCCTATCCACGGTCAGCTTGGACGTCCGATTCTCGGACGAGGGTAGGAACGGAACGGGAAAGCCAAGGGAGGGGCGGCTTGAAAAGTTCTTATCCCATTGCCTCGGGCGCGGACGTGCACCAACAAGCAAACCTGGAGGGGAACGTTGACGTAATGTTCGAATCCTCCCCCGGCACTTTCCGCTATCCTACTCCGCTTATGATAAGCCTAAATATGTCTAATTTGTGCTAACACGTTGTGCCGGTTTCGAAGCCCGATACCACAGGAGGGTATCGGCCACAGCTCACGGTCGGCGAGGACATCGGCCGACCTGCGATCGACTGTCTACGGTGGGACGGGGTGCTTGAGACTCGATTGCTCTCCCCAAAGATCCACGAGATTCTGCTCGGACTTTCGCGCGTTCGGAACGCGGTCAGCAGCTTCCGGCTTGAAGGCGAAACGGTCGAACTGAACCGCGCCCGGGAGTTGCTCGAAGGGCAGGCGCCGGCGACTCCCTCCGAACTAGGCGTTCTTCGCTTGGCCAAGGAGTACTCGGGCCTCTCCCCAATCCACCTGCCGAAGTTCACAGTCGCGGGCATCTGCGAAATGCACCGCAACCTGTTTGCCGACATCCTACAGCCGGATTGGGTGGGGGTGCTCAAACCACGACAGAATTACATCGTGAACTCCGGGTCGGAGTCGCTCCGATTCACCCCGACACCCCCCGAACGGACAGAGGCAGAGCTCGAGTCCCTTCTTCGTTGGTACAGAGAGATTCGCTTCTCCCTCGTGCCGCCGATCGTTGCCGGCCTATTCTTCGCGGAGTTCCAGGCGATTCACCCATTCATGGATGGGAATGGTCGCGTGGGCCGCTTGTTGAACATCGCAATCCTGACGGACCTTGGCTGCAGGCGCGCCTCCTTGATTCCATTGGATACGCGGTTCTTCCGGACGAGCGAGAACTACTATGACCAACTCGGCACGACCAATGGCGGAGAGCACTACGCCACCTGGACGCGATACTTCGTCGGCGAGGTTCAGGCGGCCTACAAGATTGCGGCGAAGCAAGCCAACCTTGGTCCCGTCGTGTCACGCTATTCGCGCGAGAGCACGCGGGTGGTCCTACGTTGGATCCTCGCCGGAGACGGCGGGTGGTTCAGCCGTGGTGAGTATCCCAATCCGCGGAAATATAGCCAGCCAGCGCTATGGAGCTCCTTGAACGAGCTAGTGAAAGGCGGACTGCTGGAAGCCGCGGGGCAGAAGCGTGGCCGTCGATACCGACTCAAGTCGAAATTCCTTGCGGCCGTTTACGCCCGAAAATTCGTGTAGTGTCGGCGCTCGACCCGTGCAGACGGATCGGCAGGGCTCGGCCAGGACGACGTGCCGCCCGCGGAGATTCTGTGCCGGCAGGAGGAATCCCCGAAAAGTTCAGAATCGTCCTAGGGTGGCGGCCAGTGGCCGGACGCGTGCCGGGCGCCCGACTTTGTCGCGAAGGGAGAGCTTTGTCGGAAAGTTCGATTCCTCTACGTCGGGGTCGACTCATCCCCTATCGCAACCCGCAACCTCCGGAGCTTGCGATAAAAGTCCGGGAGGCGGAAGCCAAACGCCACGAAGACCAGGGCCCCCGCCCGTCGGAAGAAGACCCCCCGCCAAAGGTCGCCGACGTGCAGGGCGTAGAGACCTTCTGGTGCAATGCGCTGGTTCTGACGGAGCGCCTCCACCCGCCAACCGACGCCGGCGATGACCGGTGCGTCTCCCGCCGTCAGCTCCCGGAAGGCGACGATGAAGACTTCCCGGACCTCGGGCGGAATCGCCAAGAACTCAACATCGGCCTCGTCGATGCTCTCTACCCGGAATGGCACAGCGGCCTCAGTGGGATTGCCGTCGGCTCTTCGCGATCAGCTCTTCGATCGCATGGGGTTCGCCCTCTCGGACCCGGCGGGAGAGCTCGACCCAGGTGAGCTGGGACGGATGCATGATCAACAATCCACGGATCACGTCGTCGTAGGTCGCGCCACCGGTCTTGAGCCCCTCGAGAAGCTTGCGCGTTTCCTGGGAAACGGTGATGGTCGTCGCTGCCATGGTAGACTCCCATGGTAACCATGGCGGTTGGCGCGATAAGTCTATGGGCTGGAGGTCAGGTCCCCCGCCGCGAACTCGGAAGGAATATCAGCCAAGGGAGGGAATCGAACCCCCAGGAAACGGATCTGCAGTCCGTCGCATTAACCATTCTGCCACCTTGGCGCGCTCGTGGGGGACGCCGACCCGCCATAAAGCCGTCGGGGCGCGGCGCCCGACTATATCGGGTGGAACCCGCGCGCGACCCTTCGCGCGAAGGTGGCGAAGCCGAGCGCGACCCGTTCTCCGCTCGACAACGACCGTCCGGCCGCGCGGCAACGGCCCTGACGGAGGGCGTCCAAGGCCTCGGCAACGGTGCGCACCGCCTCCGGGAACTCGGTGACCGCACTTGCGAATCGCCTCGGATCGTGGCAGTCGCTCCCGCCGCACGTTCCGAGCCCTCGGCGTAGGGCGACCTCGTTGGCGAGGGCATTCGCCCGCGCTCCGTTGTGGCCGTTCACCGCCTCGATCGCCGGCACGGCCGCCGCTTCGGCCACGCGGCGCCCCGCCCCGTGCGCCCATCGGAACGGGTGGGCCAGGACCGCGACGCCGCCGTGCCGCTGGATCCAGTCGATCGTCATCGCGATCGGTGCCCCGACCGGGGGCATCTCATCGAGACCGTAGCCGAGGAGGTGACCCTCCCGCGTCGACACCTCGACGCCCGGGATGAGGATGGCCCGAGGGTACGCGACGTGAAGGGCCTCGAGGCTTCGGTGACCTTCGATCGAGTTGTGGTCGGTCAGGGCGAAACCCTCGACCTGAGCGACGGCCATGCGTCCGGCGTACCGTTCCACCGGCGTTCTCGAGTCCACGGAGTGGAGCGAATGTACGTGCAGGTCGAGGCGGACCGCGCCGGTCATCGGACGCGTGCCCCGGGCGGCATGCCCGGGTCCGACTCGATGGGGCGCGACGCGTCGAATGCGAGAACCTCCGCGCGGGTGGGGTCCGGCCCGATGAGCCGCACGACGACGCGCTGACCGGAGGTCCACGTACCTCGAACGGTCACCGTTCGCCCCTCCCCGATGTCGACCCGAGCGCCCTCCGCCCCCGCCGTGCCGACCACGAGTCCCACGACGATCGGACGTTGGGTGAACTCCTCGAAACGGATCGTGGGGGCGTCCGCTCTCTCCCCCTCGATCACGTCGCCCACACCGACGGTGGGAGGCGCCACGAGGAGCGTGACCTTGTCGTCCGCCTCGGCAGCGAGCACCATCCCATGCGAGGTCACGGAACGGATCGTGCGCGGTTCGAGGTTTGCGAGCAGGATCACCCGGCGGCCCACGAGCGCGTCGGCCGCGTAGAACGGACGCAATCCGGCGACCACCGTCCGGGACCCGGACGATCCCACGTCGAGGGTGAGCACGTACAGCCGGTCCGCGCTGGGATGGAGCTCCACCTTGGTGACGACCGCCGCACGAAGTTCGAGCGGGGACCGACCGGGCTCGGGCGCGGCGAGAGGAGAGAGGGCGGTCGCCTTCGCCGTGGGGGCGGTGGGAGCCTGCGGCGGGGCGGCGGGGGCGTCGCGCCGGGGAAAGAGCGGGCGGATCGGGCCGAGCGGCTGGCCCGCGTCC
>JBOGRS010000064.1:0-11330 GCA_050749685.1 Thermoplasmata archaeon
GACCGATACCGCCACCACCACGCGGCCCAGGCGGGGCGCGAGGTGGAGCGAAGAGGCGGTCAATGCCCCCACCATGATCCCGAGGGTGAACGCCGCCATCAGGGCGCCGAACTCGAGTCCTCCCCCGCCGAGACCGGCGCTGACGTAGACGACGAGGAACTGGGCCGCCAAAGTGGAGAAGAAGTTGAGCGCCGTCCCCGCGAAGGTTCCGTAGAGGAGACCTCGCTGGCCGCGCAAGAACGCTACCCCCTCCGCAACGTCCTGTCGGAGGGAGCGTCGGGCCGGCCGGGACGCATCGTCCGCAGGCGACCGGGGGGGGAACGGCACGACGATGAGCGAGAGTAGGAGCGCCGACGCGACGAACGTGACCGAGTTGAGCGCGAGACCGGCGATCGCTCCGACGAGGGCGATGAGCGCTCCGGCGACGAGACTCCCGATGGAGCCCCCGCCCGAGTTCGCGGCCTGCAGGTACCCGTTCGCGGCGTCCAACTTTCGGGCCGGCACGACCTGGGGGAGGAGGGAGTTCGAGGCGGGCCGGAAGAGCGCACCGAACGCCTCGAGGACGAAGACGATGGCGAGGACGATCGGCAGCGAGAACCCGACGACGAGGTAGGTGATCGGGAGCGCGCCGATGCAGGCCGCACGGACCAGATCGGCGGTGATCATGAGGCGACGCCGTTCGTAGCGGTCCGCGAGGGCGCCCGCGAAGACGCCGAACAGGAGGACCGGGACGAACCCCGCGATCCCGAGGAGCGCGATTGCGTACGGGTCGTGGGTCCGATCAAAGACGAGCCACAGGAGCGTGGTGTTCCCGATGGCGTAGCCCGTTACGGAGAGCGCGAACGCGCTCCATAGTCGCCGGAAGTTCGGAAGGGCGAACGGCGAACGATCTTCGTCCCCGCTCCGGGCGCCCGGAGCGCTCGCCTCCATGCTCCCGCGGGGAGACGGAGACGCTTATGTCGCATGCGGCGACCCCTGGGCCGAGGCCGTGCCATCCCCCCGGTGATCCCACCCGCTTGCCGCGGACGGCGCGCGCCGAACCGCGCGACCGACGGTCCGGGCCTCCCGCCCGCGCGTCGTCGCACGCCGACGGAGCGTCGTCACGAGGATTCTCGGCGGCACGTCCCCGAAGCTTTATCTACGGATGCCTGCTCGGCGGCCGCACATCGGAGCACGCACGATGGCAGATCGCACCGCGCTCGAGGTCGTCACCGAGGCCCTTTCGAAGGCCCCGGAGCGCAAGTTCTCCGAGACCGTCGAGGTCGCGATCAACTTGAAGGAACTCGACCTCACCGTGCCGAAGAACCGTATCGAGGACGAGGTTCCCCTGCCGAACGGACGGGGGCGGCCGATCCGCGTCGCGCTCTTCGGGACGCCCGAGATGTGCCAGAAGGCGCGCGGCATCGCCGACCTGGTGGTCGCGCCGAACGAACTCGACGAACTCATCAAGGACAAGAAGGCGGCGAAGAAGCTCGTCGCCGACATCGACTTCTTCCTCGCCGAGGCCCCGCTGATGCCCACGATCGGAAAGCGGCTCGGGGTCGTCCTCGGTCCGCGGGGCAAGATGCCGCGCCCGGTCCCCCCGGGCGGCGACCCGACGAACATGATCAATGCCCTCAAGCGCTCCATTCGCGTCCGCTCGAAGGGGAACCGGACGTTCCACGCGCCCGTCGGGACGCGCGGGATGCCGGTGGAGAAGATCGCCCAGAACATCGACTCCGTCCTGACGCGCCTCCTCGGCAAGCTCGAACGCGGGCGGACGAACATCGAGAGCGTCTACGTCAAGACGAGCATGGGACCTTCGGTCCGGCTCTGGTAGGGGACCCACGATCATGCCCGGTCGCACGAGCGTCTCCCCGGCCAAGTTGGCCCGCGTCGCCGCGGTGAAGACGACGCTGCTCGCCCGACCGATGACCGCCCTCGTCGGCCTGCGCGGCGTCCCGGCCGCAGCGCTCCAGAAGATGCGCCGCGAACTCACCGACCGCGGCCATCCGATCCACGTCGCGCCGAACACGCTCATCCGCCACGCCCTCGAGGCTGCGGTGGCGGAACGCCCGTCGCTGAAACCGCTCCTCGAGCAGGTCAACGACCAGACCGCGATCATGTCGACCGAGGGCAACCCGTTCGCGCTCTACCAGGAGCTCGTCCGCACGCGCTCCCCCACCCCCGCGCGGGGGGGCGAGGTCGCACCCCAGGACATCTTCGTCCCCGCCGGAACGACGAGCTTCAAGCCCGGCCCGATCGTGGGCGAGCTGCAGCACGCCGGTTTCCCCGCCGCGATCGAGAAGGGCAAGGTCGTCCTCAAGAAGGACACGACGATCGTGCGCGCGGGCGCGACGATCTCGCGCGAGGTCGCGACGATGCTCACCCGCCTCGAGATCTTCCCCCTCGAGGTCGGACTCCATCTCCGCGCCGTCGTCGACGGCGACGCGTACTACCCGCCGAGTGTTCTCCACGTCGACCTCGACGCACGGCGGGCCGAGTTCGTGCGCGCCCACCGCCAGGCGATCGGCGTCGCCCTCGAGGTCGCCTACCCCTCGAAGGTGACCACGCCGCTCCTGCTCGCGCGGGCCCACCGGCAGGCGCTCACCCTCGCGGTCGCGTCGGGCTACCCGACCAAAGCGACCATCGCCCCCTTGATCGCGCGCGCGCTCCGCGAGGCCGCGGCGGTCGGGCGACTTTCAGGAGCCTAACGGTCCAACGACACCAACGAGGAGAGGAGAGAGATGGAGTACGTCTACGGTGCGCTATTGCTCAACGCCGCAGGAAAGCCGATCGATGAGAAGGGACTCACGAGCGTCCTGACCGCCGCCGGGGTCACCCCGGATGCGGCCCAGGTGAAGGCGCTCTTGGCGTCGCTGGACGGCGTCAACCTGACCGAGGTCCTCGCGAAGGCGGAGACCTTCGCGGCCCCGGCCCCCGCCGCCGCGCCCGCCGAGAAGAAGGAAGCGAAGGGCGAGAAGAAGGCCGAAGAGAAGAAGGAAGAGAAGGGCGTCTCCGAGGAAGAGGCGGCCGAGGGTCTCTCCGCGCTCTTCGGATAACCCTCGCGTAACGCGGGCCGCACCGCTTAAGACGGGGGACCGAGTGGCACCGGGCGGAGGCGCTTCGCGCACCGTTCCCCGGGGGCCATGAGCGTCCACGAGTACTGCGGCGTCGTCGGCGTCTCGCTCCAGGGGAAAGGATCCGCGCCCTTCCTCTACCGCGGGCTGCGCGCGCTCCAACATCGCGGCCAGGAGTCGGCCGGGATCGCGACCAGCAGCCACGGCGTCCTGCACCATCGCAAGGGGATGGGCCTCGTCCACGAGGTCTTCACCCAGGAGATCCTCGAGTCGCTTCGAGGCAGCGTCGGGATCGGCCACGTACGCTACTCGACCACGGGGACCTCCGACCTCGAGAACGCCCAGCCCCTCGCCGTCAAGCTTCGGGACGAGGACGGCGCGATCGCCCACAACGGGGACATCGTCAACTTCGAGCGCGCCCGACGCCGTCTCCAGGCCCAGGGGGTCGAGTTCCTGGGGAACGCCGACACCGAGACGATGGCGCAGATGATCGCCGTCGAGTACAGCCGCACCCGTGACCTCGAGTCCGCGATCCGCCGCACGTGCCAGGAGCTCGTGGGCGGCTACGCCGTCGTGATGGTCGTCGGGAGCCGGGTGATCGCCTTCCGCGACCCCCTCGGGATCCGCCCGCTCGTCCTCGGCAGCCTCGACGGCGGTGTCGCCGTCGCGAGCGAGTCGGTCGCGATGGAGCTCATGGGGGGCCAGCTCACCCGCGATGTCGCTCCCGGGGAGGTCGTCGTCCTCGAGAAGGGCGCCGTGGTGCGGTCGAGCCGCTCGTCGGCCCTTGGCGAGACGGCCCATTGCATGTTCGAGTGGGTCTACTTCTCCCGACCGGATTCCGTCATGGAGAGCCGCCCGGTCTACGAGGTGCGCCACCGCATCGGCCAGCGCCTCGCCCAGGAGGCGCCGGTGACGGCGGACCTCGTCATCCCGGTGCCGGATTCGTCCCGGCCGCAGGCGCTCGGCTTTTCCGAGGTCTCGGGGATCCCCTACGCCGAGGGGCTCATCAAGAATCGTTTCGTCGAGCGCACGTTCATCCTCCCCGACCAGAAGCGGCGGGAAGAGGAGGTCCGCGTCAAACTCCACCCGGTTCCGGGCATGCTCAAGGGACGTCGGATCGCCCTGCTCGACGACTCGATCGTCCGCGGTACGACGTTGCGCGAGATCGTCGCGATGGTGCGCGGGGCCGGTGCGACGCGGATCGACGTGCGGATCGGGTGCCCCCCGATCGTCGCCCCGTGCTATTTCGGGATCGACATGAAGGAGCGCAAGGAGCTCGTCGCGTCGGGCCGGGACGAGGAGGCGATCGCGAAGATCATCGGCGCGGAGTCCGTCCGCTACCTCTCGCTGGGGGGTCTCGTCGAGTCGATCGGCATCCGCGAGGACGGGCTGTGCACGGGATGCCTCACCGCGCGCTACCCCGTCGACGTCCCCGAGGAGCGGCGGCGCTTCCAAAAGTCGCTCACGGAGTACTAGCGCGTGCCCGTCGCCGTCCTCGTGCGCGGGGGCGTCCGCGTCCATTGGGTGAACCCGGGCGGGGGCGTCGTGCGCTCCGTCGTGCTCGGGTCGGACCTCTCCGAGGTCGCTCGGGACCTCCAACGACACTTCCCCAACGGGCTACCCTCGCCGCTCGGACGTGCGATCGGTGAGGTGCCGCCGGTCGGGTGCGTCGACCCTCTGCTGGCCGACGCGATCGCCCGCCTCGGTCGGACCCTTCCCCCCGTTCCCATCACCACCCTGCGCGCCGTGCGCGAGAGCATGCCCCTTCCTCCCCTCGCCGAGGAGCGGGCCGTCGCGATCGCCCTCGCCCACGCCGAGCTCGACGCCGCCCTGCGGTCCCCGGAGGAATCGCTCATCTCGCTCGCCCGCGAGGAGGAACGCGTCGAGCGGGCCGCACGCCGCGAGGAGGGGGCGGCGGATCAGTTCCTCGTCGCGCCGGACTCGCCGATCGAGGGATACGTGGCGGAATGGTCCGAGTTCCGTGACCGCGTCCACGAGCACCACGCTCGCCTACTTTCCCGCCTCGAGCAGATGGCCGGCGAGGTCGTGCCGAACCTCGCGGCCGTCGTCGGCCCACGGGTCGCCGCTCGCCTGGTCGCCTACGCCCCCGGACTGTTCGTCCTGGCACGGATGAGCGCGTCGCGCCTCCAGCTCCTGGGTGCCCGCCGACGGCCATCCACCTCCCGGGGGCCGCGCTACGGCCTCCTCTATCGGGCGGCCCGAATGGCCGACGTGCCCCCCGACCGCGGCGGCGCCTACGCGCGCAGCCTCGCCGCCCTCGCCGTGATCGCCGTGCGCGCGGACGCGCTCACCCACACCGACCTGGCCCACGTGCTCGTGGCGCGACGGGATCGTCGCATCGAACGGCTCGTCCGTAGGAGGGGACGGTGAGGGAGCGCGCGACGCTCACCCGATCGAGGTCGTCGCCGAAGCTCTGGGAACGTTCCGAAGACGGACGGCCCGCCTTCTTCACGGAGGCCGCCGGAACGCCTCCCGTCGTCTACGGGGAGCGGACGGTCGCGACGCCGACGACGACGTTGCGCCGCTGGGAGCCGGGGCGCAGCAAGCTCGGCGCCGCCCTCGCGAAGGGGTGGACCGACCCGCTTCCCCGACCGGGCGAGCGATGGCTCTACCTGGGAGCGGCGACCGGGACGACGGCGTCCCACGTCGCCGACCTCGTCACGCCGAAAGGAGCGGTCTACGCGGTCGAGAAGAGCCTTCGGCCCTTCGCGCGGCTGCTCCGACTCGCGGAGGCGTACCCCAATCTCCTGCCGATCCTGGGGGACGCCCGGCGGCCGGAGTTGTACCTCGGCACCGTCCCCCCGGTCGACGGGCTGTACCTCGACGTCGCCCAGCCCGACCAGGTCGACATCGCGTGGGCGAACGCCCGGCTCTACCTGCGCGGCGCCGGTGCGCTCCTGCTGGTCCTCAAGACCTCGAGCATGGGGCGCGGACGCGAGCCGCGGTCGCACCTGGCCCACGCCGAGGCGCGCCTCGCCCAGGGCTTCGAGCTCGTCCCGTCGTTGGGGCTCGATCCGTTCCACCGTCGCCACTTCCTCGTCGCCGGGTCGCCGACCCGCCGCCTGTTCCAGCCGGAGGCGCTCGGAGCGGCGACGCCGCCGCGCCCCCCTAGACGCCCCGCTGGACGACGATCGTGATCACATCCTCGTCGGCGAGGGCGTGCTCGCGCCCGACGGTCTGGCCGGGGAAGCGCGCGCTCGGGCCCCAGACCATCGCCGCCTTGAACGCCCGCTCGAGGTCGGGAGGCAGGCGGGCCAACAGCTCGGCCACCTTGTCGCCCCGCCGGAGGATGACGGGTTCGTCGCGGTCGGGTTCCTTTCCGGGGGGCTTCACGTAGATGCGGATGAACTGGAGGGAGTCCGCGATCGCCGCGACGAGTTCGTCGATCCCGGTCCGGTTCTTCGCCGAAATGAAGACGGGGACGAACGGCTTCACCCGCTCGCGGATCCTCTGGCGCTCGGGCTCGGCGAGGAACTCGCTCTTGTTGACCGACAGGACCGCGCGGACATAGACGCGGTTGCCGGCGAGCGCATCGATGAGCTGCTCGGGCGACGCGTCCTCCCGCAGCACGATCGACCCGTTGTGCATGCCGAACTCCCGCGCGATCTGTCCGGCGAGCCCGCCGCTGAGCTGCGTCAGGCGCACCGTGCTCGAGATCGTGAGCCCGCCGCGTTCGCCCGGCGTGACCACGATCTTCGGGGGTCGGCTGTTGATCCGGACCCCCGAGCCTTCGAGCTCGTTGAAGAGCGCCTTGAAGTCGGTGTGGTCCGGGTCGATCATGAACAGGATCAGGTCGACCGAACGGACCACCGAGAGGACTTCGCGGCCGCGTCCCCGGCCCTTCGCCGCGCCGGGGATGAGCCCGGGCATGTCGAGGATCTGGATCGAAGCGCCCTTCCAGCGCAGCATGCCAGGGATGATCGAGAGCGTCGTGAAGTCGTAGGCTCCCGTCTCGCTCGCGGCGCCGGTGAGGCGCGTCAGCAAGGTCGATTTCCCGACGGACGGGTATCCGACGAGCCCGACGGTCGCGTGTCCGGACTTGCGGACCGCGTAACCGCTTCCCCCCCCTTTTCCCTTGGCGCGTTTCTCGCGCTCGAGCCGAAGGAAGGCGATCTTCGCCTTCAGACGCCCGATGTGGTGTTGGGTCGCCTTATTGTACTGGGTGTTGCGGATCTCGTCCTCGATCGCCGTGATCTGCTCCTCCAGCGAGGACATCGGATCGAGGAACCTCCGGCCGACGGACGGGACCCCCCTTCCTACTTGAGAGTGACGCGAAGGCTGCGTCCACGGTCCGCGCTGGATTCACCGTTCATCGGGTCCCCAAAGACCAAGGGGCCGGGAACGCGAACGGACGTGATGCCGGGTCGGCCGTCGCGGCCCCGACCGGGTCGACCGCGATGATCGCGTGGGAGTATCGGCCGCGCGCGGACCGCGGCGACCCAACCGAACGGGAGTCGGTCGCGCGCGCGCTGCGGTCCTCCCTCCGTGTCGGGCACGGCCTCGGGGCCGCTTTCGCGGTCCGCTGGACCGGCGGGCGTTCCTCCCGCATCCTCGTGCGTGCCGCCGGCCGCACCGCACAGCGTTGGGTCCGCGAGCTCCTCATCCCATCGTTCGCCGGAGGGCCATGGACCGAAGCCGCGGAGCTGACGCCCGGCCCGCCCGGCGCGCGGGCGCGTTTCGCCCTGCCACGGGTCGGTTTCTCCTTCCCGGTCTCGACCCGACCCGAGGAGCCCTCGTGGGGCGATGTCCTCGCCTCGGCCCTCCCCCAGCTAAGGAACGGCGTGACGATCGACTGGGAGTTCCACCCGGCCGGCCCTCCCTTAGGCTCGCTCGGCGGGGGTGGGCGGACCGCCGCGCTCGAGCCCGTTCCCCCGGGGTGGCGCCCACCCCCGGTACCGATCCCGGAACGTCGCGCCGAAGAAGGCCGCATCGACCGCGCCTTCGACCTTCGATGGGCCGCCCGGGGAACGGTGGAGGCGGACGATGGGATCGATCCCGTTGCCGCGGTGACGGAGGCGACAACCGTCGTCGGGCGCGCGGTTCACCACCCGGCCTCCGACGGATTGCGATTCGCCGGTCGCTTCCCTCTCGTGCGTCCGGTCGCGCCATGGTTCGTCGTGAGCGAGCGCGAAGTCCTCGGGGCTCTTCCGTCACCCTGGTCGCGACTTCGGTCGAGCCCCATCGTGGGGACCTCCGAGACGTCGGTCTGGTGGATCGGACCCGAGGGCCGCGCCGGTTCGGTCCCCCTCCCGGTGGATGCGGTGAACGGCCGCCACCTCATCATCACCGGCGAGACCGGCATGGGGAAGAGCTCGCTCGTCGTTCGATTGGCGGTCCAGGCGGCCCGCAAGGGGGCGGTCGTCATGCTCGACCCCATCGGTGACACGGCCGAGAGGTTCCTCGCAACGCTCCCGACCTCGGCCCGGGCGCGCGCGACGTGGGTCTCCCCGGCCCGCTCGCCGGTGGGCCTCAACGCGCTACGCCCGTTCCCGCGGGGTCGAGAGAGCGGGGCGGACCCCGAGCGCGCCGTCCAGGATCTCGTCCACGCCCTCCGACGGGTCCGATCCCAGCGCTTCCCGGACGTCACGTTCTGGGGTCCGAGGATTGAGGAGTCGGTGACGATGGCGTTGCGGGCGGCGACCCATTACCCGGAGGGGACCCTCGAGACCGCCGCGAGGATCCTCGAGCGCGCCGACCATCCGGGGGGGTCGGTCCCCGAGGCGGCCCGCCCGTCGGTGGCCGCCCTCCGGGATCGCGTCGTCCATCGACCCGAGGAGGTCGACGGGGCACGCCGCCTTCTCTCCGAGATCGTCGGCAGCCCCTCGCTCTGTCGCCTTCTGTGCGAGCCGCATCCCCGCTGGTCGTTCTCGGAAGCGCTCCGTCCCGACGGCATCACGGTCATCTCGGGCGATGCCGCCCTGGCCGGCGAGGCGACGGCCCGCTACCTTCTCGCGGTCCATCTCGCACTGCTCTGGTCGGCCGTCGTGCTACGGCCGCTCCCCCGCAAGACCTTCGTCTTCCTCGACGAAGCGCAGTGGTTCGCCCACGAGAGCGCGTCCGAGATGTTCCGGATGGGGCGAAGGTTCAATCTCCATCTCGTCCTCGCGACCCAGGCTTTGGGCTCGCTCCCGGAGGCGCTGCGGGACGCCGCGCTCACCAACTCCGCCGACATGGTGCTCTTTCGCGGGTCCCCGGTCGAAGCTCGCGACGTCGCGCGCTGGGCCCCCTCCCTTCCCCCGGAACGGATGCTCTCGCTCCCTCAGGGACACGCGGCCGTCCTCGTCGACAAGGGCCGGATGGTGGAGTGGGCGGTGGTTCCTGCTCTCCGACCTTCCTCGATGGGCACGGTCGACCTGACAGAGATTGCCGCAAGGTCCTGGGCATCCTACGGGATCGACGGTCCCACCATGGCGGCCGTGCCGACGTCCGTCGACGGCCCGAGCGCGGCCCCCGGCTCCCCCGATCGCACGAGCCGCGGGGGCGGCGACGGGCCCTCGCGCCGGCGCGTCCTGGTCCTGCTGGCGAGCGTGCCCCCCGGAACGATGGCCGGGGAGATCCTTCGGGTGCCCGTGAACTTCCTTCGGGACGAGGCGGATCCGGGCGGGAAGGTCGTGCGCCAGATCGGCCGGGACCTTCGCGCGGCGGGGATCCTCGACCACGCCGCACGGGCGGACGGAGGAAAGGTCTGGTCGGTGCGGTCCGATGCGATCCCCTCGTTCCTCGACCCCCCGCCGACCGACGAGGAGCGGGCCGAGGCGCGGGCGCGCTGGCGACGGTGGACCGGGAACGCGGATTCGAGCCCCCGACAAGGGTTTTAGGGTAGACCGACCTCGTTTCATGGATGGCCAATCCCGTCGCGAGCACCGCTCCGGCCGCGGTGCCTCCGCCCCGGGAGCGATGCATGACCGGCATCGAGGGTCTCGACAACATCCTCGGCGGGGGCCTTCCGAAGGGGAACATGGTCCTCGTCGCCGGGAGCGTCGGGACGGGCAAGACGACCCTCTCGCTCGAATTCCTCGTGCGCGGGGCCGAGCGCGGGGAACGCTCCCTCTACCTCTCCGTCACCGAGGCGTCGGAGAAGCTCAAGCAGAACCTCTCCGACTTCGAGTTCTTCCGCCCCGAACTCGTCGACCAAGGGCAGCTCACGTTCGTCGATGTCCCGCTCATCTACGAGAAGCTCGGTCTCGACCACGAGGAGCTGACGGTCGAGGAGATCGACCTGCTCATCCGTGCGATCGAAGGGCTCATCCAGGAACTCGGGGCGCAACGCGTCGTCCTCGATTCGCTCACGTCGCTCGTCTACCGGATCCGACGCGACGAGCGGATCCGCGACTTCCTGCTGAAGCTCAATCAGATGCTTTCGCGGCTCGGGTGCACGAGCCTCCTCGTCTCCGAGATCGGGCCGACGGCCGGCCGCTTCTCGCTGCACGGCGTCGAGGAGGCGATCGTGGACGGGGTGATCCTGCTCGGGAGCACGCGGCGACAGGGGGACCTCCTGCGCATCCTGCAGGTGATCAAGATGCGCGGGACGTCCCACTCGCGCGCGCAGTACGTGATCGAGCTCACTCCGATCGGCCTCCTCATGGCCCCCCACCTGAAGGGCGGGCGCTCCGAGGGGGCGTAAGGCCATGGTGAGCGAGGCGGAGATCGGCGAGCGCCTTCGGACCATCTCGGGCGGGTCGGCGGTCGCCCTACGCCTCGACCCGCATGAGTACGCGGACCATTACTTCGCCGCGCTCACCGCGACGCTGCGGGACGCGGGCATGGAGACCAACACCCACACGATCTTCGTCTCCGTGACCAATCCCGCGGCGCTCGTCTGGTCCCTCGCGCAGGCGCTCGACGTGCCCGGCGACCGACTCTCGTTCGTCGACGCGATCAGCCACATCATGATGAACTACCGCGACCCGCTCCCGAATGCCACGTACATCGAGAGCCCGCGGATGCTCGAGGACATCATGCTGCGGGTCGAGTACCTTCTGCGCCGGCACCCGAGCGAGCACCCGGTGGTCGTGATCGACTCGGTCAATTCGCTCGCGATCCACAACCCTCCCGACCTCCTCACGGAGTTCTTCCACATCCTCCTCAACAATCTCAAGAGCCGCCAGGTCCTGACGGTCCTTCTGTCGGTCTCGGACGACACGTCCTCGGCGATCGACCAGATGCTCAATCTCGTCGTGGACGAGACGCTCGACGTGGGACGCGGCCGGGGGATCGGATGAGCGCGCCCACCGCACCCAAGATCCTCGA
>JBOGRS010000065.1:0-11121 GCA_050749685.1 Thermoplasmata archaeon
GTTCGGTCCCGGGGAAGATGGGCGCGACGATGATAGTCCGACGCGATGGGTCGACCCTGGGCACGGTGGGCGGCGCGGCGCTCGAAGAAAAGGTTAAGGAGCTCGCGGCGCAGGCGCTCGGCGAGCATCGGGGGGACCTCCATCACTTCGACCTTCGCACGTGGGCGCCCGGCGGTCTCCCGAGCCTGTGCGGGGGGTCGGTAGACATCGCCCTCGAGTACGTCGCGGCGCGCCCGAACCTCCTCCTCTGGGGCGGCGGCCACGTCGCGCGGGCCCTCGCCGGCCTCCTCCCGGATCTCGAGTACGACTACAGCGTCGCCGACGACCGGCCGCCGTGGGTGGGGGACGACCGGTTCCCGTCCGCCGAGCGCCGCGAGGTCGTCGAAGCGACGCGCCTCTTCGAGGTGATCGACCCCGCACCGTTCACCCACCTCTACGTCCTCGGGTACGATGCCACGAAGGACACCGACGTGATCGCATCTGCCGTCGAACGGTTCCCGAACTACATCGGCCTCATCGCGAGCGCGTCGAAGCGCGCCCACATGTTCGACGCGCTCCGACATCGGGGGGTCCCCGAGTCGGCCCTCGCGCGGGTCACCGCGCCCGTCGGCCTCCCGATCGGCGCCGAGACGCCCGAGGAGATCGCCGTGGCGATCGTCGCGGAGATCATCCGCGCCCGCCACCCCGTCGGCCCGGACCGCCGTGGATCGCACGCCGTCGCGACAGAGGTCCCTGATGTCCTCCCCTGATCTCCTGCGCCTACGGATCAACGGCCACCCCGTGGAGACGCCGTGTCCGGACGAGCGCATCCTCCTCGACCTCCTTCGGGAGGACCTCAATCTCACCGGCAGCAAGCGCGGGTGCGACCTCGGCACGTGCGGATGCTGCACCGTCCTCATCGACGGCCGCCCGACGCTCTCGTGCCTCACGCTCGCTCGCCTCGCCGAGGGCCGCGAGGTGACGACGATCGAGGGCGTGAGCCCCGCGAGCGGCCTCAGCCCGGTCCAGCGGGCGTTCGTCGAGCACGGCGCCACCCAGTGCGGGTTCTGCACGCCGGGATTCATCGTGACCGCGACGGCGCTCCTGCGCGACCGCCCCCACCCCTCGCGCGACGAGATCGTCCGGGCGATCTCGGGCAACCTGTGCCGCTGCACCGGGTACACGAAGATCATCGAAGCGATCGATGCGGCGGCCCGGGAGGGCGCCTGATGTCCTCCGCGCCCCCGGCCCCGACGTATCGCCTGATCGGCGGTAGGATCCCCTACATCGAGGGTCCGCTCAAGGTCACCGGGCGCGCCGAGTACACGGACGACATCAAGCGGCCCGGCCTGCTCGTCGCGCGACTCCTCCGTAGCCCGTGGGCCCACGCGCGCATCCGCTCCGTGGACGCGAGCTCGGCCCGGGCGATCCCGGGGGTCCACGCTGTCCTCACCGGGGAGAAGTATCCGACGCCGTTCGGGGTCCTCCCGATCACCCACGACGAGACCGCGATCGTGGTCGACAAGGCACGGCACATCGGCGACATCCTCGCCGCCGTTGCAGCGAAGGACGAACGGACCGCGGAGCGGGCGATCGCCGCGATCCGCGTCGATGCCGAGATCCTGCCCGAGTACACCGACCCTCGCGTCGGCCTCGAGCGCGTCGCCGAGCCGATCCACGCGCGCGGGCTGAACGGGACGAACATCCAGAAGGAGGTCGTCCAGCACTTCGGCGACGTCGATGCCGCGTTCGCGAAGGCCCACCACACCGTGCGCGTGCGGGCCACCTACGCCGGGGTCACGCACGCGTTCACCGAGCCGATGGCCACGATCGCCGAGGCCACACCGGACGGGCGGCTCACCGTCTGGAGCGCGACCCAGGTGCCCCACTACCTCCACCGAGCGCTCAGCGAGGTCCTGGGACTCCCGATGCACCGGATCCGCGTCATCAAGCCCGAGGTCGGTGGAGGGTTCGGGGGCAAGTCCGACCCGTTCCCGCACGAGATCGCCGTCGCCGCGCTCGCGATCGAGACCGGCCGGCCCGTGAAGATCGTCTTCGACCGCGAGGAGGTCTTCCTCTCGAACCACGGACGGCACCCGACCCAGAACGACGTGCGCATCGCGCTCGACGCCGACGGGACGATCCTCGCCTACGACATCGATGCGGTCATCGAGGGCGGTGCGTTCAGCTCGTTCGGGACGGTCACGACCTACTACAACGGCGTCCTGTCGATGGGGCCGTACCGCGTGCCGAACTTCCGCTATCACGGTCGCCGCGTCTACACGAACCGACCGCCCAACGGGGCGATGCGCGCCCACGGCGGGACGAACATCCGCTACTCCGTCGAAAGCGCGATCGACGAGCTCGCGGAGATGACCCACACCGACCCGTTCGACCTGCGGGCCCACAACGCCCTTCCCGCGCACTCCACCACGGTCAACCAGTTCCGCATCACGTCGACGTCGTTCGTGAAATGCCTCGCCGAAGCCCGCGCGGCGAGCGGGTGGGATGCGAAGTTCCGCCGGCTCCCCTACGGGAGGGGCATTGGGCTCGGGTGCGGGTTCTACATCTCGGGCTCGAACAGCCCGATCCACTTCACCCCCAAGATGCCGCAGTGCACCGTCCACCTCAAGGCCGACATGGACGGGGGGATCGCCGTCCACTGCATGCAGGCGGACATCGGCCAGGGGTCGAACACGTTGATGGCGGCGATCGTCGCCGAGGTCCTGGGCGTCGACCTCGATCGGATCCACGTCATCCGGGTCGACTCCGATGTGAGCCCCGTCGACCTCGGGAGCTATTCGAGCCGGGTCACGTTCATGATGGGCAACGCGACGCGCCGGGCCGCGGAGGACCTGCGCGACCAGATCCTTCGCGCCGCCGCGCATCGGACCGGCTACCCCCTCGACCACCTCACGGTCGGCCACGAGCGCATCCACGTCGCGCACCGGCCCGAGGTCGGCCTCACCTTCACCGAGGCGCTCCACGCCGCGATGGAGAAAGGCGGCGCGCTCGTCGCGACCGGATCGTACTCGTCGCCCCCGATGGGCGGCGATTTCAAGGGCGCCCGCGCCGGCACGGCACCGGCCTATTCGTTCGGAGCGTATGTTGCCGAGGTCAACGTCGACGTCGAGACCGGCTTCTACCAACCGACGCACCTCTGGGCCGCGTTCGACTGCGGCCGTCCCCTCAACCGTCTCGCCGTCGAGGGCCAGATCGAGGGGTCGGTCCACATGGGCCTCGGCCAGTTCATGGGCGAGTCGATGAACTACCGCGGCGCGCGGCTCCTCAACCCGTCCCTGCTCGAGTACAAGATCCCGATGCCGCAGCAGATGCCGCACATCACCTGCCTCCTGGTCGGCGACGACGATCCCGAGGGCCCGTTCGGGGCGAAGGAGGCGGGCGAGGGTCCGCTCATCGCGACGCTGCCGGCGATGGGGAACGCGCTCTACGACGCGATCGGCGTGCGGTTCTATGACCTGCCCGTCACCCCGGAGAAGGTCGTCAAGGGGATCGAGCGGCGCCACCAGGAAGGCCGCGCCTGGAAGGGGGCGTAACGCATGCACCTCGAACCGTTCGAGCTGCACCGCCCGACCACGCTCGCCCAGGCGCTCGACCTCGCGCGCACGCATGCCGGGGCGTTCGACTACCTTGCGGGCGGTACCGACCTGCTCCCGAACTACAAGATGCACCTCAACCTGCGCCCCCACCTGATCGCGCTCGAGGACGTCGCCGAGCTGAAGGGGATCGACGCGACGCGCATCGGGGCGATGGCGCGCCTCGCCGACGTCGAGGCCCACGACGGCCTTGCGCGTACGGCCCCGGCGCTCGTCGAGGCGGCCCGCGAGGTCGCGACGCCGCTCGTGCGCGCGAGCGCGACGGTCGGCGGTAACCTCCTCCTCGAGACCCGGTGCTTCTTCTTCAACCAGAGCCAGCCGTGGCGCGAGAGCCTCGGGTTCTGCCTCAAGGCGGAAGGGGACCGCTGCCACGTCGTCCCGCAGAAGGAGCGGTGCTACGCGACCTTCTCCGGCGACCTCGCCCCCGCGTTGAGCGTCCACGACGCGCAGGTCGAGATCGCCGGCCCGGGCGCGACGCGCACGCTCCCGCTCCCCGAGCTCTACGACCGGGAGGGCGACGGCATCCGACGCCACCACCTCGCCCCCGGGGAGCTCGTGGTCGCGGTCCGCCTCCCCGAGGCCGCCCGGGCCCGACGCTCCACGTACCTCAAGCTGCGCGTCCGCCCCTCCTTCGACTTCCCCGAGCTCGGCGTCGCCGCGGCCGCGCGGACCGAGGACGGCGTCGTCCGGGAGCTCCGCCTCGCCGTCGGGGGGGTCGAAACGCTTCCGCGCCGCTTCGACGAGATCACCGATGCGCTCATCGGGTCCCGTCTCGACCCCGGCACGATCCGGGCGGCCTCGGAGAAGGTCATGCGAGCCTCCCGCCCGGTCCACAATACCTTCCTCGCTCCGGACTACCGCAAGAAGATGACCGAGGTCTTCGTCCGTCGCGCGCTCACCCGCGTCGCCGGCCTCGAGGGGGCGGCGGCGTGACGCTCGCGATCGAGTTCCACCTGATGCCGCTCGAGCGGCTCAAGGTCCACGAGGAGGTCGTCCCGGAGCGCGTCGCCGAGTTGGTGCGCGAGATCCGCCGCCGCGGGATGGTCGAGGAACCGATCCTGGTCGCCCGGGGCTCCCACGTCATCCTGAACGGCCACCACCGCTTTGCGGCCCTCCGCGCGATCGGGGCGCACCGCGTGCCGGCGTGGGTCGTCGAGTACGACGATCCGGCGATCCAGCTCGAACGCTGGTACGAGGGGCCGCCGCTCACGAAGCGCGAGGTCGTGGACCGCGCCATCGCGGGCCGGCCGTTCACCCCGAAGACGACGAAGCACGTGGTGGAAAGCCCCCTCCCGAAGCGCCCCACTCCGCTCGCGCAGTTGATCGAGGCGGTGGCGGGCGCTCCGAAGCCCCGCGCGCCTGATGGACCCCCTCACGCGCGGGCACGTCGATCCGCTTCGGGTTGAGCGAGCGGGAGCGCCCTCCGTCCCTCGGCGAGGTCGCGCACGAGCTCGCTGATGAGACGGATCTCGAGGGGTCGGACGCGGGCGCGCAGGACCTTCGGCGTGTCGCCCGGCTCCACGGGAACCGACGCCGAGTCGAGCACGGGCCCGGCATCCACGCCCTCGGTGACGACGTGCAGGGTCGCCCCCGTGGTGCGATCCCCCGACGCGAGGACGGAGGCGTGGACGCGCTCGCCGTACATCCCCGGGCCGCCGTGCTTCGGGAGCAGGGAAGGGTGGACGTTGACGACTCTGCCGGCCCACGCGTTAAGGAAGGTGCCCGGGAGGATCGCGAGGAACCCCGCCAGCAGGACGAGCTCCGTGTCGCTGTCGCATAGGGCGTCCGTCGCGGCACGGCTCCACGCCTCCAGAGACGTTCCGCGGAACGGGAGCACGCGCGTCGGAAGACCCCGAGCGCGGGCCTTCTCGATCGCCCCGGCGTGGGGCCGGTCGGCGAGGACGAGGACGATCCGGGCGGGAACGTGGCCGCCCTGGACCCGCTCGGCGAGGGCGTCCAGCGTGGTCCCCTCGCCCGAGACCAGGACCGCGAGACGGATGGTGCGAGGCACGCGAGTTCACCCCCGTCCGGCTAGAAGACGGTGGCGGACGTGAACCGGAACCCGGTCGTCGCGATCGCGGGGCAGGTGGCCGAGAAGACGCCCCGTTCGTCCGAGAAGCACCGGCGGACCCGACCGACGAGGGTGGTGGCCCCGAGCGTCGCGAGGATGCTCTGCGTGAAGCGGAGGTTCGTGAGGGGCTCGGTGACCTCGCCGCCGTCGATGCGGTAGGTGCCGTCGCGCGTCATCCCGGTGATTTCCGAGCGTCCGGGATGCACCACCCGCACGTAGTGGAACCGCGTCACCAGGATCCCGCGTCGCGTCTCGCGCACGAGCTCCTCCCAGCTCGCGTCGCCGGCGGCCATCACCGGGTGGGTGGGCACCGGCCCGAGCTCGCCCCACGGCGATTCCGGGGGGAGCGCGTGCCCGGTGGGGGACGACCCGAGGCGCGCGGCCGTGAGAAGATCGGTCACGGGACCGGCCGCCACGCCCTCGACCAGCAATGGGGTGGGTCGCTTCGGATGGCCCTCGAAGTCGATCGCGACGGGGATACCGTGCCGGGAGGTCGCGTCGTCGGTGACGGAGACGTTCGACGCGACGACGCGACGACCGCGGCGCTTCGCAAGGCAGCTCCAACCCTGCTCCTCCGCATGCCCGCCGAATCCGAGGTACCCAAGGGTCCCGAGGAGCTCGCTCACCGCGGACCCGCTGAGGACGACGCGGTAGCGCCCCGGTCGCGCGGGGCGCGGCGGGGTCGCCGCCACCTTCTGGGCGGCCTCGCGGCCCAGCCGCGCGGGGTCGAAGCGTGCGACGTCGAAGTGCGCACCCTCGGCCCAGCCCGACGCCGGAACCTCGCCGTCGAGGCGTTCGGCGAGGACGCTCCCGACGACCGAGGACCATCGCGACGCAAGCTCGAGCCCGGCGGTCGTCGCGACGCTGAGGTGCGTGCCCCCCACGTGGATCGCCCCGGCCACGCGCGACCCTGGGGCGTCCGCGTCGGCGGCGTCCAGGGCGGCGTGGGCGAGACGCGACGCGCGCTCCGGGGAGAGCGTTGAGGTCGCCCTCGAGAACGCCGTTGCCCTCAGGGGCTGCTCGGGACGTCCCGCGAACCCGGGGAAGCGGGCCTCGACCGGGGCGACGCGGGCGAGGGAGAGAGCCTCGGCGACCAGCTCATGGAGCCCTTTCGGGCTCGTCGCGCCGCTCGTCGCCGTGGCGATCCGTCCCCCGACCGCGAGGCGAAGGGAGATCACCCGGTGCTCCTCGTGCATCGGCTGGCGCACCCGGGAGTTCGCGAAGCGGACCGTCGTATGGCCCGAGCGCACGAGGCGCGCGTCGCCGTCGACCCCCGTGGGGAGGTTCCCCAGGAGGGAGGCGAGGACGTCGGCGTCCTCGGACGCGCTCACCCTCCGCGAACCTCCACGTCGCGGAAGCGCGCCACCGGCGCCCCGTGACCGACGCGCGCCACCTGACCGGGCTCGCCCTTGCCGCAGTTCGGGACCCCCCACAAATGCCACGTCGACGTGTCCCCGACCGCGTCCATCGACGCCCAGAACGACGGGGTCATCCCGGCGTAGATCGGATTTCGCACGAGCTCCCCCAACTCCCCGTGGTGGATCCGCCGCCCGACCTCGGTCCCGAACTGGAAGTTGAGCCGCTTGTCGTCGATCGACCACGAACGGTTCGTTGCGAGATAGATCCCATCGGACACCCCGTCCAGGATCTCGGCGAAGGACATGTCCCCCGGGGCGAGGTCGATGTTCGTCATCCGGATGAGCGGGGAGCGGTGGAACCCCTCCGCGCGGGCCGTCCCGCCGGAGCGGTCGAGGCCCAACTGTCCCGCGGTCTCGCGGGAGGTGAGGAATCCGGCGAGCCGGCCGGCGTCCACGAGCCGGGTCGAACGCGCCGCGACGCCCTCATCGTCCCAGCCGAACGTCCCGAGACCGCCGGGTTCGGTCGCGTCGGCGACGATGTTCATGAGATCGCTGCCGTAGCGCAGCCGTCCCGGAGCGTCCGGCGTGAGGAACGACGTGCCGGCGAACCCCGCCTCGTAGCCGAGGATGCGGTCGAGCTCGACGGCGTGGCCGACGGACTCGTGCACCTGGAGCGCGAGCTGGTCCGACGCCAGAACGACCGTCGTGCGGCCGGTGGGGCAGGCGGGGGCGCGGAGAAGGGCGACCGCCTCCCGGCCGACGGAGGGGGCCCGCCCGGCGAGGTCGAGCGACGCGACGAACTCCCAACCGGCCTGGCGGTAATCGCCCCCGAACGAGGTGGGGGCGCTGCGACGTTGGACCTCCCCTTCGGCGACCGCCGTCGCGTCGAGCCCGGCCCCCACGTGGACGATGTGGGACCGATATCGGACGCCCTCGGAGCTCCCGAACCACTTCTCCTCCTCCCAGCCCTGGAACGCCGCATGCCCGCTCTTGATGGCGGGATCGACGTGGAGGGCGGCCTCCGCGTCGAGGAGGACGCGCAGCTTCTCCTCGCGCGGAACCTCGAAGGGGGGGCGGACGACCCGCGACGTGTAGCGTCCGTTGCGCGGACCGCGATCGTCGGTTACGGTGAGGCGCTCGTCGGACGCGGCGCGGGCGGAGCGTGCCAGGCGGACGGCGAGGGTCGCGCACTCCCGGACGGCCGCCCGGTCCACTCGGGCGGCGGCCGCGAACCCCCACGCGAACGCGGTGCGGACCCTCACCCCCACGCCCGCCCGAAGGGAGAGCGTGAGGGCACTGGCCTCGCCGTTGCGCACGGCGAGGTGTTCGTAGCGCTGCGGATGGACCGCACGCACGTCGGCGTACGCGATGCCCGGCCGCTCCGCGGCCCGCAATCCCACGTCGACGAGGTCGTCCATCCCGCGACGTCCGTCGATCGGACGCTAGAGCATCACGCGCAGGTTGAGCTTCTCGGTGAGCTCCTTGTAGCGGTTGCGGATCGTGACCTCGGTCACGCCCGCCACTTCCGCGACCTCGCGTTGGGTCCTGCGCTCGCCGCATTGGACGCTCGCGATGTAGATCGCCGCGGCGGCGACGCCCGTCGGGCCCCGCCCGCTCGTCAGCTCGCGCTCGGTCGCTTCCTTGAGGATCTCGTTCGCCCGGGTCTGGATCTCGCCCTTGAGCTTGAGCTCAGAGCAGAAGCGCTGGATGTAGTCCTGCGGGCGCGTCGGCATCAGCTTGAGCTGGAGCTCGCGCGTCATGAACCGGTACGTCCGCCCAATCTCCTTGCGGCCGATCCGTGACTTGCTCGCGATCTCGTCGAGCGTGCGCGGAACGTTGCACTGGCGGCAGCTGCCGTAGAGCGACGCGGCGACGACGCCTTCGATCGACCGGCCCCGGATGAGGTTGCGGTTGACGGCCTTGCGGTAGATCATCGCGGCCGTCTCGCGGACGTTGCGGGGGAGCGCCATCGACGAGGCGATGCGGTCGAGCTCCGCGAGCGCGAACGCGAGGTTCCGTTCCGTCGCGTTGGAGACGCGGATGCGACGCTGCCACTTGCGCAGGCGGTAGAGCTGGGCGCGATTGCGCGTCGGGATCGACTTGCCGTACGGGTCACGGTTCTTCCAGCCGATCTCCGTCGAGAGGCCCTTGTCGTGGATCGTGAGGGTCGTAGGCGCTCCGGTGCGCGCGCGCTTCTCGCCCTGCTCGGCGTCGAACGCCCGCCACTCCGGACCCTGGTCGATCATCGCCTCCTCGAGGACGAGGCCGCACTCGTCGCAGACGAGCTCGCCCTTGTCGTAGTCGCGGGTGAGGTGCGTCGATCCGCAGTTCGAGCACCGCGTCGGTACCGCGAGATCGGCGGAACGCTGTTCCTTCTTCTCGACGCTCGTTTCCCCGTTGTTCTGTGCCACGCGCTATCCCTCCGGTTCCCGGCGCAAGGGGGTGCCGATGATCGCCGCGGCCTCGGCCGGGGTGGGAGGGCGGCGCGGGCGGATCGAGAGGTAGGGTCGGGCCACCGGGCCGAACACGCGCTGCACGCGGCCCCGCAGCCGACCGTGCGCGTCCACGACGTTCGTGCCTTCCGTCGGGGCATGGGCGTCCGTCGCCCGAGCCGTCACCATGCCGGAGGGCGTGATCGCCAGGACCACGCCGATGCTCCGGTCGCGCGGTTCCGCGCGCACCCCCGGTCGAGACAAGTGGTATAAAGGATTTGCGAAGGGTATAAAAAGCTTACGGTCGGGTCGATCGGGCGCCACGCCCGTGGCGCCGCGCCTCCACCGGCGACTCGAACGCCGAGGTCGGCCCATCCATCTCCTCCGGCGGGACGAGCGTGGGCGTCAGCCTCCCGCGTTCCCCGGGTCTGCCGTGGTCCTCCCGTTCGTGGGGCGCCGGGGTGATCGTGCCGGCCCGGGGATCGACCTCGGCCGACTGTCGCTCTTTCGCCAGGCGGTCGACCTCGTTCCACAGCGCCTCGATCTCCTCTTCGGGGGTACCGAAGCGGCGGTCCTCGCTCAACGCGGCGCGGACCTGGGTCATCAGCTTGGCCGCGCTGTGGGCGTCGCGCGCGCGCGACTTGATCCGCTGGAGCCGGCGTGCGAGGTTGCGGGCCTCGAGGAGGATCTCCTCCTCCTCCTCGGAGGGGAGGGTGGCGACGGCCGGGGCGATCGGAATCCGAGCGACCGCCCGACGCGTGTCCAACAGGCGGCTCGTCACGAGCGGGAGGTGCTCGTCCTTGATCGACTCTAGGAGCTCGCTGAAGGCGAGGGTCGCGGTGGAGACGTCCTCGCCTCGGTCGCGGGCGGAGCGGATCGAAACCCCGAGGCGCTGGGCCTCCTGGACACAAAATTTGGGGATCGCATCGCTCAGCACCGCGAGCGCGAGCGAGGCGCTCGCCGCGGCCTTTTCGAGCGATCCGCCCGAGAGGGCCGCCGCCTTCAGTTGGTCGCGCGCGTTGCCGACGCGTAGGTCGAGGTGCTGGATGTCGACCCCGATCGACTGCGCCAGCGCCCTCAGCTCATCGGCGCGCCGCAGAAGCTCGCGTACCCACGTCCAGTCCCGCGACGCCTTTGCGTAGAGCGATTCACCGCGTCGGAGCACCTGGGTCGCCTGCTCCGTGTCCCCGAGGTCGAGGGCGCGTCGCACCGACCCGACGATCTGCTCGGTGGGGAACGGCAACCCCTCCGACTCGAGCGCGGCACCGCGCTCGGAGAGGGTGCGCAGCCGCTCCTCGAGGTCGCGGGGGTCGATGGGCGTGGGCATCGCGCTACCCCCCTCCCGGCGTCTCGACGTCGAGCGTCGTCATGAGCCGCGCGAGGGCGCTTTCCGCCTCATCCAGCTTGCGAATCCGCAGGAGCTCGGTCGCCCGTCGGATCTCCGCGGCCGCCTCGAAGGCGAGCTCGCTCTCCGGCGGGAGCAGGCGGACCCGAGCGGCGAGCTCGCGAGCCTTGACGAGAAGTCGCCCGAGCGTCTCGCTCGTGGGGGCCGCGGCGGGAGCGGTCCCCCACCGTGGCGCGACACGCGGCGCGGCGGGCGCCGCCGCGGGCGGCGCGATCGGCGTGCGACGCGCGCGCTGAAGTGGTAACTCCGAACGCGCAAT
>JBOGRS010000066.1:0-10685 GCA_050749685.1 Thermoplasmata archaeon
GGCATACCTAGGGTATGCGCTCCTCCGGTAAAGTACCTCCGTCGCGAGCGAAGTGACAATCACTACGGAGTAGTGCTACAAGCTCCTAGACCAGGTTCCGCGGTCGGTACGGGCCGTCGTCTCGGACCGTCCGCGGTCCCCCGAACTACCCGGCGGCGAGCGCCTGACCGCACTTCGAGCAGAATCCCGAGCCCATCGGACTCGATGCTCCGCAGTGGGAACAGAACTTGACCGCGCCGGTCGGGGCGGAGGGGACGGCCGCAGGACTTGTCGGCGTGCCGAGCGCGGCCGCGGAGGCAGCGGCCGGGGTGCCTACGGTCGTGGCCGAGGCCAACACCTCCGCGGCGGGAGGCGCCGACGACGCGGCCGGGGAGCTCCCGGACCTTGGAACGCCCGCCGGGCGCCGCCGCATCAGCACGACGAGAGCGGCGATCACGATGATGGCCACGATGGCCGCGATCAGTCCGTAGCCTTCGGTGGGCGGCAGTCCGAGGAACGTCGCGGGGGCGGTCGACGCGGTGCTGACCGTGACGTTCACGTTACCGAGGGCCGTCCGTCCGAGCCGGTCGGTGACGCTCACCACCACGATCCAGTGCCCCGTGGCCGCCGGCGCGCAGGTCACGCTCGTGGCATTCTCGGTCGCGCACCCCGAGGGCAGCTGCGAGTAGACGAACGCGAAGGGGGCCGCCCCTCCGGTGACGACGACCGTGAGGGTCAGCGAGTCGCCGAGCGTGAGGTTCGCGGGGTGCGCCACGAACGAGGTAACCGAGGGATCGGCGGTGAAGGTGACCGTCTCGAGGAGTCGAGGTCCGGTCGCCGGCATGCTCACTGTGCCGGACCCGGGTGCGGAAGCGTAGCCGGACGGGCGCGAGATGGTGAACGACCCGGTATAACCTCCGGGGACGACGAATCCGATGGACGCCGTCGTCGAGGAGTTCGCGATCGAGCCGGCGGAGCTACCTGTCCCGACGATCGTGACCGACCAGTTGGTCCCGGTCGGAAGGCCCGTCTCGTTGAACCAGATGGGGAACACCGCGTCGAAGGAGACCGATCGGCTCACGTTCGCCCCGTTCACGACGAGCGTTCCGGAGGCGGGAACGGCCGCGTAGCCCGACCCCGCTCCGGCGGAGTAGGTGTACGTCCCGTTGACCTCGGTGAAGGTGAGCGAGCTTGAGCTCGACGGGACGGTGACGCCATTCATCGTGACGGACCACGCGGTCCCGCCCGGAAGCCCCGCCTCGCTGAAGGTCACGGTAAATTCCTCCGAGAACGTGACGGTCTGGGTCACTGGGGCGCCGGCGACGAGGATCGGACCGGATACCGGGCTCACCGAGAAGCCCGGCACCGGTATCATGGTGAACGTGAAGGAACCGTTCGCGACCACGATGGTCGGGGTGGGGATCACGCTGCCGGCCAGGAGATTGGTGGGGCCATACGCCGTCGTGCCGTTCAGCCAGAAGGTCCACAGCGTGGCGGAGGTAAGCCCGGTCTCGGTGAAGGTCACCGGATAGCCCAGGCCGAAGACGATAACGAGGTCGTAGGTGGAATCCGCGACATCGACCGTGTTGGTCCCGGCATCGTATACCACGCCGGTCGCGTTCGCCCCCACGAGATTCCCCGGGGAAGCGATCACGGTGTTGTTCGAGTCCGCGATGACGGCCATTCGATCCCCCACGGTTTCCGACACGAACACGAGTCCGGCCGCGGCATCGTACGCCACGCCCTCCGGGTAGGTCGTCCTGAAGTAGAGCGCAAGGGAGATCGTCCGAAGGACGGTGTTGTTGGAATCTGCGATGACGTACACTTCACCGGCGCCAGTCGACGTATTGGCCGTGACGAACACCTCGCCCATGCCGGAATCGTACGCGGCTTCGTGCGTCCAGACTCCACCTCCGATCAACGCGTCGCCGGTCAACGAGTCGTTGGTGTCCGAGTAGATCAGCACGACACCGTACGCGTGCACGGTGACGAAGATCTCCCCCAGGGCGGAATCGTACGCCAACCCGAAAGGGGGGAACCCCGCGAGGACGTTGATCGTCGTCACGACCGAGTTGTTGGAATCCGCGATCACGCTGATGTTATGCGCGCCAAAGTCGGCGACAAAGATCTGGCCGGTGCCGGCATCGTACGCCACGCCGAGCGGGATCGCTCCCGGCGCGAGAGTGACCGTCGCCACCACCGCGTTCGTCGTATCCGAGATCACGCTCACGACGCTCGACCCGGAACACGCGACGAACACCTCTCCCTTCGCGGCATCGTACGCTATCCCGTACGGACCGCTGCCCACCGTGACGTTGGCCACCACGATGTGCGTTGCGTCGGAGATTACGCTCACCGTACTTCCGCCGCCGTTGGAGACAAAGATCTCAGCCTTCGCGGAGTCGTACGCGATCTGCGTCGGGAAAGTACCGACGCCGAGTTGCTCCACGTTCGTCCACTGGCCGGTCGTCGCCGCCGGTATGCCCCCCGGAAGGCTCGTCGAAGTCGGCATCGGTGCTGCGGCCGTGGGCACGGCCGCCACGCGGGGAGTCGCCGGCGAGGAGGACGGGGGCATAAGGGGGGACGTGGCGACCCCCGGCGCTGCGGGGTCCGAATGACCGATCGCGGCGGGCAACATCGTCAGGACGCCGAGGAGGGAGGCGAGCATGATCGTCCCCCACAGCGAGCCTCGATACAGGGTCGTCGTGCGGTCTCGTGCGCGGTTTCTCATCCGAACGTTATCCCGCCGGCGGGCGCCGGCCCAAGACCGACCGTCGTCCGGGTCATAGACCTATGGTCGAGCTGGCGGCGGGCCCACGCGGTCCCCAAGACGCGACTCGCGTACGCCCGGGCCCGGCGCGTCCCGTCGATGCCCGAGGCAATTCGAACGGCGGGACGTGGGATAGGTACCTCAAAGATTGATCCACGACTGGTATGTCGGGGGGGTCGTTGAACCCGCCGGGGGTTCAAAGAACCGAGGATTCCGCTCTCTCTCCGGTCGAGGGGCTGGACTCAGCCCCACCGCGCGACGGCGAGCGGAACACCTACCTTCGAAGTCTATCCGTTTGTCGTAGTCGCGCGTAGAAACCTTCGCGGGGCCCGAAACCGTAGACCCGGAGCGTTTCTCCGTCCACGGAGTAGTACATCCTGACACGGCGGTAGGAGGTAAGCCGCAGTCGCCAGAGCCCCGGATGGTCGGCCAGCTCCTTGACCCAGTACCCGGGACCGGGGCGGAATGGCTGGAAGAGAAGGCCCCGGATGGCGTACAGGAACTCCTCTCGGATTCCAGGAGGTAGTCTCGCGAACTCCTCCTTCGCCTTCTCGTGAGGGACGTGCCGGATGGGCACCGATCACCTTCCTTGTTTCCGTAGCTTCTCGTGGACTCGATCCAGTTCACCGGCCGCAAGCCAGCGTCCGCTCTTTCTCCGAGATTCCAGTTCAGCCACCCATTCGGGTGGGTCATAGTCGTCAAGCAGGGCGAGCAGGAACTCGTCCCACGTCTTCCCACCGGTCTTCCTGGCTTGGAGCTCCTGCAGCACCTGCGAGTGAACGGGGATGCTCGTCATCCTGCTCGCGCTCATTATAATAACCATTATTTCAATGGCATTTATAATTGTCTCTACGGGTCCGGCTACTTGAACCCCCGGGGGGTTCTAATCGAAAATGTCGGGGGGGTGCTTTGAGGATTTGTTCAGATCCCTTCCTGGGACGAGCTGCTCCATGACGCCCGCCCCGAATGCGGTCGAGTCTCCGGTAGAATCCCGGTCGGATGCCGACCCCGAAGAGTATGACCGTCTCGCCGTCAACCACGTAGAGGAGACGGTATTCGTCATCGGAGAAATGCACGCTCCACGTTTCCGTCGGGGCGACACGACGGAGTCGCTCGACTCGGAACCCCGCTCCGGGCGAAAACGGCCGTCGTCGGATGGACGCGATCACGCGCCAGCATTCGTCGCGGACCCCCGTCGGTAGCCCGAGGAACTCGTCGTCGAAGCGAGGGCCCCGAAGGACCGTCCGGGTCATCGATGGGACTTCCCGGCGCGAGATCGCTGGTCCTTCTTCCAAAGGGTCTCGATTGGTTCGAGCTTGATCTTACCCTGCTTCCATTCGGAGAGGCGCTGCTCCATCTCCGCGAACCATGGGTCTCGCTCCTCCAGTTCTTCGAGGATCGCGCGGATGACCTCGTCGTAGCTCTGGCCCCCCATCTTCAACCGCTCCAACTCTGCCCGGGTCGACCGGCGAACGGAGATGGTGGTCAGCGGGTCCGTCGCCATGCGATACAATGCATGGCCTTCATGGCATTGATGACTTCTATGGTGTCGGGGGAGTGAATCGCAGAAAAGTTCAAATCCCGAACAGCAGGGAAAGCTGACCCCCCGGACCTGGTGGAACGTCTGCGACTCGTGTGCGTGGGGGTCTGGCATCGTCGACGGTGCGTTCCGCTCATCTCGGCCCGCGGAGAGGGCCACTTTCCAGCACCACAGAAACGCTCCGGAGGGCTTATCTCCAATTGCGCAGCTATTGGAGCTGATGGCAACCGCCGACCCACCTACCACGATCACGATTCGAACGAGCACGCGACTGTTGCTCGAGTCCATGAAGCGGCCGGACGAGAGCTACGACGAACTTCTGCAGGAACTCGCAGATGAGTATTACCCCCCAAAGCTGATTTCCGAGCTCAAGAAGCGTGTCGCGGAAATTCGTGCTGGAAAGGCGAAAGGCGTCCTAGCCGAAGAAGTCTATCGCAGGTGGGGGGTTTGAATCCCTACCCGGTAGAGTTCAATCCCCGGTCGGTAAGGGACGGCGCTCGCCTCCCTTTGGTGATACGTCGCCGGATCCGCGCCCAGCTCGAGTTTCTTCGGGCGGCCCCCTACCGTTCTCACCCGGGGATTCAGGTCAAAGAAATATCCGAGGCGCGAGGAGTTTGGCGCTTTCACACCACTCGTGACGTCCGGGTGTTCTACGCGGTGGTCGGAGAACGATTGTGGGTGATCATGATTGCGCGGGACGCGGGCGTGACCGACAAGACGATTCGGGAACTTCGGAGGCGAATGGCTCGCCGCCCCTAGATTTGCTGGACCCACGAGGTCAGCACGGGATCGATGAAGGTTCCAATTCGGTTCATATCCCTACCGGCGTGATCGAGAAAAACTACAATTCTCCGGCGAGAAAACGTGGATTTTGTGTCGGGGGGGGGATTTGAACCCCCGGCCCCAGGATCTCTCCAGGGACGGCGAATCCGCCGTCGCTCTATGAGTCCCGTGCTCTACCAGGCTGAGCCACCCCGACGCGGCGCTCGAAGGGAGGCGTCATGATGGGGTCCCCCCCGGAGTTCAGGCGCCGGGGGTCCCGTCCCCACCGGCCGCGGCAACGGCGGTCTCTCGGATCACGAGGTCGCCCTCGGGTGCGGGTGGTGGAGCGGTCACCGGCGAAGTCTCCGTCCCGGGAACCTCCTCGGATATCGTCCCGAGGACCACGGAGCTGCGGATCTCGATCTTCTTGAGGGGGTAGAGGGTCTTCAAGCCATGCGCGAGCAGCTTACCGAGCTCCCCCTGGAGCATCTCGCGCACGAATTCAGGGGCGGTCTTCTGCGCCGCCTCCTCCACCAGGAGCGAGCGCAGCTTGTGCCTCAGCTCGGCGCGCAGGCGGGTCTGAAGGCGTTGCTCCCCGACGGCGACGGGTTTGAGGATGATGTCGACGCCGTCCTTCGTGCGGACCGGCAGCGAAAGGTCGATCTTGGAGCGCTTGCGCCGCGCCAGGCGGCGGACGTAGTCGCTCGTGAGCTCGTGGCCGACGAACTTGCTCTCGGCGACGTTCTCCCCCGATACGCGTTCGACCTGGAAGCGGAGCTTGATGTGGGCCTTCCCGATGTCGGCCCCTCCCGAGAGGTCCTGCAGCGTGACCTCGAGGGTGCGGCCGACCATCTGCTCGGGTTCCGAGGCCATCGTCTCGCCGAGGTCGGCGTTCTGGAACAGCCCAGGAGCCCGCACCTTGTACCAGTGCTTGGAGCGCCACTTGTCCTTGACCGTCCGGGCCAAGGTCGTCTTCTTCGGCTGCGCTTCCTTCTCGGCCATCGCTCGCGCGGCCGCCCACCGGACCCCCCTACTTAATGCTGGCGCTGTTCGCCCGTCACCGGCCCGTCCCTCGAGGGAACCGGGGGCGTCGCCGGGGGCAAGTTACATATGGCGCACCGGGCTCGGCGCGCCGTGCCCACCGACGCCTCCTCGAGCGCCCGCGCCGCCCCCTCGGTGGGCGCGCGCTCGACGGCCGCGCAGCTGAAGGCGAGCGGGCTCACGGTCCAGAGCCCGTCCGACCGCTTCCGCGAGGAGATCCTTCGCCAGCTCGAGGGGCTGCGCGCCAAGGGACTCGACCGGTCCGAGGCGATCGCGGCGCTCTTCCCGCGGACCGTTCTTCCCGTCACGACCTACGAGGACGTCGTGACGGCGCTCGTCGCCGGATCGCACCTGCTCTTCTTCGGACCGTCCGGCGCCGGAAAGACGAGCCTCGCGAAGGACCTGTGGGGCCTCTTCCCGAAGGCGGTCTGGACCGTCGCGGGCTGCCCGGTGCTCGACCACCCCCTCTCGATCGTCGACCCGGAGGCCGCCCAACGCTTCCCGCCCTGCCCGATCTGCCAGCGACGGTTCGCCCCGGAGGGTGATGTCTCCAACTACGCCCCCTCTTCCGTGGACCCGACGAAGGTCCCGGCGGAGTTCGTGCGGCTGCGCGAGGGCTACGGATTCGCGCGGCTCCAGGGCAGTTCGGAGGTCTTCCCGGACCATCTGACCGGCAACATCAATCTCCGCAAGCTCGAGGAAATCGGGGACCCGATGAGCCCGCTCGTCCTCGAACCGGGCAAGCTCCTGCAAGCGAATCGTGGGCTCCTGCTCGTGGACGAGATCGGGAAGCTGCCCCTCGGCACCCAGAACGTCCTCCTCCAGGCACTCCAGGAAGGGACGGTCACCCCCTCGAAGTCCCGGGAGAGCTTCCCGGGCGCGTTCGTCGCGGTGTGCACCTCCAACCTCTCCGACCTCGACAACATCAACGACCCCCTTTCCGACCGCCTCACGAGCCTGCACGTGGGATTCAACCCCCGTCACGCCGAGAACCGTCGCATCGTCGACCTCGCGCGGGGCGGGCCGGCGACGCCGTATCTCCCGGAGATCCTGATCGACGCCGGCGTCCGTGTCATCGAAGCCTGGCGGCTCCGGATGTCCGACGAGAACCCGGACATCGGCGAGGTCGGCTCGAACCGCACCCTCATCGACGTCGTCCAACGGACCGCCGCGATCGCCACGGTCGGCGGGCGCGACGTTCCGACGGTGGAGGACCTCAAGGCCGGGCTCCTCCATGCGATGCGCGGCCGCATCCGCGCGCGCAGCGGCGACTCGTTCGAGCAGAACGCGAAACGAGTGAGCGGCTTCCTCGACGAGCACGTCGAGCCGGCGCTGCGGAGGAGCGCGGGGGTCTACTGGTGCCGCTACTACCGTGACCTCCTCAAGGAGAACAAGACCGAGTCCGAGACGTTCGTCGCCGAAGGACGCCGGCTCAAGGACGACGCCGCCCTACAAGCCCAGGTGGGCGACGCGTCCTCCACCGTCTTCCCGAAGTTCCACAGCTTCGTCACGTACGTCGGGGCACGGGAACGTCCGGTGCTCCCGGTCCGGCCGATCGACGCGGCCGTAGGCTCGTTCGCGCTCCTCGAACGCTTCTCGCTGTTCTCCTGCACGGAGGGGGAAGCGGACGACGACGCCCCCGTCTAGCGCCGAGGTCTGCCTTCCGAACTGCGCCGAGTTCACCGACGACGTCGTCTCCGACGATCTCCTCGACCTCGTCGATCGCGCGGCGCTCATCCGGGCGCTCGCGGAGGAAGGGGTCGACGGCGCCTACGGGCTCCTCAAGCGGTCGGCGGGAGGGGACGAGCGGCTGGCTCACCGGATCGCGGAGCTGCGGGAGCGCCTACGCCGGCAGGCATCCCGTAGCGTCGGTCGCGTCCTCGAGACCTACGAGCAGCGGGCGGTCCGGCTCGAGCTCGTCGGTCGGCAGGAGGAGGATCGCCTCGCCGCCCGCATGGCGGAGCTCGAGGCGCGGCTCAAGGCCGCCCGCCGTCTCGACCTCTCCCGCATCCGCGATGTGGGGCTCCTCGAGGAGGTCCAGACCGCCCTGCTCCTTCCCGAAGCTCCGTGGAGACAGCCGCCGCCTCCCCCCGGCTTCTTCGCGCGCCTCAGGGCCCTTTTCGCCCGCATCGCTGAGTTCTTCCGTCGTCTGTTCGGCCGGTCCAGGAAGCGCCGGACGACGCCCGACCGCAAGGAGCGCACGATCGCCTTCGCCACCCTGGCCGAGGGCGGGCGGACCCTCGGCGCCTCCGAACTCGGCGAAGCGCTCGCCCAGCTCTCCGGGGAGGAGCGACACGAGCTCGGCGAGCAGGTCACCCGTTCGCTCGAGGCGAAGGAACGCAACCTCGCGAGGGAGGCCGAGGCGAAGCGGCGCGATGCCGAGGCGCAGCGGCGCCACCTCGATGCCGAGAAGGAGGAGGCGAAGCGACGCGCCGAACACGAGGCCGAGGACCGCGTCAAGGAAGCGGAACGCCACCGACTGGACCGCGAGCTCAAGGAACGCGGATTCGTGGCGGAGCGCCAGGGCCAGCTCGCGGTCACCTACGGACTCGTCGAGCGGTTCGCCAAGCTCATCCTCGAGGACGAATCCCAACGCCTCCCGAGCTCGGTGCGCCTCTCGTTCAAGGGGGTCGCCTCGACAGGGATCTACGAGAAGGCCCGCCTCCGCCAGCCGGACGAGGTAGCCCACATCGACCTTCCCTCCTCCCTCCTCGCCGCCCGCATGCAAGGGCTCCGCCACATCGACGAGTCGTCGAGCTACGTCTACCGCGAGGTGACGAGCGAGTCGGTCCACGTCGTCCTCGCCTTCGACAAGTCCGGGAGCATGGCCGAGGCCGGCAAGCTCGCCGCGGCCAAGAAGGCCCTTCTCGCGCTCTACATCGCCATCCGACGGCGCCACCCCGACGCGACGATCGATGTGCTCGCGTTCGAGAACCAGGTCCGCCTCCTCGACCTCCTCGAGCTGTGGGAATGCGAGCCCGGAGCGTTCACGAACACCGCCGAGGCCCTCCATACGACCCACCTGCTCCTGCGCTCCTCGAAGGCGACGCGCAAGGAGGTCTACCTCATCACGGACGGTCTCCCCGAGGCGTACACCGACCTCGACGGGAGGGTGCGCTCCGGCCAGCTCGAACGGGCGATGGACCACGCGCTCGCGCGCGCGATCGAGCTCTCGACGGTGACGCCGCTCAAGTTCTCCCTGGTCCTCCTCAAATCCGACCACCCCGAGTACGAGATCGCGGCCCGCAAGATCACGCGCACCCTCTCGGGGGATCTCATCGTCACCGACCCGGGGCACCTCGGCGTCGAGCTGCTCGTTCGGTGGGCGGGAGGGACCGAGACGACCCGTCGGGCCTCCTCGGGGTCCTCCCCGCCGGCGGCCTCGCCCCCTCCGCCCTCCACGGGAGCGTCGCGCGAGCCCGCCGGGAGGGGGCGGCGCCGACGCGCCGACCGTCGGATGGGGCGGTAGGGACCGACCCGCGTTGCCGATGGGCCCTCGCCTTTATAGAGGGCTTCGAAGGTCGTTGACCGGGACCATGGACGAGACGCGCGAGCAGGCACGCCTGCGCCAGCACTTGGCGGAGATGGGACGGGCGGCCCGAATGATCGGCAAGGACGTTACGCTCGACGCCCGCGACCTGGAGGCGAAGATCGCGAGGCTCCCGACGCTCACCGCGCGCGAGGCGAAGTACGCGGTCTACGATATCGAAGACGGCATGACCCTGCTCGGGCACCGGATCGGCGTCGGCGCCCGCGAGATGCCCGGGAAGATCCGGGACGGCCTCGATGCCGTCGGGACGAGCATCAACACGAACATCACGCGCGCCACGACCGCGACCGGTCAGGCGCTCGAGTACGTCGGCCACAAGACCAAGGAAGGGACGCGCAACGCCCTCGCCGCCGCCGCCGGCGTCAAGCGCACCCCGATCAAGGAGTGGTCGACCCCGTCGTCGGGTTCCTCCGACGACGAGTAGGGCCGATCGCCCGACCTCCCGCATCGCCCGGCTCGGGCTTCCGAGCTGCGGGAGCGCGGAGAGGAGGGACGCCGCCGGGGGGACCCCGAGGCTCGGTCGGGGCGAGGTCGCGATCGCGCTCATCGACCCGCGCCCCCGCCTCGACGAGACGGTCGCGCGCGGTGGCGAGGTACGCTCGATCGAGGTCGAATCCGACGAACGGCACCCCGAGACGGGCGGCGGCGAGGGCGGACGCCCCGATCCCCATGAACGGGTCGACGGCGAGCTGTACGCGGCCGAGCCCGTGCAGGCGAAGGCAACGCTCGGGGAGCTCGACCGGGAACGACGCGGGGTGGGGCCGGTCGTGGTCCCGCGAGCGGATCGTCGGGTAGGGTAGGAACCACGTGTTCCCCCGGCATCGCCGCCCCTCGCGCCCCCGCCACCGTTCGACGTTCGAGCGGTCCTGATACTCCACCCCGACGGCGAGGCGGTCGAGCGGAAGGTCGCCCCGGTGCGAGAAGTGGAAGATGTACTCGTGGGCCCCGTGAAGGTACCGCTCGGAGTTCACGGGCTTGTAGTGCCCGACGGCGAGGTCGCGGTCGAGCCCGGTCGATCGCCCGACCGCCGAGCGGTCGATGGC
>JBOGRS010000067.1:0-10340 GCA_050749685.1 Thermoplasmata archaeon
TCGAGCTTGCTCGCGAGCCCGGGAAAATCCCCCGTCCCGTCCGACGTGCTATCGGCGAACGACCGGACGTGGAGCTCGTAGATGATCGCGTCCTTGTACCACGTCGGGTCGACCGGAATGGCGCCCGGCCCGCTGGGTTCCTCGTTCTTGAGCGCCGCCATCCTAGGAGCGTCCCGGAGCGTCGGGCGCTCCCTGGGCGGGCCGTTCGACCTCGAGGAGATGGGCGGGGAACACGTGGGGATCGAGACGGACGAAGTTGCGCCGTCCCTGCCACGTGAAGCGCGCGTCGGTCCACAGGTCGTGGACGATGAACGGCACCCCGTCCGCGACTCCCAGCGCCGTGAGGTCGAGATCGGTCCAACCCGATTGCACGGACTCGGGATCCAGGTTGACGAGCATCAACATCACGTCCGCACGGTCCGCCGTGCTACGGCTGTAGGCGAGAAGCCGATCGTTGTCCATCCCGTGGAACGCCGGTCCCTGGCGCGTGCGCAAGGCGGGGTGCGCGCGTCGGATCCCGTTGAGCCGACGGACCTCCGGTGCGAGCGTCGGTCCCGACGAGGGCCATGCGTGGACCTCGTACTTCTCGGAATCACGGTACTCCTCCTTCCCGGGCTCGAGCGGGGTGTGGACCATCCGTTCGAACGCGGGGCCGTAGATGCCGTAGTGCGCCGACAGCGTCGCGGCGAGGACGAGGCGGTGCTGGAAGACGGAGCGTTGGCCGCGCTGGAACTGTTCGGTAAGGATATCCGGGGTGTTCGGCCACAGGTGGGGCCGGAAGTACTCCCCCACGGGTTCGCGGGAAAGCTCCTCGAAGTACTGGGTGAGCTCGGCCCGCGACGTCCGCCAGGCGAAGTACGTGTAGGAGTGCGTGAAGCCCACCTTCGCGAGGCGGTACATCACCTTCGGCCGGGTGAACGCCTCCGCGAGGAACATCACTTCCGGGTGCGTCCGATGGACGCTCGAGATGAGCCAGCGCCAGAACTCGAACGGCTTCGTGTGGGGATTGTCGACTCGGAACCATCGAACGCCTTCGCCCACCCAGAAGTCCACGACCTCCTTGAGGGCGGTCCATAGGGCCGGCCAATCCTTCGTCGCAAAGTCGATCGGGACGATGTCGTCGTACTTCTTCGGGGGATTCTCCGCCGGGCGGATGGACCCGTCCGGAAGGTGATGGAACCAGGTGGGGTGCTCCCGGACCCAGGGGTGGTCGGGCGAGCACTGGTAGGCGAGGTCCAGGGCCAGTTCGAGCCCGAGGCGTCGGACTTCCCTCACGGTCGCCCGGAAATCCTCAAGGGTTCCGAGACCGGGGTCGATCGAGATATGCCCCCCCGCCGCCGACCCGATCGCCCATGGGCTTCCCGGGGCCCCTTCGGGTGCGGGCGAGGCATTGTTGGGGCCGCGGCGGTGGGTGAGGCCGATCGGATGGATCGGGGGGAGGTAGACGACATCGAACCCCATCTCGGCGATGTAGGAGAGCCGGCTCCGCAGGTCCCTCAGGGTGCCCGCGCGGCCTTCCACCGAGCTCGTGGACCGGGGAAACACCTCGTACCACGCGGAGTGTTGGGCGATCGGCGGATCGACCTCGAGCCGCAGGGTCGGTGGACTGCGGACGACCTCGCCTCGCTCGGGCGATGAGGCGAGCAGGTCGCCGACCCATGACTCCTCCGCGATCCGGATCGCGTCCTCGAGCGACCGTGGGGCGAGCTGGGTGATCTCGTCCGCCGCGGAGACGAGTCGACGACGCGCACCGCCGCGGACCTGTCGCGCGGCCGTCCGTAGGATCTCTGCCCCCTCGAGAAGATCGACGGCGCCTACGGACTTCGCCGCCACCCGACGTTCGAGCACCGACCGCCACGTCAGGTACGGGTCGACCCAGCCCTCGACACGATATTCATACTCCCCGGGCCCGGGCGCGAGGAAGACGCCGAGGAATCGATCGTTCCCCACCGGCTTCATCGGCACCGACCGCCAGGTACGCTCACCGACCGTCCTCCAACTTACCCGGCCGCGTACCTCGAGGATGCCGTCCGCGAAGATGTCCGCGGTTACCTCGACCGACTCGCCGGGGACCCGACGGATCGAAACGCGACCGCCGTCCACGCTCGGCCGAACGTCCTCGACCGCGGCGCGGGATGGAACGGTTCGGGGCAGCATCTTCGAGGAGCGCCGACGATGGGAGCCCCCCCGGCGACCGGAGTGAACGGCCCCAATGCCGCGCGAGGGGCCATCGACCTTCTGCGGAAAGCCTTTGTTCCCCGGACCGGAACTCGCCCCCGGACGAGCCCGCAAGGCGTCCACCGCGCGGAGCCGGTCGCACGGCCGTCGTGGGGTCGTGCACGCCGGCAGCGAGGCGCGCACCGCCGGAACGCTAGGGGAGGCATCCCCGGCAACGGGCCGGTGGCACGCCGCTCGGATCCCATCGAGCGAGCGTCGTTGGGGCTCGCTTCCGGTTCGGAGATCGCGCCGCGTCACGATGCGGCGGGCGATCATCCCGGGGTGCGCTGCCGAGGGCCGAGAGTATATGGTACGTAGGAGTCGCGGTGGGCGAGGTGCCCCGCATGAAACCTCCCCATGGCACGGTCGCCGAGGCGCTCGTCGACACCCTCATCGCCGCGGGGATTCCCCGCGTCTACGGCATCCCGGGCGACTCGCTCAATGCCGTGACCGAGGCGATGCGCACCCGACCGAACCTCCGATGGGTGCCGGTCCGTCACGAGGAGGCGGCGGCGTTCGCCTGCAGCGCGGAAGCTCACCTCACCGGGCGCCTCGCGGTCTGCGCCGGGAGCTGCGGACCGGGAAACCTGCACCTCATCAACGGCCTGTACGATGCCCACCGCAGCCGCGTCCCGGTCCTTGCGATCGCGGCGCAGATCCCGACTCCCGAGATCGGCACCGGGTATTTCCAGGAGACGCGGCCCGAGGCGCTCTTCCGGGAGTGCAGCCACTACTGCGAGACGATCGCCCACCCCACCCAGCTCTACCCGGTCCTGGACGCGGCGATGCGCTCGGCCCTCACCCTGCGCGGGGTCGCGGTCGTCGTTCTACCGGGGGACGTGGCCTGGCGACCCGCGCCCGAGGGACGGCCGAGCCCGCCGCCCGAGGGAGGCCCGGCGCTCGCGCTGCCGTCCGACGCGGTGCTGACCCGCCTCGCCGCTCTCCTGAACACCGCCTCGAAGGTGACCATCCTGGCCGGAGCCGGCTGCGCCGGCGCCCAGCCGCAGTTGATCGCGCTCGGGACGCGCCTTCAGGCACCGATCGTGCACACGATGCGCGGGAAGGAGTTCGTCGAGCCGGAGAATCCTCTCGACGTGGGCATGACCGGCCTCCTCGGCTTCTCCTCCGGGTACCACGCGATGATGGATTCCGATCTCCTGTTGATGCTGGGGACGGACTTCCCGTATCGACCATTCTACCCCACGGAAGCCACGATCGTCCAAGTCGACCTTCGGGGCGAGCAGATCGGGCGGCGCGTGCCGGTGGACCTCGGCGTGGTGGGCGACGTCCGGGCGACCCTCGATGCCGTCCTGTCGCGCATCACGGCCAAGCCCGACGACGGGCATCTTCGGGCGTCCCTCGCCCACTACGCGGGCGCTCGTCGCGAGCTCGACGGACTCGCCGTCGGAGGCGTGGGGGAGCGGCCCATCCATCCCCAGTGGGTCGCCCGGGCGATCGATGATCTCGCGGCGCCGGACGCCATCTTCTCGTGCGACGTCGGGGAACCCACGGTCTGGACCGCGCGCTACGTCCGGATGAACGGACGGCGTCGCCTCGTCGGGTCGTTCATCCATGGGTCGATGGCGGGAGCGCTCCCGCTGGCGATCGGCGCCCAGAGCTCGCACCCCGGCCGCTCGGTCATCGCCCTGGCCGGCGATGGGGGTCTCGCGATGATGATGGGCGAACTCCTCACCCTCGCCCAGCTCGAACTTCCCGTCAAGGTGGTTGTGTTCAACAACGGCACCCTCGGCTTCGTCGAGCTCGAGATGAAGGCGGCCGGACTCGTCCCGTTCGCGACCGAGCTCACGAACCCGGACTTCGCCGCGCTCGCGAACACCATCGGTCTCTTCGGGCGACGCGCCGAGACCGCCGACCAGGTCCGCCCGATGCTGGCCGAAGCGTTCGCGCACCCCGGGCCGGCGCTCGTGGATGTCGTGGTCCGCCGACCCGAGCTCGTCATGCCTCCGTCGATCACCTGGCACGAGCTATCGGGCTTCAGCCTCTATCTCATGAAGGCGGTCCTCAACGGCGACGCGTCGGAGGTTATCGACCTCGCTCGCACGGCGCTCTTTCGTTGATCCGGCGCTCGTCCCGACCTCCCGGGCGAAAGCCCCTGACCCCCATCGTCCGAACACGGCCCGGTCCGTAGTCGGACCGGGCAGCAGCTGCGATGCCCGGACTCACCTATATTCTATTGTGACAATCTATATATTTCATGCCGGACCACTTCTCATGCATGAGCGTAGGGAAGCCCGAGCCGAACCACGACGATGAGGATGGAATCGACCCTGCGGACCGAGGAACCACGGTGGAGGGAGGGCTGTCGGGGCGGACGCCGCTCGCGCCGAAGCACGCCCTCGAACTCGACCCGATCTGGGGGACATGGGAGCGTCATGTCCGTGCGTGCGACCGCTGTCTTCACCAAGGTCAAGGGTTCTGTCCGGAAGGCGAACTCCTGACCGAGATGGTGGCATCGGTCCGAAGCCGCCTCCAACGCCGGGGAGCTTCCCGGCGCCGCGTCGCAGCCTTCATCGCGAACGGGCCGTCGATGGCGCGACGTCTCGCGATGGACCTTCCGTGAACCTGCCCAGGGTCCTACAGGGTCCCGCTCGTTTACGGCGTTCCCTAAGGGGCCGAGGGCACGTGCGGACCCATCTCGCGCGCAATCCGCGAAGAACGCGGAGGCGAGGGGGGGACTTCCCCCGGACCTTCCTCGACCCCTTCCCCGGCCGGGGGAGCCGACGAGGCCTCGCCGGCAGACGACGCGTTGGAGTCGTCGGAACTCCGACCGGGTCCGATCCGAGAGCCACAGGTGGTGCTGGGAGGTGGCGGGGGCCGGGAGTTCCGGGCCCGGAAGAGGGGTAGGTCCGGCACCGGAACTACCGTAGTTCGTGTCCCGGAACTCGGAGGAGTTAGAGAGGATCGGAGAGCCCGGAACGGGCTCGGAGGGAGTGCTCTCTGACGGAAACCAACGCTTGAGCATAAGACTCACCGGGAGGGCTCGTGGGTGCGCGCGTACCCGTTCGGTCGGACCGCAGTCAGCTCCGCGGAGAGGCCGTGGACGGGGCAGAACGGTAGACAAAGGGTCTGGTCGTGTCGAGCGTCTGAGCGGCAGCGCGCACAGATGAACTGGGGGGGCAACCGGTGCCGTGGTGGGCGGCTCCGGCTTGGGAACGCAGGCGAGTTCGCCGTATCGGGGAGTCAAGCGCGCACCCCCGGGCACCTCTCAAGGGCGTAGGCACTGCGGGAGCACGGGGCGGACTGGAGGCGTAGCCCGCCCGGTGTACGCAGACGCCGTTGCGTGGGTTCTATAAGGAAATAGTAACGGGCCCAGGGGAACTCGTGCAACTCACCATTCGAATCCATCCCAAATCGTGGGGCCCGCAGTCCGCAACCTGGAATTTCTATCGCGATCGACTGAAGTGGATGCGAGCCGAGGCTGGCGGCACGGAGGCCGGTCGGGGGGGTTCAGAGGGTTCGTAGAGCTCTCTCGACCCCGGGGAGCTCGCTCTCGATGAACTCCCAAAGGGCGTCCAAGTCGACCCGAAAGGACTCGTGGACGATCTCGTTGCGCAGCGCGATCAGTCGACGCCAGGGCACCGCGGCGTGCGCTTTTTGGAAGCCGGCGGAGGTGCCGTTGGCGGCTTCGCCCATCTTCAGCACTTCGTAGGCGACCGCGGCCTGGGTCTTCGAATCCCCGAAGAAGGCGCTACGACCGCCGGAGACAAAACCGCGAATGCGCTCCAGCGCCTCGAGAATGTCGGCGACACGGAGCGCGTCGTCCCTCACAGCGGGACCGCCTCCGCCACCACCCGCGGGCGCACGAGCCAGTGGAGATTCGCCTCGGTCGCGAGGTCTACCTTGCGGCCCAAGAGTGTCTCGACTCTCTCTCTGAGCTCGCTTCGACGGAGGAGGCCTACGGGCGAACGGAAGCGGACCAGGAGGTCCACGTCGCTGTCGGGACGGGCTTCTCCTCGTGCAACCGAGCCGAACACCCGGAGGTCGAACCCGCCGTACTCCTCCGCCAATGCCTTGAGCGCCCTTCGTCGCGGGCCGACCACCTCATCGATTCCCAACCCAGGCCGGCGGCCCCGCGCCGTAGATCCCCCGATTCGTGGTTCGTTCCAGTAATGGGATTTGCATCGCGGGCACATGTGGACAGGGGCTTTTCTCAGCCTCCAGACGTACCCACACCGGAAACACCCGAGGAGACCGTCCCCCAGTTCTGGCACGATCGGGGCACACCGCGGGAGGGAATACGGATTACTTTGAAAGTAAACCCAGGGGTTCGCGGGCCCAGCCGGATTCGAAACGGGCCCGCCGGGGCCTGATAGAATAACCTATTAGAACCCATGCGACATTCCATATATCATGAACCCGAAGCGACCTCCGCGGCTCGAACCCTTCCTCGCCGAGTCGACCGATCGCCGTCGATGGCACCGAAACCTCTGCCAGGGTAGTCACGCAACCGCGGACGTCTACGTGCGGCGCCTCGCCGCCTTCTCCCGTCTCATGAAAGTCACGCCGGAGGCGTTGGCCCGTATGGCGGACAAACCGCTTCGAGATCTCGTGATGGACTTCGTTGACCTCGAATCCCGAGCCAAGCACGCTGGGTCCTACGCCCACAGCACCGTCAAGGCGGTCAACTCGTGGCGGAAGCACAACGGACGGGCCGCGGTCACGGGAGTGAACATCCGTGGTCGGGAGTCTACGCCGACCCTGGTCGACGAGGTGGCACCTTCTCCGTTGCAGGTGCGGGCCGTTCTCGCCCGGGCACCGCTCCGAACTCGGGTCGCTTGCGCGCTGATGGCCTACAGCGGTGTTCGGCCGGAGGTCATCGGAAACTACCTCGGCGACGACGGGCTCACGCTGGGCGACTTCCCGGAGCTCGACCTGAGTGGAGACGAGCCGAGGTTCCGAAAGGTGCCGGCGCTCGTCATCGTTCGGGAAACCATCTCGAAGGCTGGTCACGCCTACCTCACGTTCGCACCCGTTCCGACCTGCCGCGCGATCGAGGACTACCTCAAGTTCCGCATCGCGGAAGGGGAGAAGTTGACCCGGGCGAGCGACTTGGTCAGCTCGGGACGAGGACGTCGCCCGTTCCTTCGGACCATGAACGTTGCCGAGGGCATTCGCGGGACGTTCCGGTCCCTCGGGATCAAAGACCGTCCCTACGTTCTCCGCGTTTACTTCGAGACGCGGCTCGGGATTGCCGAGGGCCAGGCCAAGGTCGCCCACCGCTTCGTCATCCACTGGGGGGGACACACAGGGGACATCACGGCGCGCTACTCGCTGAACAAGAACCGTCTGCCGGGTGACCTCGTCGAGGAGATGCGGGAAGCCTATCGGAGATGCGAGCCGATCCTGACCGGCGACACCGCCTCCGAGGGTGATGTCCGACGGGAAGTCGCCCGCGTTCTCCTGAACTCGCTCGGTTACTCGGACAAGGAGCTCGAGGGAGTTGATCTGAGCAGCGTCGAGCAGGTCCGCGCCCTCACGCAGAAGCGGGTCTCGCCGACTCCGAAGCGGCAGGCGCTCGTGAAGGTGGACGACCTCCCCGGCTACCTGGCGGAAGGATGGACTTTCGTGGGTAACGTCGGCCAAGACCGGGTCCTCCTCAATCCTCCCGTCGGAGAAGCAGGAGGACCCACGAGTCCGCCTTCGCCGCCAGCACCGGGAACGGGAGAGAATCCGGCTCTCCCTCGATGAGCCGGCGGGCCGGGTCCCCGTCCGGGAGGTGCCGGGCAACCCGCTTCAGCGGACCGAGGTCGACTTCGCCATCGTAACTCCCGACTTCGGTTTCCGGACGACCCGCTCCCGGTTCGCTGGGTAGGTTGGCCCCGGGACCGGCTCCGGACTCGGCGAGAGCATCGAGATCTGGGGCGCCACGCCCGAGCGGCAGGGATTCGCGCGCCGCTGGTAGGGCTTCGGTCACGTCTGCTCCCCCCGGCAGGCTCCCAGAGGGATTCCTTCGGATTGGCGGACGTCGTGGCATTCTCCATGGGCGGTCAGAGAGTGGCACAGGTCGAACCAGGCACCCGATGAGTGGAAGGTCTCGTGGAGACCCTCGGCATGCCCGCACTCAGAGCAGAGGCGCGGGTCATCGAGGCTAGGGATCTCGTCCGACGTCGTAAGGTCATCCGGGGCGAAAACCACGAACTCCAGCTCGATCATCGACCCCTGCCCTCGCCCGGTAGAGGCGCTTCCCGGGCCGGCGACCTTCGGCGCTCTTCGATCAGCCGGCGGATGACGCGGTCAAACGCCTCGAGCCCAACGAGCTTCCCTTCGGAGTCGACGACGGGGCGGCGGAGATCGGCGAGGTCCCGCCAGGTCTCGGGACGGACCCGGACGATTCCCCTCAGGGCTTCTTCCGGGCGACGCACCGGAGTGCCTCTCCGGACGGAGGACGCGCGCGCCCCGATTCCCTTTGCACTCATTCGTACCGTTCGTTACGAAGACGCGCAATCTATAAGCTCTTTCGTACACTCACGTTACAATGGTGAAGACAGCCCCCCTCCCCAAGCCCCGAAAGAAAGTGCTGCCCAAGGTCTCCGTCGCCGGGCGGATTGAACGCGGCTACTACGACGATCTCGTGCGCATCATCGACGCGGACGATCACTTCAATCGGCTCGGAGACTTCGTCCGGGAGGCGGTCCTCGAGAAGATCGATCGGTGGAAGAAGGACCATCCGCTCGGGCCGCCCAGTTCTCGCGGAAACTGAGAGTTCGATGCCCTTCAGGTCCCGACTCTCGCCCGCGACCTGGGTGCGTGGAGCCCGGGGTGTGGGGATCGAGCCGTGACGGTCGAGACCCGACCCGTCCCCGATGTGTGTCCACAGGTGTCGCGCGGGATCAGGCCCGCCGGGGGGCCGTGACGCCGAGGGCATCTCGGAAATCCCGGTTCTTCCGTTCCGCCGTCTCCCGGAGGGCGGTCTCGGCCAGCTGTTTCAGGTCCCCCGGAACATCCGTCCGCGACCTCATGGATTCGTAGAACATCAGGGCCATCTCCCTCGCGCCGTCCCAGTATTCCTTCTCGAATCGATTCATGCTGTCCTCCATCCCTGGGGCCCAGCCCATTCTATCTGGTCCCATATTAATCTGGAGGGGGGGTCGTGAAACGCACATCGTATCGTCGGGCGACGAATGTAACCGACGTGTACGAAATGACATTATAGCTCCCACCTCGTAGATATCCCCGGGCACCGCGGGGAGAGAGTATCGCACGATGCATTTCCTCCCGCGAGCCCGCACGGGCATGAAGGCGCAGGAAGGAAACGGGAGCGAGACTCGGAGACGAACGAACCCGAAACTGGGGCGAACCCACCCTCGCCGTCGTCCCTGTCCTTGGTGGGGAGCGCCCCTCGCGATCTTCGTCGCGGCGGTCATTCTCGCCTCGGCGGGGGGGATCTTGACACGGCCTTCGGGTCCGACGACAGAGTGGTCGGCCATCGACCTCTCCTTCGGATCCGACCCCGTTTCGCAGAATCTCGTCGTCAGCTTCGCCCGGGTGGCCTACATCGACCAGCCCACCGAGTTCAACACCACGGGTCTCGCCGGCGCGACCGTGGTCGCCCTCAACGGTTCCTGGGAGTCGAACTCGTCGGGATACGGGATCCTCCAGTTCAACGACTCCAGTTCCAAGTATGTCGTCTCCCACTGGAACCTCGGGAGCTACCTCGGCGCCAACGTCTCCTACGCGTTCGTCGACCAGCGCGTTGCCCTGAACGGGACTACCGGCTCCTGGAGCCTGGTCCTCTCGGAATCGAACGTCTCGACCGCGATGCCCACGAGCGGCAACGTGACCAATGCCGCTGCGGGCGCCGCCCAGAACGCGCTCTGGCTCACCGCGACCGCTGGGGCGACCGGCGACACCTACTCCTTCGCGGTCCACGACTTCGAGGAGAAGTCGGGCGGCTACCAGACGTACACGACTGAGGCGTTCCCGGGCACAGCGAACCAGTCGGCCCTGCAGTTCTTCGATATCTACTTCTACGCCGAGCCGACCCAGACGGTCGTCAGCATCGTCAACACCACGGACGCGAAGGTCGTCGCGTCCGAGACCGTCCACCCGGTCCTCGAGAAGAACCTCACGAAGCTCGGCTACCTCACCGACGAGCTGACGGC
>JBOGRS010000068.1:0-10150 GCA_050749685.1 Thermoplasmata archaeon
TTCTGCGCCGCATGGGGCGGCCGGCGATCATGGCCCTCACCCGCGTGATGGGCCTCCTCTTGGCGGCGGTGGGGGTCCAGTTCGTCCTCAACGGCCTCCTCGCTTCGTTCCCCGGGCTGTAAGCGATCGACCGTGTCGAAACGCGTCCCTTCGCCGAAGCCCGCCGGTGGATCGGAAGGACGGTCGGCGCGCTCCACCACCCCGCGATCGGCCGACCGGATGGCGCGCGCGGCACGTGGATCGCGCCGGTCGCGCCCGGAGCGTAGGCGGGCTGCGCCGGGCGGCGGGCGTACGCACGGGTCGTCCGGCCCGGCGCGCAACCTTGGGGACCATCCCGAGGTCTACGACGCGGCCTTCGGGTGGGATCGGACCCGCGAGGCACGCCGCTTCCTCGATGCGGCGGAGATGATCCTGGCGCGACCGCCGAAGTCCGTCGCCGAGCTCGCATGCGGGACCGGAGCGCTCGCGCGGCGGTGGGCGCAGATGGGTCTGGACGTGATCGGAGTGGACCGCAACCCGGTCGCCCTTCGGCGCGCGCGCGAGCTCACCCAGCGCGAAGGGTCCCACGTCGCATGGGTCCGCTCCGACCTTCGGTCGTTTCGCCTTCCCCGCCCGGTGGACGTGGTCGCCCTCCCCTTGGATGGTCTCACCTACCTTGTGGGCCGGCGCGCGTTACGATCGTTCTTCAAGTCGGCCCGGTTGGCCGTCGGGGCGGAGGGCGTCGTGCTGATGGACGCCACCCTCATCCCCCGACGTTCGCGAGCCCCCGGGATCCGAGATCGCTGGACCGTACGGGTGTGGCCCCGCGGACGACTGACCGTCGAGTGGCGGTCATTCGGCCGAGTCCAGGGGCACCCACGTCGCCGCGACGAGGTCGCGCGCATGGAGCTCGACACCGGGGACGGGGTGAGCACCCTCTTCGCCGAGCGCGCGCCGCACTCGGTCCTCTCCGCCGACGAGGTGGACGAGCTCGCGAGGTCGCGCGGCCCATTCCGTCGAATGGGCGTCTTTTCGTCGCCGGCCCATCACGACCGCAGCGGCGCGATGAAGCTCCGACGTCGGTTCCCAAGCGCTCCGGGAGCCCACCTCGTCGCGCTCTGGGGGTAGGTGGCTCCGGGGGGGTTGCGTGGCGGGCCCGTGGGGTGCGGGCCGCGCCCCACGGTCGCGGTTAGGTGATGAGCTTCGACCCGCAGTGCATGCAGTACGCGTACCTCCCGAGATGGTGGATCCGACCGCAACCGCGGCACGCGATCCATCCCTCGGGGGCGACCACCGTCGCCGAGGGCGGGCCGGGGGTCCATGGGACCGGAACGAAGGGCGGCACGATCGCGACTAAGGCGCGGGACGCGGCGTAAACGCACCCGAGGATCAACATCACGAGCGCGATCAATCCGAGGAGGAATGCGATCGGGAGAAACGGCGCGACGCACCCTGTCGGTATCGGCGGTGCGGGTCCGTTCGGCGGAGGGGTCCACGGCACGCAGATCGAAGCCAGGAAGAGCGCGAGCACCACGAGGGCGATCCCCCCGAGGATCAAGGCGATCCCAAGGTCGCGATGCGCGGAGTTCGACGCGGGGACCGACGGGGGGTACATTGAGGTCGCATCCGTTCATACTCCCGACCTCACCCTTCTACGTTTGCCCGCGGGAACGAAGAAGAATGTAGCTCGCCGTCCCCCGCGCCGCGTCGGCGATGGGGCTAGCGCCGCTCGGGCGAGGTGGGGCGGCTACCGGCGAACTCGTTTGGTCCGGGAGGCCGCGGGGCGGGCGATGGCACGGCGAGGGCGCGCCGCAGGTTTTGGGGCCGGGGTCGACGGATTGCCCGCGCGCGAGGTCGCTTGCGCTCGGGCGCGCCGCCCCGGGATGAGGTCGAGCACGGCGCTGCTCGGGGTGCGCGGGTTGCGCGAGGGGGACCAGACCTGTTCGCCCGCGCGCACGGCCACGGGGAGGTCGTTCTCGGCGGGGGGAAAGGGGCACTCGAACGCGTCGGTGTACGCGCAGTACGGATTGAACGCCTGGTTGAAATCGACCTCGTACTCGTCCTTCTCGTTCATCTCGAGCGTGAGGTAGCGGCCGGGCCCGTAGCTCTCGTCGCCCGACGTGGCGTCGCGGAACGGGACGAACATCGAGGTCCCGACCCCCTCTCCCGCGTGGTACACGCGCAGTCGCAGGCTTCGGCCCGAGAGCGCGAAGGTGAGGTCCCCGAGGTAGCGCATCACGGCCTGGCCATCCTTGTTGGTCCTGAGGTAGGCCTCCTCCGGGACCGGACGGCGCTCGAGGCGAGCCGGGACGCGGAAGTCCGGGTCGACCGCAAAGTAGCGCAGGCCACTGAAGTCGTGCACCCGCTCCTGGACGAACGGCGACTCGACATGGTGCGCCATGAAGCGGTCCTTCATCGTGCGCTCGGTCTCGAGCTCTTCGCGGTAGTCGCTCAACGTTCGGACCTCCGACGGCCCAGCCTCGGGTCGGGATAACCTCTCAGGTGGTCCTCCGCTTTCCTCGACGCCCCTCGATCGAGGCAGCTCCGTCCGGCGTATCGGTTGGTACGCGCGACCGAATAGTTGCCCCAAAGGTATAATGGGCCCGGGACCGACCCGGCGCCGTGCCGGGCGACCCCGGAGCTTTGGCTCTCTCGGACCGGCGGCCAGCGGGCTTCGTGGCCCCACGGTGGGACGCCCCCGGGACCCGCCTCGCCCTCCGTCTTCTCGTGGTCGCCGGAGTGATCGCGATCGCCGTGGTGCTCGCGATGCCGGCGAGCGCTCCCAACGCCGAGACCCTCGCTCCCGCGCTCCCCGCCATCCCGCCCCATGGATCGCCGGCGCCGGCCTCCCTCGGCCATCGACCACAGTTCGATTCCGCCGGTTCGACGGCGCTCGTCGTTCCGCTCGTCAACCAGTCGATGTGGTACCTCCTCGAAGGCAGCAGCGTCGGCCAGTTCGACGGCTCGGCCTCCGTGACGTCGACCGCCGCGTTGTCCGTCAATCTCTCGATCCCATCGACGCTCTACTCGATCGCCCTCGTCCTCAGCGCCGTGTCGGACGTCGGGGATTTCTATCAGGCCGCCGCGATCCACGACTGGCCGGGGTGCCCCACGGGTTGGCAGGTCGCAACTCAGGTCTGGACGGCGGCCGGATCGCCCGGGCCGGTCGAGTGCAACTCGACGATCGCCCTGGTCCCTTCGGACTCCGTCGTGATGAACGTGAGCCTCGCCGCCCCATCGTCCGTCTGTATGGGCGTTGCGGACCTTTCCTTAGGTAGAAGCGAGGTGACATGCGCTCCTCCTCCGGGATCCGCGACCACGGGTTTCGTCCCGACCCCGACCCCGAGCGCTTCCGGCTACACGACCGGTCCCTCGACGGAGGTGATGGCCAACGCCTCGTCGACCTGTCCCGAGCTGGCGGACGCACCGCGCGTCGACTACACGCTCGGCGCATTCCCGTCGGTGAGCGCCCTCGTGCCCTGGGCCTACGAGTGGGGCGGGGCGAACGGGGCGACCACCTGCATCAGCTTCACCGGGACGACGCACGTCTTCGCGGGGGGCGACGCCGTCGCCGAGTACGTCCAGCCGCTCGCGGGAACCGCGCAATCCGGAACGCACATCGAGCTCGTCCAGAACCTTTCGCCGCTCGAACCGTGGGCCGGGGTGAGGTTCGGGACCGATCAGGTGCCGATCGAGTTCCTGCAGCTCACCACGTCGGCCACCGCGGCCGCCGTCGGGAGCTCGGTCACCCTGCGCGTGAACGCGACGGGAGGCGTCGGGCCGTACCGCGCCGTCTTCACGCTCAACGGAACGGCGCTCGCCCTCGGTCCCTCCACCATCGCCTTCGCCTTCCACGGAGCCGGGACCTACCGCTTCCGGGCCTACGTGGTGGACGCCCTCGATACGATGGTCGGGCCGAGCCCGGCGGTCAACGTGACCGTCCCACAGATCCTCACCGTCTGGAACGTCACGGCGAGCCCGTCGCGCGGAGGCACGGACGTGGGCACCGTGACGCAGTTCGTCGCCGGAGTGTCGGGGGGGGAGGCCCCCATGCACTATGCGTGGTCCGGGCTGCCGCCCGGTTGCCCGCCCCCGGACCGGGCCGTCGCGGTCTGCACTCCGACGCTTCCCGGCCCGTCCTGGGTCAACGTGACGGTCGAGGACGCGCTCGGATGGACCGCCACGGGACCCGGCTTCCTGTTCGTCGTGGTCGACCCTCCCCTCGTCCACCTGACGGCCGTCCCCACGGTCGTCGACGTCAATGGGACGCTCGCGCTCGAGGTCGAGGTCCTCTCGGGGTCCGCTCCGCTCACCTTCGCTTGGGCGGGCCTTCCCGAGGGATGTCGCGGGACCGATGCCCCGACCCTCTCGTGCCATCCCACCGTCGCGGGGAACTATTCGGTCACGGTGAGCGCGTCGGACCGGTTCGGTGGCCACGTCGCCTCCCTTCCGGTATCGGTCGAGGTCGCCCCGGCGCTCCGTGCGTCGGTGACCTCGGACCTTCCGGTCGTCGACGTCGGGGCTCCGCTCGTCTTGAGCGCGAACGCCTCGGGAGGCGCGGGAGGGCTCGCGTACGCGTGGGTCGGCCTTCCGTCCGATTGTCCCTCCATGTCGCAGCCGACCGTCACCTGCATCCCTTCCGGAGCGGGAACGATTGCCGCGGCCGTGTTCGTCTCCGATCGGACGGGCCTCACGTCCGGCTCACCCTCCCTCGTGATCCCGGTCTACGCGGCGCTCTCGGCCCACGTCACGATGGACCCTGCCTTTCCGTCCGCGGGCGGGAGCGTGCGGCTTTTTGCCGGCGTCGTCGGAGGGGCCCCCGGACCGCACTTCTCGTGGTCCGGTCTCCCCCCGGGGTGCGGGTCGGAGAACGTGGCGGTGCTCGCCTGCACGCCGTCGACCTCGGGAGCGTTCTCCGTTCGCCTCGAGGTGACCGATCCCGGAGGCGGGAGCGCGGTCGCGTTCCTCCGCGTCGCGGTCGCCGCGAACCCGGCGCTCGCCTTCCTCGGGAGCCCGGGCGGGGGATACTTCCTCGTCAGCCTCGCCATCGCCGGGGCGGCGATCGTCGCGGCCCTGGTCGTGCGCTGGCGGCGCTTCGGACCATCTACAGGTAGCCGAACTGTCGCTTCGCGAATTCGCTCATTCGGTCGGGGGACCACGGGGGCTCCCACACCATATCGACGATCGCCTGATGGACGGTCGGGACCTTCTCGATCGCGCCCTTGATCTCCTCCGCGAGGATGCCCGCGACCGGGCAGCCGGGGGCGGTGAGCGTCATGTGGACGGTGACATCGTCCCCGGCCCAGTCCACGCCGTAGATGAGGCCCAGGTCGACGATGTTCATCGGGATCTCGGGATCGTAGATCTTCTTGAGGTTCGCAAAGATGAGCGTCTCACGCTCGGCGTTCGGGCCCGCGGAGGCCGCCGCCATCGACGCCGGCGCGGCCTGCGTCGGGGCGGGGGTCGGCGAGGGGGAGGTCGTCGGGGCTCCCGGCGAGGGCGAAGGGGCGGCGTCGGTCATCGAGCCGAGGATGGTCGAGCCGGGCCTTAACGTGAACGGCGACGGTCGTGGGCGCGTGCTCCGCGTAACGCCCTTAAACCCGGCCATCGTGCGACGCGCCGTGAAGGACGTCCACGCGATGGCTCCCTCGAACGGGCCCCTCGATCTCCACCATGTCGGGGTGAGCGGGGTGCGCAAGCCGATCCAGGTCCAGCGCCCCGGTCGCGTCGTCACGCTCGCCGCGGAGTTCCGCGTGACGGTCGACCTTCCGGCGGATCGCAAAGGATCCGACCTCTCGCGGAACGCGGAGGTCCTCGCCGAGCTGGTCGACCGGACCGCGACCCGCCCGGTCGCGAGCCTCGAGGCCGCCTGCCTCACCGTAGCCCGCGAGCTCCTCGTCCGCCACCCGTACGCGCGCGAGTCGCGCGTCGAGGCGAGCGCGGAGTACTTCAGCGCGCGGGGGCTGCGCCCCGAAAGGGAAAGCCTCGAGGCGTTCACGCTCCTCGCCGAGGCGACGGCGTCGCGCCACCCGGACGGCCAGGTGAGCGTCCGACGGTCGATCGGCGCCGAGGCCGTGGGCATGACCGCGTGCCCGTGCGCGATGGCGACCTGCCGCGAGGCGCTCGAGCGCGAGTTTCCCGCGTTGCGCGAGCCGGAATGGGCGGGATTCCCGATCATCTCCCACAACCAGCGCAATCGCACCCGCCTCATCCTCGACCTTACGGAGGACGCCGAGATCGAGGCGGAAGCGATCATCGAGGCGATCGAGGCGGCCCAGTCGTCGCCGACGTTCGACATCTTGAAGCGGGGCGATGAGGCGACGGTCGTGCTGAACGCGCACCGCCGCCCGAAGTTCGTCGAGGACGTTCTCCGCGATCTTCTCGCGGACGTTCCCGTGCGCTTCCCCGGACTCGGCGACGCGACGGTCGTCCGCGCCCAGACGGTGAGCGAGGAGTCGATCCACAAGTACGACGTGGTCGCCGCCCACCGCGCGACGGTGGGCGAGATCCGGTCGGCACCGTCCGCGTGAGAGGACGCGGGAGGCAAGCGTGGACTACGCGTGGCAGGCCGTTCGGCGTCGACCGGGCCGCTCGGCGGCGACGGCCCTCGGGATCGGGCTCGCGACGAGCCTCGTGCTCATCCTCCTCGCCCTCTCCTCGGGGATCCAGACGAGCGCGACGCGGCTCGTCGCCGCGAGCGGGATCGACCTCCTCGCCACAAGCCCGAACACATCCCTGAGCTCGACGGCCTTCCCGCCCGTCGCGTCGGCCCACCTCCTCCCCTCGGCCCTTCGCACCGCCGACCCGAACGTCGCCTCCGCGTCACCGTGGCTCATCGCGTCGCTCACGTTCGTCAACACGTCGCTCGCGCGGGCGGCCAACGCGAGCGACATCCCTCCCGGCTGGCAGCCCGCCGTCTCCGGGGTGGTCGGATGGATCCCGGGCGACAACGCGGGGATCGAAACGCCCACCGTCACCTCCGGACCCGGCTTCGTGTCGCCCGGCGACCCGCACTTCGACAACGGATCCTACCGCGGCCCCTCGACGCACGAGATCGTCGTCGACCGGGCGCTCGCGACGGTCCTCAACGTGACGCCCGGCGAACTGGTCTACGCCGGAACGGGGAGCCCGAGCGGCCCGGCGGCGCTCGCGAGCTGGGTCGCCAATGGAACGGTCTTCCGCGTCGTCGGGGTCTCGGGACCGTTCTGGCTCATCCCGTCGGCCCTGCTCGGGTTCGTCTATCTCTCGGAGCTCCAGCAGGTCGTCGCCGGAGGCTCGGCGCCCCGCGACGATGCTTCCCTCGTCCTCATCCACCTGGGCGACGCGGGCAACCCGGGCCGCGACCAGAGCCGCCTCGCCGGGGCGTTTCCCGGGCTCTCGGTCTTCACGGTCGGGAACATCCTCGGGGCGGTCAACAGCGTCGTCGACCTCTACCGCACCTTTGGGACGCTCATCGGCCTCATCGGGGTCGCGATCGCCACCCTGTTCACGACGACGATCCTCCTCATGTCCGTCGACGACCGCAGCCAGGAGCTCGCGTTGCTTCGGGCACTCGGATTCCCGCGACGCCGTATCGCAGGCTACATCGTCGAGGAGGCGATCCTCCTCTCGGCGATCGGCCTCGGCGTCGGCATCGTCCTCGGGGGGGTGGGAAGCTTCGCCCTCGACCGCTTCCTCTCGACCCTCGTGCTCGGGCTACCGGCCGGGTTCTCGTTCGTCTCGTTCGACCTGGGCGTGATCGCGCTCGGCGTGGTGGAGGTTCTTCTGATCGGGTTCGCCGCCGCCGCCCTCCCAGCGTGGCGGGCCCTCACCCTTCCCGTGGCCCAGGAGCTGCGCGCCCCATGAGCGGTGGTCGGGGACCACGGCGCACGCGCCTGCGGCACTCCGACCTTCAGACCGTCCTCGCGATTCTCGCGATCGGTTCGTCCGTCGCGCTCCCCGTCGTTCTCCTCTCGGTCGGTGGGGGGGTCTTCGATCACGAGTTAAGGACGCTGCGCGATGCCGGCTTCGAGATCGTCGTGTCGGCCGCGGGCGTACACGGGATCTCCCCCTCGCACGGCCTCGCCGAGCGGATCGCCGGGGTCGCGAACGTCGCATCGGCGTCGCCCGTCCTCAGCCTCCCGGTCGACGTGTTCACCGCCGGCGCCGGGGCACGTCCGGTCCTGGCCGAAGGGGTCATCCCCGGCGCGTTCGAGGCGACGAGCGGACCGGCCGAGCGGTCGCTCTTCCAGTTCCCGCTCCCCCTCGGCGATCCGACCGATCGCGTCCACTTCGCGAACGGGACCTACGCGGGAGCGGCGACGTACGACCTGCTCGTCTCGACGCCCCTCGCCGAAGGGACGGGGATCCGGGTCGGCGACTCTGTCGGGATCGCCTCAAGCGCGAACGCGTCCGCGACGGTCCGCTACAACGTGACCGGCATCTTCGGGGTCGCCCCGACGGTGATCGGACCCCCCTCCACGTTCGGGATCGTCCTTCCCCTCTCGGACCTGCAGACCCTGGGCGGCGAGGCGCGCTCCGGGGGAGGGTCCCTGCTCGATGCCTCCGACACGATCGAGGTCGCGCTCACCGGGGCGACGTCGACCGACCCGTCGGCCATCCGAGCGGTCGCGTCGTCGGTCCAGTCGATCGTCCCCTACTACGGGGTCACCTCCCTGCTCGATGAGGCCCAGCAGCTCCAAGGAGCGTCCGCGATCTTGACGGGATTCTACCTCGCGCTCTCCTCCGTCGGGCTCAGTGTCGGGCTCATCTTCTTGACCCTCATCCTGCTGCGGCGCGTCGAGCGGTCGCGTCGATCCATCGGGGTGCGCCGCGCGATCGGGGTCCCGGCCCGGATGATCGCCGTGGAGATGATCGGCACCGGGGCGGCGCTTTCCGCCTCGGGGGCCGTCCTGGGCGTCGTCGGGGGGATCGCCCTGGTCGTGGGATTGCAGCGGTTCGGCAGCCCGACGGTCGCCACGGCGACGCGGCTCGCGATCTTCGACCCGGCGACCCTTACGCTCGTCGCCCTCGGCGTCGTGGGCCTCTCCCTCCTCGCGAGCGGGGTCGCGACGCGATCCGCCCTCCGCCTCTCGCTCCCGGAGGCGCTGCGTTGAGCGACGGGGCGCCGCGAGCGGAGATCGAGCTCCGCCACGTCAGCCGCATCTTCCCGGGCGGCGACGGGGAGGTGCGCGCCCTCCAGTCCGTCGACCTCAGGATCCGCGCCGGCGAGCTCGTCTCGGTGGAAGGTCCGAGCGGGTGCGGCAAGACGACGTTGCTCAACGTGCTGGGGATGCTCGACGCTCCCACCGGGGGGGAGTACCTCTGGAACGGGTCCCCGACGGCCTCCCTCCCCGAGAGCGAACGAGCGCGACGGCGGCTCAACGGCGTGGGCTTCATCTTCCAGCGCTTCTACCTCCTTCCCACCTTGACCGCCCTCGAGAACGTGGAACTGCCGATGCGCGCCGCCGGCGTGCCCCGCGCGGAACGTCGGGCGCGGGCCGCCACGCTCCTCGAGGAGGTCGGGATCACGCGACGCGCCTCGGCCTATCCCCACCAGTTGAGCGGCGGGGAGGAGCAGCGCGTCGCCGTCGCGCGCGCGCTCGCGAACCGGCCGGGACTCCTCCTCGCGGACGAGCCGACGGGCGAGCTCGACCGCGCCAACACCGATGCGATCCTCGAGCTCCTCGTGAGGGTGCGCCGGTCGAGCGGGGCGACCCTCGTCCTCGTGACGCACAACCCGAAGGTCGCCGGACGCGCCGACCGGCATCTCACGATGGAGGACGGGCGGATCACGGCCGACGTGCGGCCGGAGGCGTAGGTGGCGCGCATCGCCATCCTCCTCAACGACCGGTGCCACCCGACAGAATGCCAGTGGGAATGCCAGGCCTACTGCCCTCCGGTGCGGATGGGGCAGGAGTGCATCGTCGAAGGGCCGAACGGTAAGCCGGTCATCTCCGAGACGCTCTGCATCGGATGCGGCATCTGCGTCCACAAGTGCCCGTTCGACGCGATCAAGATCCTCAACACGCCGCAGGCCGACGAGTCGGAGGTGGTCCACCGCTACGGGTACAACGGCTTCCGCCTCTACCGCCTTCCCATCCCGCCGGTGCAAGGGATCACGGGGCTCCTCGGTCCGAACGGGACGGGCAAGTCGACGGCGCTGCGCGTCCTCGCCGGTCTCGAGGTCCCC
>JBOGRS010000069.1:0-8896 GCA_050749685.1 Thermoplasmata archaeon
CCCAAGGCCGCGAGAGCCCTCAGAACTATCTCTTCACGATCCGGACGAAACCCGACCGCGTCTCCGCCGGGAACCTCTGGCTCGCGGTCACGGGAGAGAGCGCGTTTGTCTACGACCTGTGGGTGGCTCCGGAACACCGTCGGCGCGGCCATGCCACGGCCGCGATGAGGGCCGCGGAGAACGTCGCCGTCGAGCATGGTGCCCGGCGCATCGGACTCAACGTCTTCGGTCACAATCGGGGGGCACGCGCCCTCTATCTCCGATTGGGCTACACGACGATGGCCGAGCAGATGACGAAGCCCCTCGACAGTCGAGCGGGGTCGGCGACACCCCCACGCTCGGAGAGCAGACTTTAGTAAGCCGACCTCGTCCCACGAGCGCAGCCCCGTGGTGTAGTGGCCAAGCATGCTGGCCTTTGGAGCCGGCGACAGCGGTTCGAATCCGCTCGGGGCTACAATTAAAATAATTTAGTGACACTGCTTTCCACAATGGCCACGGATCGAATGTCGTCGATCTCCATTCACGCGTCCACCCTGAGAATGCTCCAGCCGTTCAAGAAGGGAGACATGACGTGGGACGATGTCCTCATCGACTTCATTGAAGAACATGTTCCTGAAGAGTTCGTCAAGGAGATGATCCGCCAGGCAGAGGAAGGTCCGGGAATCCCCTGGCAGCAAGTTTCGGAGGAACGCAAGCGAAAACGGGGGCGCTAGCGCGTGCCTACGGTCGACATGACGGCCGAGGCGCGAAGCCAGTACCTAGGTCTCCCGATCGAGATCGCCAACCGCTTTGACGAGCTCATGACATTCCTCGAGATCAATCCTCACCGTCTTCCCCCCTGGTGCGAAGTGAAGTCGATTGGGCGAAAGGGCGGGAGGGAGGTCTTCCGGGCCAGGGTGAGGGAGTATCGAGCGACCTACGTGTTCGACGGCGAAGTCATCCGCTTCACACGGTTCCGGGTACGGAAGGATATCGGCTACTCCGCCCTGCCAAAGTCGTAGGGGCCTTTGGCGACCCGTTCCCGTGACTCTCTGCGTCGATTGGATATCCCGCGGCCTTCGCCTCCGCGAGCGCCTTGTCGAGATCGCGGACTTTGAATGCAAGGTCATCCAATGCTTCTCCGGGAGTGTACGGCACATCGAGCCGGTTTCCTTCGCCAGAGTGATTGAGCTCCATGCGTGTTCGGTTAACGAGGTCTTCCACTCGAGCCGATTAGGCTCATGAGGGGAGGTTTACCTCGATGGGATGTCCCATCCCTCGGGGAAGACCCGAACGAAAGACCGTAGCCCCCCTCCCGCCGAACGTGCCCAGCCCGACGACGACCTCGAGGCGTTTGTCGCTCTGTTCCCGCCCCGGGTGATCCAGCGGATCGCTCGGGAGTCCGGGTTCGTCCAGCGCCATCGGAAGCTCGACCCGGTCGCCTTCCTCTACACCCTCGCCTTCGAGACGGGGCCCCAACTTCAGCGCACTCTCGCCGACCTCCGGGACGTCTACAACAAGCGGACCCCCGACCCCATTCTCAGCGCCGGTGGCTTCTACGAGCGCTTCACGCCCCAACTGGTCGAGTTCCTCCGGGGGTGTGTCGCCTACGGCCTCGCCCAGCTCTGAGCCTCTCCCGGGAACCGCCTCACCCCGAAGCTGACCCGCTTCACCGACCTCCTCATCCAGGACTCTACCGTCATCCGGCTCTTCGCGGCCCTCGACAAGGTCTACCCGGCGACCCGACTCGCCAAGAACACCAAGTCCAAGCGGACCGCCGGGGTCAAGGTTGCCACCCTGTTCAGCGCGCGGGCCAACGGCCCCGCGCGCCTCGAGCTGTTCCCCGAGACCACCTCGGAGGTCGACACGCTGAAGATCGGCCCCTGGGTCAAGGGGGCGGTCGTCCTCACGGATCTCGGCTTCTACAAGCACCAGGGGTTCGTACGCATCGAGGAGAACGGGGGATTCTTCCTCTCCCGGCTCAAGGCCAATGCCAACCCCACCCTGATCGGCTCGCACCTCGTCCACCGGGGTCGCGCCATCGGACTCGAGGGGAAGCGCGGGTCGGAGGTCGCTCCCCACCTCCACCTCGACGTGCTCGATGCGGAAGTGGAGCTGTCGTTCTAGCGACGAGGATACCGCGGCCGCCATCGGGGCGATACGCTGCGGGCTCGGCTCGTGGCCGTCTGGGACGAGGTCCACCCGATGTACCACACCTACGTCACCAACAACCCCGTCGACGCGCTGTCGGCGGAGGAGGTGGCGGAGCTCTACCGAACCCGCTGGTCGGTAGAACTCCTATTCAAAGAGGCCAAGGGATCGTTCCATCTGGATCGGGTGGCGACCGGGAACCGGCACGTCGCCGAGTCGCGGATCTGGACGTCGTGGCTGGCGCTGCTCGTCAGTCGTCGGAGTCACAACGTTCTCCTCGAGCACATGCCGCCCGAGGAGAGGTTTCGGTATCCGCCGCTCCGCTGGTCGCGGGTGTTCCGCGAGGAGAGCCGAGAGTTTCTCACGCCCCTATTGCGTCGACTGGGAAAACGGAAGGTGGTCCCCGAGCCCATCGACGAGCTCGTCGGCAGGCTCGACGTGCGGGCTCGGGACCCGAACATCACCCGAGAGAGGTTCCGAGAGGGATGGTTCGGCTAAACCGAACACACATGGTCCCGCTTCCCAAGGTGACACCTAAATTACTCGGAATCGAATGCCGCGAGGACCTCTCAGGTCCGCCTTGATTCGAATCTCGAACGAAACGGAACGACGCTTCGTCCTTGGATTGCAAGGGCTTTGGCCCGGACGGCGGTGGAGCGGCCCGCACGGCGTACGACAGGCGCTCGCGGCGTGCCGTCGCGTCCAGGTAGACCCGCTCGATGTCGTGGGGCGGAACCACGACTTGATCCTCGCGAGCCGGGTGGGGGGATATCGACCGGTCGACCTCGCCAAGGTGCTCTACGAAGACCGAACCGCGTTCGAGCACGGCGGGAATCTGAACCTGTACCTCCGAGAACGGCTCACGCTACAGTGGTCATGGGTCCGCAACGAAGGGCTTCCGATCCGTTGGGAGAAGTGGGGACGCCTGAACGCGGCGACCGTTCGGCGGGTGCTTGCGACGATCGACCGTAACGGCCCCTCGGAGGCGCGGGATTGGATCGAAGGGGAACCCGTCCAAGACTACCGCTCCCGTCGCTTGGAGGCGATGGCACTCCACTTCCAGTGGCGCAAGTTCGACATTATGATCCATCATCGCGAGGGCAACCGCAAGTTCTACGACCGTACCGAACGACTCTTCGGACCGCTTCCCGCGCCCCTGCCGAGAGATCAGACGCGGGACCAGCTCGCGCTCGAGACGCTCGGCTGGCTCGGTCTCTCCGGGCATCATGGGATTCAGTTCGTTCGGACCCAAGAGGATGGTCGGGGTCGCGCTCGAATCAGTAAGCGTCAGATTCGGGACCGTTTGACCGCGGAGGGACGCTTGGTGGAGGTTACGGTAGAGGGGGATCGTGAACCTTCCGTGATCCGGGTCGGGGACCTCCCCTACCTTGAGACCGTCGAGCAAGGAGACGTGCCATCGGCGTGGCGTCCCCTGACCCCGGAACCCGAGGCGGTGTTCCTGGGCCCGCTCGACATCGCCTTCGCTCACGGCCGGTCCGAGCGGCTGTTCCACTTTGAGTACCTGTTCGAGGTCTACAAGCCACCGACCCAGCGACGATGGGGGTACTACGTGCTACCGGTGCTCCTCGGCGACCGACTCGTGGGTCGAATCGAACCAGTTCGGGACAAGATGACGGGAGTCCTGCGTCTCACCCGTGCGTGGTGGGAGGAAGGCGTGAATCCGGCCGGGATGGTCGATCCCCTCGCTCGCGGCCTGAGACGATTCGCGGAGAACGTTGGAGCAACCGAGGTGGTCATCGAGAACGTCGGCCCCCCTGCGCTTCGTGGTTCACTCGAACGGGAACTTCAGCGACTCGCCGTTTAGCAGGCGGGCAGGGGTCTCGAGAAATCGCTGGGAGAGCAAGGACCCAGTACACCGGGCAGATACCCACGGTCTCGGCATGAGGGCGCACTTCCGCGTCGGAGAACCTCAGGGAGGAGTCCACATGGGGCCGATGATCCCGAGATCGATGGTAGGTGTCACCGGCGAGGGTGAATCCAGGGCTTCGTGTAGTAGCAGGCGAATCCGCTCAGGGCCAAGTCCAGCTTTCGACACGGGGGGTCCGATCTACCCCGACGCGCGTGGAACGATACGGTCCGCCCCGCCCATGTTCGCGGTCGCACTCGGCGATTCGCGACGTCCATGACCGGCCCCCAGTGCGAACGCGGAAGTGAATCGCGACGGTGGCCATCCCATCTATCGGACGGCCACGTAGTGCAGCATGATCTCTCCGTCTTCCCCGTGCTTGACTTCGAGGAGCTTGAGGGTGTTCTGCTCCGTCATCGACCCCCAGTACTTCGGGCCCTTACCGTAGACCACCGGCATGATGAAGAACCAATAGTCATCGGCGAGTCGGCGACGGAGGACCTCCTGGACGAGCCGCGGGCCGCCCTCGATCATGATGTTCCCCCCCTTTTCCCGCCGCAGTTCCGCCACGATCGATGCGAGGTCACCCTTCATGATCCGCGAGTTTTCCCACCCCGGAGACGTGAGTCGGCGCGAGAGACACACCTTATCGACGTGGTCCAGGAAGTGCGAGTAGTCGTGCCGAAACTTCGGATCGCTCGGCTTTCGGGCTTTCGAGGACCAGACCCGCCGATGGCCGAGGAACGACCGTCGACCCATCACCACGGTGGTGACGTCGCCATACCGTGCGATCCACATATGTCGAAACAGGGCGTTCGCGGTCCGAGTCGTCCGATCCGAACCTGGATACTTCGGGAAGGCTCCGCGGCCGTCCAAGGTCATGTACACGTTCGCCGTGATCTTTCGCATCGTCCTGACACCCCGATCGATGGTAGCTCGCGACGCCGGTAAGGCGTCCCGAACCCTCGGACACATACGTAAACAGACATATATCGCTTTAGGCATGCCTTTTCCGTGAGCGACGTCTTCCAGCTCCTCGCCGAGCCTTCACGGCGGCACCTCCTCGATGCTCTTCGTCACGGCGAACGTTCCGTCAAGGAGCTGGTCGACCGGACCCACATGTCCCAGCCCTCCGTGTCGAAGCACCTGCGACTGCTGCGGGACTCGGGCGTGGTCGGCCTACGCAAGGCGGGACGGCAGCACCTCTACTCGATCCATGGCCGGCCGCTTCGAGAGGCCGCGGAGTGGCTCTCGTACTACGAACGATTCTGGGAGGAGGGCCTCCGTCGGATGGACGAGCTCCTTAAGCAAGGGGCCCGTCCCCGGGAGCGAGCAAAGCGATGATTCGGGTCGACGGTCCGACGGTTGCCGTTCGGGTGGAGAGAACCCTGCACGCGTCGCCCGACCGGGTCTTCCGCGCCTTTCTGGAGCCCGACTTGGTCCGCCAGTGGATAACCCCCGACGATCTCGCGATTGACCGGCTTTCGGTAGATGCCCGCGTCGGCGGGCGCATCGAAGTCTGGCACTCGAGGAACGGAGTAAGCACGGGAAAGTTCGAGGGGTGCTTCGTGAAGATCGACCCCCCGAGAGAGCTCGTGTACCGCTGGGCGTTCGTCGGGACGGAGCCGGAGCAGGGGGAGTACTTCGAGACGCTCGTCACGGTCCGGCTTCGAGCGGAGCCCGGGGGGCAGACTCACGTCTCCGTCCTTCACGAGAAGCTGGAGGAACTCGAGCGGGGCGCCCCCCACATCCACGCTCGGCTTGTCCCCGGTTGGAACAACTGCCTCGACAAGCTCGAACGAGCGGTCGGCGAGATCTCTGGGGGTTGACGGAAGGTTCGCTAATCTCGACGTCAGGAGTTCGTGCACGCCGTCGGCTGGCTTTCGGATGGAGATCGTACCCGGGGTTCGTGTTGCGAGTGCAGGGCTAGGATTCATGCACCCTGCGGATGATCGTCGAGGGGTCGCCGATATGCGATGAGCGCCTCCGTCGGTTTCTCCCGAATTTGGACGCCATGGCTTCCCGGCTCGTTGCCTGGCCCGCCCGCTTACGTGGCTTCGCCTTCGCGAGGACAGCACCTCGGTGGATGGAACACGACCCCAGGCAGGCCCGTGATGTTCAGGTTCCGGGAGCCTCGTCCATGCGCACGAGCTGCTTTCCGACGTTATCACCCGCGAGGAGGCGTGCGAGGCCGTTCGGCGCTTCTCGAAGCCCCACCAGAACATCCTCCTTGGACTTAAGACGCCCCGACCGAAGAAGCGGCAGCATGGCATCGAACGCTTCGGTCCGCCGAGGAATGAAATCCCGTCCCAGGAATCCCTCCATGCGTCCGTTGACCATGATGAGTTGGACCAAGTTCGGCGGACCGGGCGGGTGGGAATCCTCAAGGTACTGTGAGGTTATGCCGCACAGCACCACTCGAGCGCCCTTGCGCAATCGATCCAGCGCGATCTCGAGCATGGGTCCGCCGACGGTATCGAAGAAGATGTCGATCCCCTGGGGACTGAGCTCGGCGAGCCGCTTACCGACGTCCTCCTGGTGGTAGTTGATGACCGCGTCGACTTTCGCCTCCGATCTGAGCCAGTCGCACTTGGCCGTGCTCCCCGCGATGCCGATGACACGAAGCCCGTAGATCTTGGCGAGCTGGGACGCGATCGATCCCACCCCTCCCGCCGCCCCGGAGATGACGAAGGTCTCCCCGGGTTTGGGTCGGGCGACTTCGTGGACGCCGAAGTAGGCCACGAGGCCCGTGAGTCCGAGCGCCCCTGCCGCCCAATTGAGCGGTACTCCGTCCGGCACACGAAAGGCGGGGTTGAAACCCGTCCCGTCCGTGATGGTGTAATCCTCCCATGTCATCTCACCGTGCACGATATCTCCGGGCGAGAAGTTCGGGTGGCGGGACTCTACGACTTCCGACACCGCGAGGGACCAGGGTGGCTGCCCGATCGGAACCGCATTCCCGGGAGGATCTCCGAGGCGTAGCTGGAGGGCTTGAGTCGGATCGACCGAGAGCCAACGATTGTGAACCAGAAATCGGCCTTCCGCCAACGGGGGAACGGGGGACTCCGACCAAAGGAAGTTCGCGTCAGAAACCTTCCCGTCATGGGGCTTTGCGATCAGCCATCGCCGATTCAATCGAGCAGGCATCTAGGGTCCCCTCCCGGCATCGCGGTGGATTCCGCGCCCCGTCCAATCGTTGAGCATAGAAAGTGGTTCGTACCCGGCCTGATCGGCGGAACTCCCCCACCGGACCATGTTCCGCGAGGAGGCCGAGACCTTCCCGCCTCGCCCATCGGAAAGGGAATGCCACCTCGGGCCCTTCCGTACCCGAGGACGGCTCGCGGGGACCTCGAACGTCGTCTCGCTCGACCCCCCGGCGTGATTCGGCACCCCTCGCGACGCCGCGGGGGCTTCCCCTACTCGGTCGGCGATCGCGCGATCGCCCGCTTCCACGGCCGGGGCGAATGGTCGCACGGTTGACCCGGGAACGGATCGCTGCACGGACGTCCTCGGGTTTCCTGGATTCCCGGGTGAGAACAGGTGGGGCGAGCGCGGATGGCCGAGGTGGAGTCTTATCAAGGATCCGTTGTTGGTCCGCGGAGAGGCACGGACATGGCGGAAGTGGTCGAAGCCTTGGAAGCGGTGACGGTCCATGTGACGGACATCGAGCGCGCGAGAAGGTTCTACTCCGAAGTGTTGGGACTTCGGGAGATCGCCTACCAGGCGAAGGCATCCCGCGCCGCATTTGCGCTTCCGGGTACGAGCGTCCAGCTCACGATGCACGTGCAGGCCGAGGGGGAGGGGGGCCGTTCTCCGGGGACGGTCTCGGGGCTCGTCTTTTCCCATCGCGACCCGGTGGCGGCGTGTGCGGAGATTCGTCGGCGGGGCGGGGCCATCGTGGACGAACCTCATGCCTACTCGAATCCGTTCTCCAAGGGGACACGTGCGGTCTTCGCGGATCCGGACGGAAACGAGTTCCTCCTGCGCCACGTCGAGTCCATCTCCACGTAGCGCGGGGTCCGCCGTGGCCTTCGGGGCGAGCTTCGCGCGTTCGCGCAGGTCGCAGCGAAACACGAGCGGCGGGATCGGGGCGGGATCTACCGGCGGTCTTCCATGCGCCGTCAATGCGTTCCAGAGCAGTCGACAACGGCCCGGAAGGATTCTTTGGGTTCCCAGCGCATGCCGGGATACGCTGACTCTCGCGGCCGTCGGGGAGGTTCGTGACGAGGCTGTAGCGCGAAATGTCGGGGTCGAACGTCAAACGCTCGAGCGCGCGACGCGGGCGCGGAGTCCTCGCCGTGGTCGATCGAGAACCCACCGCCCCCGACCCGAGGTCCTGACCCAATGCCGTTGTTGACTAATTGCTTAGTCATCTATCATTTAGTCGTATACGCTAAATACCGGGGCCGTGTCGGTCCACGAGGCGGGTGCGACGGTGGGCAACGCAGAATCGAAGGGGTCACGCGTCCTCGTGGTCGGATCCACGGGCACGGTCGGCCATCGCGTGGTCGAGCATCTCGTCCGCGCCGGTCACGAGGTCCGAGCGCTCACTCGGGCGGGGAGCGAGGTCAAGGGCTTGCCTACGCAACGCGTCACGCTCGTTCCGGGAGACCTCACGAAACCGAAATCGCTCCGAGACGCACTTCGCGACGTCGCCGCCGTGGTGACGACCGCTCAAGGGTACGGCCGGCGCCCGACGGACTCGCTCGAAGCGGTCGACGACCAGGGGAATCGGAACCTCGCCGACGCGGCGAGCGATGCCGGCGTTTCCCGATTCCAGCACTTGGCAATGTTTACACATCGAGGACTCCCGTCAATCCTTGACGTCGTAATCCCTCCGGGAACTTCGAGCGATTCTCGACGTGGGTGAGGTTCCCGAGGCGGTAGCCCACCGCCCGC
>JBOGRS010000070.1:0-8896 GCA_050749685.1 Thermoplasmata archaeon
CCCACGGGGATTCGGGCATCGACTCACGAGCCGCCGTCGGCTATTTGGTGCGCGGGGTTCCCGGGTGAACCCGAAGGAGCGCGAGCCGCGACCCGAACCCCCTCGTTCCCAACGGCCGACCTTCCCCAACGTTGCCACGTCGTCGGTGTCGTCGCCCAGCGGTGTCGGGGAGCGCACTTCCCCGTTCTCCGGTGAACCTCGGCGGTTATCGTTCGTCGCTCGCGATGCCCATGAATGTCCGCGCCGCTCGACCGACCGACGATCGTTCCGGAGTTTGGGCCGCTCGCCGGAGTCCGGGTGATCGACTCGGGGCGGTTGATCGCCGGTCCCTGGGCCGCCACGTACCTTGGAGAGCTCGGGGCGGAGGTCGTCCATATCGAAGGCCCTCCGTTCCGACCCCCCTACGCGGACCCGACCCGGCTCCTGAATCCTTGGGTCCCCGAGGGTGCGCCGGCGGAGGCGGCGGTGAGCGAGTCGTGGATCCAGTACGCGCGCAACAAGCTCTCGCTCGGGCTCGACCTGAAGCAGCCCGAGGGCCGAAGCGTCTTCCTCGACCTCGCCCGGGTCTCGGACATCTGGGTCGAGTCCTCCCGGCCGGGCACCTACGACCGGTTGGGTCTCACCGACGATGAGGTCTGGAAGGTGAATCCCCGACTTACCATCCTGCACGTGTCGGGGTACGGACGCACGGGGGATCCTCAGCGCATCGCCGCGGCGAGCTTCGATCTCATCGGTCAGGCCTACAGCGGGTTCCTTTCCCTTCAAGGCGAACCGGAGCCATCGGCGCCCACCCGAGCGGGCACGGCCCTCAACGACACCGTGACCGGCCTCGCGACCGCCGCGGCCGCCCTCGCCGGTGTCGTCTCGGCCCGTCGGACGGGACGGGGGCAAGCGATCGACATCGCCCAGTACGAGGTGTTCTTCACGCTCCTCGAGAACCTTGCCCTCGACTACTTCCTGCGCGGGGTGGTGCGGGCGCGGCACGGTCGCGGTCACGCCCGCCTCTATCCCTACGATCTCTACCCGTCCCAGGACGGGTGGGTCGTGGTCGCGGCCCCGACCCCGGAATCGTGGATTCGTCTACGCGACTTCCTTGGGATCCCGCCCGGGCGGTTCGATGACCCCACCCTCCGGCGGGAGCGCCGCGGCGAGCTCGATGCGCTCATTACGGCCGCGACCCGGGCACGCTCGGCGAAGGACCTCGAGTCCGACGCCCGGGCCTCCGATGTATCGATCTCCCGGGTCTACGATATCGCGGAGATCGCGCGGGACCCGCACTACCGGGAACGCGAGATGCTGATCGAATGGGACGATCCGGTCGCCGGACGCGTCAAGGGCGCGGGGATCGCGCCGAAGTTTGAGGGTACGCCCGGCAAGGTCTGGAGGGGTGCCCCGTGGCTGGGCCAGGACAACGATACGGTCCTTGGGACGATCCTCGGCTACGGGGCGGAGCGAGTTCGTGATCTCTACGCGCACGGGGTGATCGGCCGGTTCCGGCCCGCGCCCACCCGCCGACTCCCCCCGTACTTCGAGAAGGAGGGATTGTGAAGCTTCCGCGCTTCCCCGGGGAGGACGCGCCCATCGTCGCCGAGGTCGACGCGGCCGTCGATCGACTCGAGCTCGGACGGCGAAGCGCGGAGCTCGATCGAGCGCCGGTCTTCCCTTGGAAGGAATGGCGGGCGCTCGGGGATGCGGGTCTCCTCGGCCTACGGACCCCCGTGCGTCTCGGCGGCCGGGGCCTGGCGCTGGCAGCGACCGCCATCGCGCTCCATCGCTTCGGGTATCGCGCCGGCACGACGTTCGCCAAGCTCTCGCTGCAGCCCGAGTTCTCGAGCGTGCTCGGCGAGCACGGCGCGCCCGAACTGATCGACCGATACTTCCGCCCGATGCTTCGAGGGGAGACCCTCGTCGCCAACCACGTGACCGAGCCGTCCGCCGGCTCCGACGCGCGGGGCCTCGTTTGTCGCGCATCGCGGCGGGGGGACCGTTACGTCCTCTCGGGAACGAAGAGCCAGGCCGCCTTCGCCGCCGACGCGCATGCGGCGATCGTGTACGCCCGGACCGACGGCGCCGCAGGAATGACGGCCTTCCTCGTGCCCCAGGACCTACCGGGGATCCGGCGGAGCATCACGAGTGACCTGGGCGAGCGATGGATGCGCCGAGGCACGGTGGTCTACGACCAGGTCGAGATCCCGCAGGGCCACCGGATCGGCGAGGAGGGGTGCGCCTTCGAGTACCTTCGGGATGAGTTGACCCGAGAACGCGCCCTGCTCGCGTCGATCTATCTCGGGGTCGCTCGAGCTTCGTGGGAGGAGACCGTGGTTCACGTCGGGACGCGACGGGCGTTCGGCCGGCCCCTTGCGGAGCAGGAAGCGGTCGCGTTCCCGCTGGTCGAATCGTGGGCCCGTCTGGACGCAGCATGGTTGTTCACCGCGAGCGTGCTCGCGCGGCTCGAGGCAGGCGAGCCTTCCGACGCGCCGGCCGCCCTCGCGAAATGGATGGCGACCGACGTCGCGCTCGCGACCATCGATCGGGCCATCCAGTTCCACGGGGGCCGGGGGTACTCCCAGGAGCTACCGCACGAGCAGCGCTGGCGCGACGTACGCAGCGGGTCGATCGCCCATGGCCCTTCGGAGATCATGCACCTCGTCGCCCAGCGCCAGCTCTGGCCACGAGTCCGGCGACCGTCCGCCGACCCTCCCACCGACGACGGCAGGCCGACCTGACGTCCGGGTCGCTCGGCACCCTCGCGCAGCAGCGGGCGCACGTTCCCGCCTTCAAACCCCGATCGTGCACGACGTGATCGGGGCGTCGACATACTCCAGGACCTTGTCGACACCCTTCTCCCGGGCCACGGTGAGAGCGAGGCGGAGTGCCGAATCGGTCTCGGCGGGAGTGGGGCGGCGGATCGCCTCCACCGACACGGTGACCGGATTCGCGTGGCGATCGATGCAGACGAGCTCGAGCGAAAACCCGGGAAAGGCGATCTGGTAGAACCTCAGTTGGAGGGCGATCTCCTCGGCCGTCGGGTCGGCGCGGTAGCTCTTGAGCTCGTAGATCCGCGAGCGGCCATCCCAGAAGTCAGGTTGGGCGTATACGCCGACCGCGGAGTTGATGAGGATCAGGTGCGACCGTGGTCGTCTCAGGTCGAAGAGGACGCTCTTGCGGAACGCTCGCAGAACGTGGGGCATCGGCGCTAGGGCGGCGGCACGCTCCGCGGCGGAGATCTCCGCTCCCAGCTCGTCGATCGCCGAGTCGAGGACCGTCCCGGCGAGCTCCTGCATGGCCGTGAGGGTAGGTCGGCGCCCCTGAGCGTGTTCGTGGCTGTACCGGGCGAGGGATACGTCCACCGCCTTCCCGGCCGCAAGACCGACCTCCTGTCCGGGCCGAGGATCACGTGGATAGGTCGAACGGACGACCTCGTGGACCGCGACGGTACGGATCGTGGTCATGGAGGTGGGTGGGTGGCGCGGCGCTCCACGAGATCCCTCCCCCGGCCGTCCACACTCCGCGCACACTTGAGACTTCCATCGCGCGACGGCAACCGGGGTCTCACGAAGCGTTCGTCCACCTCCCGACGGATGTTCTTGACCTTCGTAGCTCGAACACACGTGCGTGCCGAGGGCGATGTGCCGCGCGGCCGGGTGCGGCAAGGACTTTCGCGTCCCATCGGAGGCGATCGCCCACGGCTACGCCGCCACCTCGGACGAATGGCGTTTCCTCGCGATCTGCCCGAGCTGCGGGACGGTCTACGAGTACTGCTGGAGAGGACCCCGCCCACGCCAACCCCGATCGGATTGACCACACGACGAACTCTCCCGCGGGTTGCTCTGCCATTCCCGGATTGTCGGCCGTCGGCCCCACCTGGACCGGCCCGGTAGGCAACGGCGCCGTCCCGCTGCCTCAGGCTGGATGTTTCTCCGGGGAGCACGCATGTTACCGATGCTTAGAATCGTTAAGCACGAGACGAGCTGGGCGGCCGGCGACCAGGTTCGACAAGCCTTCAAAATAATATATATACTTTAGTTGCCGTGCTGGGTTCGATGAGGGTCGAAGGGCGACTGATGCGCGAGCCGGGAGAGCGACCCTTTCCCGGGGCGATGCAGGTCGTATCCGCTCACCGTCGCGGTCGGCCACGTCGTGAGTACCGGCCCCGCGTTCGAACCGCGGACGACGTCGATCGTCTACGGCACCACCACGTCCCCGCGCTGCTCCTGACGCCCGAGTGGGTCACGAAAAGCGGCTACCCCGTCAACTTTCGTCCCTGGCTCGTCGTTCCGGAGCATCTATCGGGCCAGTTCGCCACCGAGTACCGGACGCTGCCCATCAAGGACGAGGACGCCCTTCGGGAGCCGGGCATGGTCGAACTCGTGACCTTCCTGCTGCGGTTCGATCCCCTTGCCGCACGCGTCGTGGCCACGCGGAACCGAGGGTCGCTGGACCCGAACGAGCTTTATCGGAGGGTCCGCAATGAGGCACTGGAACGACCCGCGACGAAGGTGCGGCTCCAGGAGTTCGCCCCCGCTATCCCCGTCGTCGGGACCCCGTTGCCGCAGGAGGAGCTGGAATGGATCGAGGAGAACAATCCGCCGCTCGGAGCCCCGGCGTGATCGACCCGTCCGTCGTGGCGGCCGATGCTCTCCTGCGAAAGCACGGGATACGCTTCGCGGTCGTCGGTGGCCAGGCGATCGCCCGGGACGCGGCGACGGCGACCCGGGACGTCGACGTGATGGTGACCACCGACGACTATGCTGCGGCCGTCGACCGGCTTCGCCAGGACCCGGACCTGACCCTCGCGTGGGAGGGGGGAGCGGTGACACGCTTCGGGATCCAGACGCATCAGGGAGTCCCGCTCGACGTCGTGGATGCCGGTGTCTTCTCGGGAACGAAGACGAGCGCGGAGTTCTTCGAGTACCTGACCCACGAACAGGCGACCGAGTCCGGCGGCATCCTCTACGCCTCCGCGGAGATGGTGTGGTACACACGGCTCCTCACGAAGCGCTGGCGGGCGTACGCGGAGAAGATCGTGACGAACGTCATCGACGGGATCTCGGTGGATCGACTCGTCCGCGTCGAGGAGATCGCTCGAAGGTTCGGTACCGACACGACCCTCAAGGAGCGGATCGAGTACGTCCGCGAGGAGCTGAAGCGGCCCGACCTGGGCAGTCTCGTTCGTCCGGAATGAGCCTCCGCGAGATATCGCACGGACCTCCTCGGGTGCGTAGGACCGTCGATCGCGACACGGTCAGGGTAGGGGCCGGGTCCGCGTCATCGCGGTACACGGAAGCCGGTGCACGTCCCCACGACCTCCATGGTCGAGCTCGGTCGGCGGGCGCACGAGGGCCGGGTCGCGCTGGTCCGACGCCTCCCATTATCTCCCAGGTCGGTGTTCGTCCGACCCACGTGTCGCCCCCTAACGTGGCGCGGGCGCGCGCCGTAACGCGATCGCGGAGGCGGGTCCGATGACGCTGCTGTCGTTGTCGGGCACGAGCCTCCTCGTCCTCCTCCTGGGGATGACCCTTCTGGTCGGGTTCGGAGCCCACTGGCTCTTTCGTCGGTTTCGCGTCCCCGACGTCCTCTGGCTGATCGCGCTCGGAGTCGTTGCGGGCCCTCTCTTCGGCCTTCTCGCTCCGAGCACCCTTCTCGGGATCGCCCCCCTCCTCGGGACCACGGCGCTGGTGTTGATCCTCTTCGATGCCGGGCTCGACCTCCGGGTCGCCCTGGTGCGACCCCTGGTCGGATCGGCCCTGATCTTCGCCGTAACGACCTATGTCGCGGCGACGGTGATCATCTTCGCGGTAAGCGACCTCGTCCTCGTACCGGGTCACGTCGTTCTCTCCCTCCTCTTTGCCACGGCCCTCGGGCCCACGTCCGGCGCCGTCGTGATCCCGCTCGCGAACGCCCTCGGGCTCGAGCCGGGTCTGCGGAGTGTCGTCCAGCTCGACAGCGCCGTCGAGGACGCGATCTCGATCGTCGTCGTGACGACGCTCCTCACCCTCGTGACCTCGACGAGCTCGTCGCTGCTCGCCCTCAACCTCACCACGGCGCTCATCCTCCCGTTGCCCGTCGGCATCCTGGTCGGCCTCGCGGCCGGCCTCGTCTGGTTCCTCTTCCTCTACGAGTGGCAGGACCTCCCGTTCGCGGCCCTCGCGACGCTGGGGTTCCTCTTCGTCGTCTACGCCATCACCGAGGCCCTCGGTGGCTCGGGGATCTTCATGGCGATCGTCTTCGGCGTGATGATCGGGAATGCAGGGATGTTCCGGCGCTTCCTGCGCCGCTGGCGCCCCTTCCACATCTCCGAGGACCTTCGGAAGGTCGAGGTCGAGCTCGCGTTCGTCCTCCGTGCCTTCTTCCTCTTCCTCGTCGGAGCTCTCGTCACCCTCGTGGCTCCGACCCTGGTCACCGCCATCGTCATCGTGGCGTTGGTCGTCGCCCTGTACTACGTCCGTCGCCTTACGTTCCGGGCGGTGACCAATCCCCGCAAGATTCCGGTGTCGTGGGGCCCGCCCGTGGCCGCGCTCTACGGTCGGGGCCTCACGTCGGCGGTCCTCCTGATCCTGGGTGCCGAGACCTTCCCCGAGATCGCACGGCTATTCCTTCCGGCGATCCTCATCATCGTCGGCACGAATGTGGTGATGACGGTCGGCATCTTCACTCGGCGACCGCGTCCGGCCGTCACGGATGGAGAGCTCGAGCGCCGTTGGGCGGACCTCGATCCGGGGTGGCTGACGCTCGCGAGCGACGACGGACGACTCATCGAAGGGACGCGAACGAGCTCCGCTCCGACGATCCCAACGCCGACGAACCCCAAACCGTCCCCCTCCCACGAACCGCCGTCACGTCCGCCCTTGCCCAAGTCGGGGCGATGACCCTCGGCGTGGCCCGCGTCCGGCGCGCGAAGGGGGGGACGGCACGAACTCCCGCGCGGAAGGAACCTCATCGCCATCGGGGCCGTCCATCGATGCGGCCCTCGAGGTCCGGTCCCCGAAGGTCGCTCGGACGGGCGACGCCGCACCGACCTGAGGTGCGTACGCATGACCCGATCTTCGTTCGTCACCGCGGACCGCGTGGAGGCCGGCGGTCGGGGGTCACCGGATCCAAGCGGTGTAGTAGAAGTAGATCAGATACGCGCCGACCACTAGAAGGGCGACGGCCGAGACCTTCTTGATGATCGGGGTGATCGCCTTGAGGCGATTGACGTAGCGCCGCCCGGCGACCGCCAGAGCGACCGTCACGACGATCATGAGGACGGCCGCGGTGATGCTGTAGATGAGGATGTTGAGGAGCCCACCCACCAAGCCGAGGGCGAGCCCGGCGACGATGGCCGAGAGGATCACGGGCGCGACGCAGCCGGCGGCCGCGGCGGCGTAGCCCATGCCGTAGCCGAACAGCTTGAGATAGAATCCGCGCTCGCCCGCGGCCGGGGCGACGATGACCGGAGCCACGGAGGGATCCTTTCCGGTAAGGCGGCCCCACAGGCGCTGGAACGGGGTCACGACCCTCCAGTACTGCAGGTTGGTCAGCAGGAGGGCTCCGAGGCCGACGAGGACGATGCCGACGAGGATGAGGAGGTAGGGGACGTACCGACCGACCAGGCTCGCGGCGAGGACGAGCGCGACCCCGATGACGAGGAAGACGATCATCATCCCGAGGGCCGACACCGATCCCGCCGAGAGCGCGCGGCGCACGGCCCCCTTGTACGAAGCGTTGGGAGTGGCCTCGGAGGACGCTCGCGTGGCGTCGAGCCCCAGGTAGAGGCTCATGTAGCCGGGGAACATCGGGAACGCGCACGGCGAGAAGAACGTCGTCACCCCGGCGATCGCCGCCAAGGCGAAGACGCTCACGGAGACGAGGGCAATCGGAGGGGCCGTGCCCTTCTCGGCGGAATTAATCGTCGACGCGAGCGCGCTCGTGCTCTGGACGCCGGCGACGTCGTAGACGGGTTGGTCGCTCTTGTCGATCACGACGACGGTCGGGATGTCGCTGACACCGTACGCCTTCGACACCGCGAGGGTCGACGTGTCCTGCGCCATGTACCACGTGATCTGGTTCTGGTCGTGGTAGGACTGGAGGGCCGGGATCGTGTCGCCGAACTGGGGTTCGATGTAGACGGAGAGGATCTGGACGTTGGTCTGTCCGCTCTGGTTGTACCCGGCGTACAGGGACTGGAGCGTCTTCTCCACGACCTGACACTCGCTGCACGACAGCGACGTGAACTCCACGACGACGACGTCGGTCGTGAGGTGCTGGCTGAGCGTGAAGTTCTGGCCGTAGATGTCCTTGAGCGTGAAGTTCGGGGCCGTCGTCGACGACGGCGAGGCGGCGCTCGACGTCCCGAGAGCGCCCGCGAAGTAGAGCAATGCGACCGCGAGGACGAACCCCAGGGTGAGGAGACGCCCTGTGCGCTGCCATCGCGACATCGACAAGTCCCTATCGGGTCTCGGGGGGCGGGGAGGGCAGGGTCGGTCCGGCCGTCGCCTCCGTGAGGTTTCGACCGATCGTCGGGTGCCGGGGGCGCCGTAGCGCCACCACCACGGCGGCGACGATCGCGACGGTGGCGATCCCGAGCACGGCCTCACCGAGGGGGCTCCCGAGGAAGCTCGCCCACCCGGAAGGGGTTCCGTTCGTCGGGTGGGGCGGGCGGGTCGAGTTCGTCAGGGTGACGTTCGCGATCAAGCTCCGGTCCGCGACCTGGAGCGGCGCGGAACTCGGTTCGTAGCCGGCGCGCGAGACCGCGAGGGTATAGTTGCCCGCCGTCACGTTCGTGAAGGTGTAGACCCCGAGCGAATTGGTGGTCGTCGAGGAGACGTTCCCCGCGGAGAGCGTCACATCGGCCCCCACGACCGGGGCCCCGGACGCGCGTTCCACAACGTGGCCGCTCACGTCGTAGACGAGG
>JBOGRS010000071.1:0-8628 GCA_050749685.1 Thermoplasmata archaeon
GTCGGGTGCTCGAGGAGATCCAGCACGGCCGCCTCGGACTCTTCCTGGAGGCCGCCTCCACCGCCCTCGCGAGCGACGACGGCCACCTCATCGCCGCGCTCCTGACGACCGAGGAGACGCCGCGGCGCGGCATCTTCGTCGACCTGGCCGTCGCCCCCGAGTTTCAACGGCGGGGACTCGCCACCTATCTTCTCCATCTTGGCTTTCGGGCGCTGCTCGCCCTCGGCTACGCGTCGGCGTCCCTGTGGGTCTCCGAATCGAACGCGCCCGCGCGCGCGCTCTACGCGAAAGAGGGATTCCGGCCCTACCTGGCCTCGACCCTCATCGCCTACACCCGGGCGGAACCCCCGCAGCCGCACACGTCGCGATAGTCGCAGCGCTCGTACATCCAGTCCGGGCAGGCCGGCAATTTGGTGGGATCGCGCCGTCGCACCGCGTCCTCGAGCGCGTCGGTCCGCTCGCGCGCGAGGCGTTGGAGCGAAGCGAGCGGGTCGAAGCGGACGCGATAGGTCTCGAGTCGATCGGGCCAGCGCTCGGCGCGCTCGTACGCCAGCAGGAGCCACCCCTCGGCGCGGCCGACGGCCGCGCAGCGCAACCCGAGGTCGAGGAAGTACTGCGGCTGGTGGTCGAGCAATTCGGTCGGCGTCGCGCGGCGCCATGCCCGCGAGACCTTGAGCAGATAGGGGTCGCCGCGAAAGCAGGCGACGGATTCGGCCGGACCCCCTTCCGTCGGGGGCGCCCGCGTGACTTCGCCCGGCGCACCCCCCTCGAGGAGGTCCGACACCTGGCGATAGAGATCATCGGCGACGGGAGGACCCACCGTCTCCCCCGCGGCCGCGGCCCCGGGCGGGGTCAACCGCTCGAAGTACGCTCGACGAGGGTAGAGGAGGTCCCGGAATTTCCGCGCGATCGGAGGCGCGGGTGGGGAGCGGACCAGCTCATCGGTGAGTTCCCGCGATTCGACCGGAAGGAACTCGAGGCGTTCGACCGCTTCGAGGAGCGATCGGCTCGGACGCGCTTCTGCGCCGGTGCACGCACAGACATCGGCCGTCTGGAAGGGGCATCCCCGGCCCCTCCATTCGCAGGCGGGAAGTCCCTCGGGCGAGCGACGTTCCCAGGCGGAGCGCAATCGGTCGGCGCGACGCAGCATCTCATCGAAGACCGCGGGGAGCTCGCGGAAGGCGAGGTCGAAGATCGCCACCGGCCCCGGCCGGTCGTCGGTGACCTGCACGATGAGCAGGCGGCCGGTCGGTCGGTCGACCAGGGCACAGTACATCGCCAGCTGCTCGATATACTGGGGGCGGGACTCGGCGAGCGATGTCGGGTCGGGCAGTGCGGAGGTGGACTTGAGCTCGGTCGGAAAATCCTCGAGAAGGTCGATCTGACCGACGATCCCCTCGCGCTGGACCCGAACCTCGAGGTTGCGCGCCGGCGCGAGGCGGGATCCGATCGCCGCATGGAGCGTCTGGCCCATGCCCAGGCGGGCGCGGCGCTCCGGCGGCGTCGGTTGGGGAGCCACCCTCGTGTAGTAGGCGGTCCGAAGGTCGAGGAGGTCCGTCACCCAGATCGATCGGCGTGGTCGCGCCGCATCGCGCCGGTGATCGATCTCGGCCCTCAGGTCCTCGTCCGGGCGGATCGACACCGACGCGCGCCAGTCGACGGTGGTATCCGCGTCGGACATCTCGTGACGGGGAACGCCGTGCGCCTATATCGGCGCGCGGTGGGCGCAAAGCACCATAACCTCGACTCGGCTCCGTCCGCGGGATGACGGGGGGGTCGGACGACGCTCCGCTCATCGTGGGCAGCGGGATCGCCGGACTCTATGTCGCGTTGCGCGCCCACGACCTCGGTCGGCACCCGGTCCTGATCACCAAGTCGAGGATCGACGAGTCGAACACGCGCTACGCTCAGGGGGGGATCGCCGCCGCCATCGGGCCCGGGGATTCGGTCGCCGTCCACCTCGCGGACACGATCCGCGCCGGCGCCGGGCTCGCCGATCGCGCCGCCGCCCGTCTTCTGACCGCCGAGGCGCCCGACCGGATCGCGGACCTGGTTCGTCTGGGCGTCCCGTTCGACACCGTCGAAGGACAGATCGCCCTCGGTCGCGAGGGCGCCCACTCGCATGCCCGGATCCTCCATGCCGGCGGCGATGCGACCGGCCTCCAGATCGAAGAGACACTGCGACGGCGCGTGATCGAGGCGGGCGTCGAGCTGAGGGAGCGCACGGTACTGCTCGCGCTGCGGGCGACCCCGAACCGCCGCGTCCGGGCCCTCATCGCCCGGCCCGACGGGAGCGGGTCCGAGGAACTCTCCCCGAGGTCCGTCGTCCTGGCGACCGGAGGGGTGGGGAGCCTCTATCGGCACAGTTCGAACCCGTCGGTCGCTACCGGCGAGGGCGTCGCGATCGCGTTCCGGGCCGGCGCGTTGCTCTCCGACATGGAGTTCATCCAGTTCCACCCGACCACCTTCTACCGTCAAGGGGCGCCGCGCTTCCTCATCACGGAAGCGCTCCGGGGCGAGGGCGCCCTCCTACGGACCGTGGACGGGCGGAGGTTCATGCCGGACTACGCTCCCGAGGCGGAGCTCGCGCCGCGGGACGTCGTGAGCCGCGCGATCCGGACCGAGATCCTTCGCTCCGCCTCCCCCTTCGTCCTGCTCGACGCGACGTCGATCGGGCGCAATCGCCTGTTCGCGCGGTTCCCCACGGTCTGCCGCTTCCTCCTCGAGCACGGCGTCGACCCCTCGACGGAACCGATCCCGGTCGCGCCCGCGGCCCACTTCATGATCGGCGGGGTGACGACCGATCTCTACGGTCGCTCGAGCCTCCCCGGCCTGCTCGCGTGCGGCGAGGTGGCCGCCACCGGAGTCCATGGAGCGAACCGACTCGCGTCGAATTCGCTCCTCGAGGGACTGGTGTTCGGCGAGCGCGTCGCGCGCCAGCTCGCGCTCCCGTCCGTCGGCGGTCCCCGGCGACCGGGACGCGTCCTGAGGATCCGTCCGGTTCGAGGCGAGGGGCGGCGCCCGGGTCGGGAGGTCGTCGAGCGGGTACGGGACCTCATGTGGGAATCCCTCGGGATCGTGCGGTCGGGGCCGGAGCTCGCTCGGACCCTCGACGAGCTCGACCGCCTCGGTCGAAGGGCGCCACGGGCGGACGGCCGACCGCCGGATGCGAGCGCGAACGCGGTCCTGTGCGCGCTGCTCATCGCGAGGTCCGCCCTCGCGCGCGAGGAGAGTCGAGGAGCCCACTTTCGGACCGACCGACCGCGACGACGGGGCGTCTGGCGCCGTCACCTCGGCCTCCTGCGGGCATGACCGGGGCCGGTCCGCGGGGCCCGACAAGGGTTATGGAGGGCGAGCGCTGCGCGAGCCATGGACCTCGCGCTGCCGGAGGGGGTGCAGGACCTCCAGCACGCCGCCCGCCGATTCGCCCGCAAGGAGATCACCCCGATCGCCGAGCGGATGGACCGCGAGGACTGGTTCCCCCGGGAACTGTTCCACCGACTCGGTGAGGACGGGTTCCTCGGGATTACCCTTCCCACCGATCACGGAGGCCTCGGACAAGGCTACCTCGCCCAGGCGATGGTCCTCGAGGAAGTGGCCCGGGTGAGCCCGGCCCTCGCACTCTCGCTGGGCGCCCACTCGAACCTGTGCGCCGACAACTTGGCGCGCAACGGCACCGACGGGCAGCGCGCTCGCTACCTTCCCGGGCTCGCGGACGGGACCCGGATCGGCGCCCTCGGGCTCACCGAGCCGAACGCCGGGTCGGACGCGGTCTCGATCCGGACCCGCGCGGAACGTCACGGCTCCTCCTACCGATTGAACGGGTCGAAGCAGTTCATCACCAACGGCCCGATCGCCGACACCCTGCTGGTCTACGCGAAAACCGACCCGTCGAAGGGCGCCCACGGGATCAGCGCCTTCGTGGTGGAGAAGGAATCGGCCGGGTTCTCCGTCTCGCGGAGCCTCGACAAGATGGGGATGCGGGGGTCGCCGACGGGCGAACTCGCATTCAAGGACTGCGAGGTCCCCCGGGAGAACCTCGTCGGCCCCGAAGACGGAGGGGTGGCCGTGATGATGAGCGGGCTCAACGTCGAGCGGGCGGTCCTCGCCGCGATCCCCCTCGGGATCATGGCCGAGTGCCTCGAGCTCTCCCTCGCCTACGCGCGCCAGCGCGAGCAGTTCGGAAAGCGGATCGGCCAGTTCCAGCTCATCCAGGAGAAGCTCGCCAACATGCACGCGATGCTCGAGGCGTCGCGCCTGCTCGTCTTCGCCGCGCTGGACTCGGTCCAGCGCGACACGCGCACGGCCCGGGCGAGCGCAACGGCGCTCACCTTCGCCAGCGAGGCGTCGACCCGCGTGGCGCTCGACGCGATCCAGATCTACGGGGGATACGGGTACATCCGGGACTACCCGCTGGAACGTTTCGCCCGCGATGCGAAGCTCCTCGAGATCGGCGCGGGGACGTCGGAGATCCGACGACTCCTGGTCGCTCGCGAGCTCCTCGGTCCCGGGTTCGATGCCTGACGCCCGCGCCCCGCGCTTCGTCTATCCCCGCCGCCCGCTGACGGTGCGCTTGGTCGAGCGCCCGAATCGCTACCTGGCGCGTGTCCAAAGCGCGAACGGAGGCGCGTCGTTCCTGGCGCACGTGCCGAACCCCGGCCGCATGGAGGAGCTCCTACTTCCCGGGATCACGGAAGGGTACGTCGTGCCCGCGGGGGGACCCCGCCGGAAGACTCGGTTCGACCTCGTCGCCGTCCGTTACGGGCGGTCGATCGTCTCGATCGACTCCCGTGTCGCGAACCGGCTCGTCGCCCAGGCGCTTTCCCTCGGACTGCTTCCGGAGTTCGGGTCGGGCCCGTGGCGCCCGGAAGTGCCCTTCGACCGGTGTCGTTTGGATTTCGGGCAGTGCGAGAACGGGACGGTCACGGGCCTCCTCGAAGTCAAGAGCTCCAACCTACGGGTCGGCGAGCTGGCGCTCTTCCCCGACGCGCCGACGGAACGGGGAACCCGGCACCTCCGTACGCTCGGGCGGGCGGCACGTCGCGGGCTGGCCGCGGGGGTCCTCTTCGTGATCCAACATGACCGCGCCCGCGCCTTCGCCCCGAACGCCGCTCTCGACCCCCCGTTCGCGCGCGCCCTCGCGGCCGCGGCCCGTCGGGGGGTCGTGGTGCGGGCCCGTACCACCCGTGTCACGCCCGGAGATGTCCGGTGGGGGCGCGAGCTCCCGGTGGTCCTCCCCTAACGTGTCGGGATACTTATTTAGCGGCCCGGGGCCCATCCTACCGGGATGAGCGGCCGGCCGACGAATCCCCCGGTGGCCCAATCGCTCCGATTGGAGGTCCTAAAGGAGCTCCAGTCGCTCATCGACACCCGTGAGGCGCGCGACCGCATCGATCGGGGACCGCTCGCGGAGACGAAGGGGCGGGAGCACTGGGTCCTCCACCTCCTCCTGCGCGCCCACGAGGCCGAACAGACGCACCTGGATGCGCTGGTCGGGACGGCCTACGCCAACCTTCTCGGGCGTCTTCAGGTGCTGGACGAACGGTTGGGCCACCTCGAGCTCCTCGAGCAGACCCTCGAGACGGAATGGCGGGCCCGTTCCGAACGCGGCGAAGCCCAGCTGTCGGAGCGCATCGACGCGGGGATCTCGAAGGGAATCGGGGCGCTCTCCGACAGCCTCTCGCAGCGGCTCACGACCGACCTCGACCGCAAGTGGGCTCCCGTGGGCGAGTCGATCGAGACGTTCGCCCAAGGCTCGCGCCAGGTCCTCAAGGATGTCTCGGACACCTATCGTGTCGCGACCCAGACCCGCCTCCTGCTCAACGAGAACGCCCGTCGGATCACGGACCTCGGCCGCGACATCGTCGCGCTCGAGGAGAGCCTAAAGCTCGTCATCACGCGCGCGCTCGACGAAGGCCTCGCCCCGCTCGAAGCGAGGCTCGGCGCCCTCGAAGCTCAGGTGGGTCCCCTACGGAACGGCGCCTCCGCCTCGGGCACCCACGATGCCACCGGCGAGCCGGCGGTCGGGCACTAACGGGGGGGATCCGACCGTTGGGCGACCGGGAACCTCGTCGGCGACGACCGAATGGCCCGCGCGCCCGAACGTGAGCGGAGCCCTGGGAGGCGGTCGCCGGCCCGCGAGGTCCCGACGTTCCACGATGACCGAGATCTCGCCCACCCACCCTCGCTACGCGAGCCTGCGGGTGCGCGCCCGGCTCGCCGAGGCGCTCCGCCGGGGGCTCGTCGTGCCCGAGGGCCTCATCGCCCAGGGTCGAGGCGAGGCGTTCGACTACTTTCTCGGGGAGCGCACGACCGCCTCCGCGCGCCGTGCCGAGAGCGCCGCGGCGGTCTGGCTCCTCGCGGCGCGTCACCCCGTCGTGAGCGTCAACGGTAACGTCGCCGCCCTCGCGGCCGACGCCATCGCACGACTCGCCCGAGCGCGCCCGGGACTTCGGGTCGAGGTCAATCTCTTCCACCGAACGTCCCAACGTGCCGCGCGGATCGCGCGGGTCCTGCGTCAGGCCGGAGTCGCCCGCGTGCTCGGCGTTCGTCCGACCGCGGTCCTTCCCGGTCTCGCGTCGGACCGGGCCCTCGTGGACGCGAACGGGATCGCGTCGGCGGACGTCTGCCTCGTCCCGCTCGAGGATGGCGACCGGGCCGACGCGCTCGCCCGTCGGGGAACGAAGGTGATTTCGATCGACCTCAACCCCCTCTCTCGGACGAACCGTACTGCCGACCTTCCTATCGTCGACGAGCTCACCCGCGCCCTCGAAGGGATCCGACGGGCGATCGCGCGCGCCCCCGCCTTCGCCCCGGGGGTCTTTCCCCCGTTCGCGGCCGGTGCGGCGCTCGACGACGCGATCGCGGCGATGGACGCGAATCTCAGGCGGTCGGGCCGTCCGGCCAGGCGGCGGCGAGCTTCGCGGCCGCCGCCTCGAGGAAGCGGGCGTCCGATGCGTCGAACGCGCTGACCGACGTCCCATCGATGTCGATCTCCCCCAGCACGCGATCGCCGCGCCGGATCGGGACGACGATCTCGGCCCGGGTGTCCAGGAAGCAGGCGAGATACTCCGGATCCGCCGTAACGTCGCTCACGACGACGGTCCGTTGCTCCCGTGCCGCGCGCCCGCAGACCCCGCGTCCGATCGGGATGCGGACATGCTCGGTCGGAGCGGGGCCGTCCCAGCCGTCGAGGACAAGCTCGTCGCCCTCGGTGCGATAGATCCCCACCCATCCGTAGTGGGGGAACTGCCGGCGCAGGAACCGCGAGACCTCGGCGAAGGCGTTCGTCCCGCTCAAGCGCACCAGGATCGCGTCGATCTGGAGGAGGGCCGGGGTGACCTCGCGGACATGGACGCTCATCCTGGGGCCCTCGAGGTCACGTTCGTGAGGGCCGCGCCGAGGGGGAGACTTTCCGCCGGGCCGGTGGGGCCGGTCCCGGTGTTTGAACTCCCGAGGCGGAAACCGCCACGAGCTTTCCAGACTCGCGCCGTACCGGACTGAGCCACCTCGGCACGCCCGCCGGCAAGGACGGGAGGCGCCCGATAAGCTTAGCGGAGGATGCGCCGCCCGAGGGCGAGCGCGTCAGTCCCGTTCGGGAAACCAGCCGCACCGAAGGCAGCCCAAGGCGCGCCGGGTGGGAGGGATCTCGTAGCCACAGGCCGGGCACGGTACCGCGTCCGGCCCGAGGAGCGAGAGGCAATCGAAGCAGGCCCCGCCGCGACGGTCGTTCGGGAGGACGACCAGGTCGCGGCCGCAGAACGTGCAGTGCTGATAGCGGTCCTCCACGGTCGTGAAGCTTCGGTTGTCCGCGAAACTTAGCATGCGGAGCGCGCGAGCATCGACCTCGTACATAAGAACTGTTGCGTCGGGCCGGCGTCGCGCGAACTATGGAGCTCTCCGTGCCTCTATCGACTCGGTCCGGGACCAACGGAGCGCTACGGTTCGCGCCAGCGGGCCTTGGCCGCCGCAAGACCGAGGAGCGCGAGCGTGAACGCGATGAGGACGCCCCAATCGAGGAGGGCGCCGCTCAACGTGGGGGCGGCGAGCCCCGACGCACCGTGCGCAAGGTCGGCCGCGTACGTGGTCGGGGAGAGCTCCGCGAGGGCCCGCACCCATCCGGGGTACTGATTGAGCGCAGAGATCGGATAGTACACGGGCGGAAGGACGCTCATCGTGAGCGAGATGAGCGGGGAGAAGACGAACGTCTCGCGGACATCCTCGAAGTAGGTCGCCAGGGTGAACCCCAGCGCCGACGCGAACATCCAGACGAGCAGGAGGACGCCGAGGAGCGTGAGCCCTCCGGCGACGGTGGGATCGCCGAAGGCGATCCACAGCCCGACGAACACCCCGATCCCGGGGAGCGAGTAGAGGAGCTCGGAAAGCGCCATCCCGGCCACGTAGACGGGAGCCTCGACGGGGGAAGCGACCAGCACGTCCTGGAGCTTGAGGTCCTGCTTGTAGTGCGACATGTCCGTCTGGAGCGACGTGCCGACGGACAGGATGGTGAGCACGAGGCCTCCCCCGATCCCGTACTGGAAGTACGCGCCGCGCGACGCGATGGTCAGCGTGAAGAGGAAGGCCATCGGCTGCGCGATGAGATTGATGAGGTAGAGCGGCTGGGTGCGG
>JBOGRS010000072.1:0-8531 GCA_050749685.1 Thermoplasmata archaeon
GTTTCGGGGAGCACGACGCGACGACGATCCCGTCGAGATGCTCGTCCTGGATCGCCGCCACGATGGCCTGCTGGCCGGCGTCCGAGCACGCGAACATGTGCACCTGGGCGACGACGACGTTCGGGTCCTTCGCCACCTCGGCGCGGACCTTCTCCGTGTCGACGAAGTCGGAGATGTTGCCCCCGCACTGGCAGACGAAGACCCCGACGCGGCGGGGGGAGCGAGGGGCGTCGGTCATGCGAGCCCTCTCCGCTTGAGGTAGGCGGCGATCTGGGCCGCCGCGGCCCCGGAGTGCAGGACGGTGTCCGGGATGTCCCGGACGGCGGTGGCGGCCCCGATCGCGAAGACCCCATCCAGGTTCGTGCGGCCCGGGTCGAGCTCCTCGTCCGCCTCCTTCACGTAGGCGAGAGCATCGTGCTCGAGCCGGGCGCCGGCGAACAGCTCCGGCGGGATCGCCGCGGGAAGGAGCCCGACCGCGAGAACGACCAGGTCGTGCCGGACCACGCGGGCCCCCTCCCTCCCGTCCACGTCCTCGAAGTGGACGAGCAGGTCCTGCGCGTCGGTCTCGTCGATCCGCGCGACCTTTCCGTGGACGAAGCGAACGCCCATCCCCTCGGACTGACGGTAGAACTCCTCGTACCCCTTGCCGTAGGCCCGGATGTCGGTGTAGTAGACGGTGATGTCCGCCGTTGGAAGCGCTCCCATCAGAAGCTGCGCCTGCTTGAGGGAGTACATGCAGCACACCCTCGAGCACACGCGGTTGTTCACGCTCGCATCGCGGGATCCCGTGCACAGCACAAAGGCGACGTTCGCCGGGGCCTTCCCGTCGGACGGGCGGAGGACGGCGTTGTACGGTCGCGTCGGCGCGAGGATGCGGTCCATCTGGACCCCCGTGATGACGTTCGGATAGCGACCGAACCCGAGCAGCGGTTTGCGACGGGCATCGAACGTTTCGAACCCCGTGGCGAGGGCGATCGCGCCGGCGCCCACCGTCTCGACGCGTGCGGCCATGTGGAGGTCGATCGCCTGCGCCGGGCACGCGGCGAGGCACGCACGACATTCCGAGCAGACGCCGCAGTCGAGGCAGCGGGACGCGCTCGACCGGGCGACCTCCTCGCTCATCGTCGCCTCGAACGGTTCGAACGATCGGATCCGGTCGGCGACCGGAGGGCTCGGCACACGGAGGGGCGGACGCGGAGAGGCGTGAAGGACCGCCTCACGGACGATGGCGGCGCGGTCGGCCATCGGCATGCGTTCATCGAACGCGCTTCCGACGAGCGCCTCGCCGCGCAACCAGAGGTCGATGGAGTGGGCGGCCCGCTTCCCCTGCCCGATCGATTGGACGATCATCGATGGTCCGGTGACCGCGTCCCCGGCCGCGAAGACGTGCGCGACGGAGGTCTGCAGGGTCTCGGGGTCCGCGCGTACGGTCCCATTGCGGTTGAGCGCGAGCTCGGTCGCGAACGTCTGGGTCTGCGGGCTCAGACCGATGGCGAGGATCACCGCATCCGCCGGCGCGCGGAACGCCTCGCCCGGGTTGAGGACCGGGTGGAAACGGTGGTCGGCATCGAACACCGAGACGCAACGGACGAATTCGACGCCCGCGACCCCTGTCGGTCCACCGAGGACCTGGCCGACGCCCCAGGACGGGTGGACCCGCACACCTTCCTCCTCGGCCTCCCGGATCTCCCACGGGTGGGCCGGCATCTCCTCGCGGGACTCGAGACAGAAGAGGGCGACCTCGGCCGCGCCGAGGCGCACCGCGCTGCGGGCCGAATCCATCGCGACGTTCCCGCCGCCCACGATGACGACGTTCCGCCCCGCGAGGGGCGGAGGACTCCCGTTGGCGATCGCGTGGAGGAACTCGATCGCGTCGAGCACCCCGACGCGCGACTCCCCGGGCACCCCGAGGGTGCGTCCCCCCGTGCTCCCCAGGGCGAGGAGGACCGCGTCGAACCCCACCAACGCCCCGAGCGAGCTCACGCGCGTTCCCGTGCGGATCGTCACGCCGAGCGCGGTGACGTTCCGCACGTCCCGTGCCAGCACCTCCTTCGGGAGGCGATAGGCGGGGATCCCCCACCGCATGATGCCGCCGGGTTCGTCGGCCGACTCGAAGACGGTGACCTCGTGGCCCGCGCGGGCGAGATAGAAGGCCCCGGCAAGTCCTGCCGGACCGGATCCCACGATGGCCACGCGCTTCCCCGACATCGCGGAGGGCGGCCCATATTCGGGGTCGGGGTGGGTGGCGTAGTAGCGATCGACCATGAACCGCTTGATCCCGCGGATCGACACGCTCCCGTCGACGCCCGTGCGCGAGCACTCCTCCTCGCAGGGGGCGTAGCAGGCCCGGCTCAACACCCCCGGAAGCGGCGCGTCCTCGAGGTGCTGGCGGAACGCCTGGTCGTACCTGCCGGCGCGCACGAGGGAGATGTAGCCGTGCGGCTGTACTCCGGCCGGGCAGCTGAACGAGCAAGGCGAGAGACCCCGTCGGGTGATGACCGCCTTCTTCGGCACGGCCTGGGGGAAGGCGATATGCGCCGCGTGGCGGGCGGCAAGGTCCGCGTTGAATTCGTCCGGAACGGCGACGGTGCACGCGGTCTCGCAGAGGCTGCATCCCGTGCACTTCGCAAAGTCGACGAACGTGGGCTTGTGCGTGAGCTCGACGTCGAACCCTCCTCCGGGGCGGGGGGTGACGCGGTCCACCTCGGTGTAGACGGACGTCCGGACGTTGGGATGCGTCTGCGTCGCCGCCATCTTCGGCGTCGAGATGCAGCTCGCGCAGTCCAACGACGGGAAGACCTTGCTGAGAAGGATCATCTTGCCCCCGACGCTCGGTTGCTTCTCGACGAGGAGGACGCGAAACCCCATGTCGCCGAGCGAGAGCGCCGACTCCATCCCGCCGATGCCGGCCCCGATCACCACGACGTCGTAGTCCATCGTCGCGATCCTCCGATTCACCCCGCGCTCGGGGCGGCACGAGGGAGGTTTCGCGCCGGCGCGCCGAGCTTCTCGATGTCCGCGGCGAACGAACGCATGTGGTGGACGAACGGTTCCGCGCAGACGGAGCAGAGCCCCGCCATCTTGAGGCGGCCCGTGTCGATCCCGTGGGCGCGCATCATCTCCTGGGCGCGGCCGACGATGCCGGCGGTGCGCTCGGTGCAGTTCGCGATCTTGCTGCAATCGCCGCCGTCCGCGGCGATGAAGACCCCGTCGAACCCCGCCGCGAAGGCGTGCAGGATCCAATCGGGATGGATGCCGCTGGAGCACGGGACCGAGATCACCCGGACGCCCACCGGGTAGTTGAGGTGCGAGCTCCCGGCGAGGTCGATTCCCGGGTCCGAGACGTTGTTCGTCGAGAAGACGAGGATCCGGGGACCGTCGCCGGGCGCCATGTCTACTTCCCCCGTCGCACGAAGATCCGCCAGACGCCCCCGTCCGCGATCGTCCCGAGGTACTCGTGTCCGACCTTCTTCGCCCAGAGGGGGATGTCGGTGTTCGTCCCTTCGTCGGACGAGAGGACCTCCAGGACCCCCTTCATCGGGACCGACGCGATCGCTCGCTTGGCCTCGAGGAGTGGGCCCGGGCAGGCGGTGCCGCGCGCGTCTACGACCTTGTCGACCTTCAGGCTGCTCAGGCTCGGTGCTTGGATCATCTTCGTTCTCCGTTTGTGGGGGGACCGTTGGATGCGAGGTTAGGCGGCCAGCGCGTCCGCGAGCGCCTCGTGATGGGCGACCGCTCGCGGAGCGGCGGTGTGGAGCTCCACGCCGTGCCGGCGTACCTGATCGACCAGGATCTCGCGTACGCGACGGCAGCAGGTCCGGATCGCCGGATTGGCGACTCGGTAACGCACTCCCTGACCGACCCGCTCGGAGCGGACGATGCCGCGATCCCGCAGGATCCGAAGATGCTGCGAGGCGTTCGGGAGGGAGAGATGGAGGGCACCCGCGAGCGCGGTGACCGTGAGACTCGAGTCGCCGAGCAGGTGAAGGATCATGAGGCGCTTCGGATGGGCGAGCGCCCTCAGGGTCTCCGCCTCGAGCTCGAAAGCCTCGTCGGAGATCGCCTCCACGCGCGCCGGGGGTCGCCGCATCGCCTTCGCCCGTCCCCCTAGATGAACAGGGTGATGCGGCTACGATCGGCCGCATCGACGAACGCGCCGACGTTGCCGTAGGAGATGCCGTCGATGAGCTCCTCCTTCTTGATCCCCATCAGGTTCATCGACATCGTGCACGCGATGAAACGGACGTTCTGGTCCTTCGCGGAGCGCAGGAGGGCGTCGAGGCCGGCGACGTGCTTCTTCGCCATCTCGCGGCGGATGAGCCGCGTGCCCAATCCGCCCATGCGAAGCTTGGAGACCTGAAGGTCCTTCGGACCGTGCGGCATCATCCGCCCGAACATCCCCTCCATCGTGGTCTTCTTCTCCGCGGTGCGGACCTTCTCTTCGCGGCGGAGCACGTTGAGCCCCCAGAAGGTGAAGAACATCGTCACCGGGAGGTCCATGGCCGCGGCCCCGTTCGCGATCGTGAACGCGGCGAGCGCCTTATCGAGGTCACCGGAGAACAGGATGATCGAGAGTCCTTCGATCTTGGGCTCGGTGGGAGTGGGCTCCGCGGAAACCTCGGAAAGGGCATGCTCGTCGTGAGCGACCACCGGAGGCAGGATTGCGCTGGACATCGTTCCTCGTTCGACCTGCGCACTTGCAGGACTGAGCAACGATTCCCGGGGGGCATGAAATAGACGAGGTCAAGGTCAGTTCACTTCGAGCGGCCTGGTGAGAGCGGGGGCCGTATCGCGGCGAGAGATAGTCCCCCGGATCCCGCGCCCTCGTTCGCCGGCCTCGGTACCGAGGCGCGCGCGCACCCGCGTCAGTCGAGCGTGAACTCCCCGGCCATCCCTCCGCCGGGACCGAGCTCGGGACCCATACCGAACGCCTCACAGTTCCACGCGAGCGTCGTCGCTCCGTGAAGTACCATGGTGAAATTGACGAACGCCGGCGCGCTCGCGGAGCGCGCCGCCGGCACCGGGACATTGACGTTGAACCCGTTCCCGTGGATCGTGAACGTGTGGGAGACCATCCCGGGGGATAGGCCATGGAGACCGGCCCCTCCCCACATCCCGCCCCACATGCCGCCGCCCCCCGGTCCGCCGTACGCACCTCCCATCATGTCGCCCATCGTCCCGGTGACGTTGCAGTACGCCCAGGAGGTCGAATGGTTCGTCGGGTCGTAGTTCACGATCGTCACCTCCAGCGTCGAGCCGGCGGGCGCGTGGAACGAGGACGGGGAGTAGACATACTGGCCCGAGGTGTCCTTAACGATCTCGATGGTAAGGTGCGACGCCGTGGACGTCGGGGTCAGAGCGTTCCCCACGAGGAAGGTCGCGAGAACGAGTCCTGCGGCAAGGGCGATGATGGCGACCACCGTACCGATCTTGAGCCTCATGGTCCGTCGCGGACCGATAGCGGCGGGCGAGTATCATGCCCCTGTTCACCCGGGTTGACACCGCGCGACCGACCCCGCTCGCGCGACGCGATGGGGACCGTACGACCCGCTCCGCCCCGCCGGGTCAACTGGGTTCGACGGGTAGTCGATATCGCCGGGCGCGCTCGTCCTCTCCATGACGACGCGTACCCTACTTCCTCAGGTCTCCGCCGGAACCGGCGTGGTTCGGAAGGGGACGTCCGCGGCGGCGGGCCCCGCGATCGTGGACGTCGTGGCCGTGAAGCTCACGGCGGGCGCCGTGATGCGCCGAAAGCCCGCCCTGGCCGGGCTTCGTGCCTCCCTCTTCGATGCGCTCGTCCAGATGCGGCTCCACGATGTCCGGGGCCTCCCGGTGATCGATCCGACAGGTCGGCTCGTCGGATGGCTCGGGGATCGTGAGGTCGCGCGACAGATCCCGGTCCCCTCCGGCCTGCCGGAGGTCCGGGGCCTGCTCGACGCGTTCATGATCGGGCTCTACGACCAGCCGGTCACGTTCCTCGCGCAGGTGCGCGCGCTCCTCGAGACGACGTCGGTCGAGGAGGCCATGCGGTCGCCCGCGATCGCGGTGCCGGTCGACGCGACGCTCGAAGACGCGATCCGTACCCTGCTCGACCACTCCCTACCTTCCCTACCGGTGGTCGACGACGGGCGCCTGGTCGGAATCCTCACCCCTCGCGAACTGCTCGCGGGGCTCGTCCCTCCGGGGTTGCCCCGCGCGCCGTCCGCGAGCCGCCCGGAGTGAACGATCGTGATCCGCGTCCGAGTCGACACGACGGTCGTCGGTGGTGGTGGCACGACGTCGTCCGCCTCGCGACGGTCGAAGGTACGATGGGGCCATGAGGTTCGGCGAACTCCCCTCGGGGCCGTGCGGTCCATCCCGCTGCGGAGCGGACGATGACGGGTTCACCGATCGAGGAGCTGGCCTACGTCCGCGAGACCCCCATCACCGTCGACACCGCGGTCGAGCGACTTACCTCGGAGCTGCAGCGACGTGGGTTCGGCGTCCTCGCGCGGATCGCCGTCCACGAGACGTTGAAGGAGAAGATCGGGGCGACGATCGACCCCGTCGTGATCCTCGAGGTCTGCTCGCCCCGCCACGCCGAGACCGCCCTCAGGGCGTCGCGCTGGACGAGTCTCCTCCTTCCCTGCAAGATCGTCGTCGCGCGCGAGGAGGGGCGGAGCCGGATCTCGCTCGTGCGACCGACGCAACTTCTCGGCCGCTTTCTTCCCCTCCCCGATCTCGAGAGCCTCGGCATCGAGGTCGAAACCACGCTTCGGCAGTGCGTCGACGCGACCGTCGATCGATAGACCTCGACGGCGGGGGTTCGCATGCCCGAACTCGCGATCCGCGACCTCGTCGGTGATGAACGGGAGCGCGCGGTACCGCTCCTGATCGCGTCGTTCGTCGGGATCTATCGATGGCACGCGAAGCGCACGCTTCGACGCGTCGTCCGCGTGCGCGCCGCGGAGCGCGACGGAGCGCTCGAGGGCGTCGCGATGCTCGAACGTCTCGCTGCCCAGGTGGGGTACGTCTACTACATCGCCGTCCTCCCGGCCCGGAGAATGCGGGGTGTGGGGGCCGCGTTGCTCGATGACGCTCTCGACCGATTCCGGGCCGACGGTCTTCACATCGCCTACGCCGCCGTCGAGGAGGACAACGCACCGTCCCTCCGGTTGTTCACGTCCCGAGGGTTCCGTCGGGTCGAGCGCACGGAGACGGGCTACCAGGACGGCGGGTTGGGCGCGTGGGGCCTACGGAGCCGGATGATGCTCGTTCACGGCGAGGTCCTCCTCGGCCGCTACCTCGACCCGCGCGGCATGTCCTCCGAAACCCTCGTCGTGGCGATCGAACCCGTCCGTCCACCCCCGTGACGCGCGCACCTTGGCCCGCCGCCCCGGCCCGCGTCCATCGACAATCGCCGGAGGAGAAGCTGGCCGCCCTCGCGGGGGGCTCGACAATGGCCGGCGGCCGTCCCGTCTTCCCGCCGCCGTTTCGGACACAGGATAAAGGGCCATCCCGAGTCATCGCTCCGGTGGTGGGACATGCCGACCCTGTTCGTCCGCTGCGCGTCGTGCACCACGGAGTTCCCGACCCGCCTTGCCGTCGAAGATCTCCACGGCTCCACGCTCGTCGTCAGCGGCCTTCCGTTGCGTTGCCCTTCCTGTCACGCGGAGAGCATGTACTACACGAAGGACCTCTTTGTCCCGATGCCTCCGACCGAGACGGCGCCCGCGACGGTCGTGGCGCGGCGGCGCGGCCCCCTCCCCGGACCGATTCCCTGACCGTCGAGTGCGCGCTCCTCGCCGCCCTCCGGACGGGACCATGACGTTCCGGCGGGCGACCCCGGGAGCGAACGAATCCTTAAGGCACGGACCCCGATGAACCGGTCGCGGGCCTGTAGCTTAGTCTGGATAAAGTACTGGCCTTCTAAGCCAGCATCCTCGGGTTCAAAGGCCGCCGGGCGGGCGATCGAGCCGACCCGGGGGCGGAGATTCCCGACAGGCCCGCTCCCCTTCCGTGCGGTCCCCTCGGGTCACCCGCCGGGGGGACTCGGCGTCGCTCCACCCACCTCGGACTGGCATCGGGCGCACAGGATCCCTCGGGGCCCGGGCGGGAGGGCATCGCCGCACAGGGGGCAGGTCGCCCGCGCATCGGCGGCGGCGATGAGCTCCTGCACGCTCGTGCGCAGCGCCGGGTTCGGGAGGAAGGGGAGGGGCTCCTCGCGCAACTGGAGGCGCTCGGCGGCCGAGAGGAACGCCTCCAACTTCGGGCGATAGAGCCCCATGCGCCTGTCGAACGACGCGAGATGGCGTGCGACCAGGCTGTTGAGCGCGCTCGTCCCGAGCTCGCGGGGACCGCCCAGCACGTGCGAGAGCTCGACGTTGGTGAGCCCGTGCGTCTCCACGAGGGCTTCGAGGGCGCGGGCGCTCAGGACGGAGAGCTCGCCGCGTGCGATGTACTGGTCGACGCCGTGCGCGACCCTCGACGGGCGACGCACGTGTCGGGAGATCGGGAGGCGACCGGCGCGCGCGTCCTTGAGGAGAAGATTG
>JBOGRS010000073.1:0-8383 GCA_050749685.1 Thermoplasmata archaeon
CGGCCGCGCCGAACAGGAAGGTGAGCGATGCCGGGGACTCGAAGAGGCTCGTGAACTCGGTGAGGTTCACGAGGACCGTCCAGGTGCCGTACTCGGGGCTGGTACCGAACATCACCTGGGTTCGATCGATGAAGGCGCGATAGGACGAGTCGTAGACCCCGAGCACGACGCGGCCCGTAAAGTTGAGGACGATCGTCGCCCAGGGTCCCGCAGGAGCGGTGAAATTGGACGTCACCGACGTGTTGCGGGCGTTCGTGAGGAACGTGATCACGCTGGGCGTCGTTCGAGGTACGGGTGGGGGAGGCGTGGCCGGAACCGCGGAGAGGGGGACTCCCCCCAACGCGGGGGTGGGTCCGCGGGTCGGTAGGTAGGTCTCGTTGAGGGGGATCGGCCGGTCCCATGCCGGCGGGACCGTCGAGGGGCCGGCGACGGACGTCGTACTCGCGCCGGTCGGGTGGACCCCGCCGGCCAACGGTGGCGCCGGTCCCCCGGGACTGGGAGCCTGGAGTGCCGGCACCGCGAGCAGCGTCACCACGAGCGCGGCGGCGAGGAGCATGCCTCGCATCGAGGTCGCGAAGCGAGGGCGGGTACTTAGACCCTCGCGCTGGGTCGCGCACCGGGGACGGCCGTCGCCCGTCGAGGGGACGGGAGGGACGACGTCGGGGTCGCGGGACCCTTTCGATCACGGCGTCGCGGTGCGACGGACGAACGGCGGAGGCGGGGATGTGGCGGTCACGAGCGCGACCCCGAGCAGCACGAGGGCGAACCCTCCGACCAAACCGAGCCCGATCGGTTCGCTCAGGAGAAGGTTGCCCCACACGACGCCGAAGACCGGCATCAGGAAGGTCACGGTGGACGCGGAGGTCGGCCCGACGCGCTGAAGGAGATGGAAGTACACGATGTTGGCGAAGACGGTGCTGATGAGGGCGATCGCGACGACCGCCTCCACCGCGATGGCGGGGAAGCGGGCGGTGGGAAGCGCGAATGCCGCCAAGGGAAGCAGCCAGGCCGCGGCCGTGACCTGCTGACCGACGGTCAGATCGAGCGGAGCGACCCCCGCCATCCTCCGACGGACGAAGACGGCGGCGCACGCGTAGGATGCGGCGGCGACCGTGCTCGCGGCGACGGCCCCGAGGACGGCCGGCGAGAGCGGGAACGGAGCGGCTCCCACGACCACCGCGACGCCGAGCACGCCGGTCGCGAGCCCCACGACCTGACGCCCGGTGACCGCGTGGTGGAGGTACTGGCGCGCCAGCACGACGCTGAAGAGCGGCATCGTCGCGTTGAGCACCGACGCATAGGAGGCGGGTAGGGTGAGCTCGCTCACTCCGATGAGGGTGAACGGAATCCCGGCGTTGAGCGCGCCCACGACCAGGTACTCCCGTCCCCGCGATCGAAGACGTCGCCAGGTGGATCGACCCTCCCCGACCGCCGCGAGGTAGAGGAGGAGGGCGCCACCGGCGATGGCGACACGCAGCTCGGCGAAGAGGCCGGCGCCCAGGCTCGGGACGGCGACCCGGTAGAAGACGAATGAGAGTCCCCAGACCCCCGCAAGGCCGACTAAGAGGGCGTATTCGCGCGGCCGCATCCCGGCCGACGGGGGGAATTTCGCCTATATCTGATGCGCGCGCATCCCCGCGAGCGTCCGGTCCGTTCGATCCACCGACCGCAGGAATCCGGTGAGGACTCCGAAGAAGCGGTCGCGCTCCTCCCAGAACGGGAGATGGGAGCTCGCATCGAACATCACCGATTTCGACCCGGGGATGCCGAGGTGGATCTGTCGGGCCACGGCCGGGGTGACCTCGTCGTACCGTCCGCCCAGGACGAGGGTCGGGACGTGGATCTCGCCGAGCCGCGGGGTAAGATCGATGTCGCGGATCGTCCCCGTGATGGTGAATTCGTTCGGACCGTTCATCGTCCGGTAGACCGGGTGGGTCGCCGCCTGTTCGAGGGCGTACGTGAGCTCTCGGGGCCACGGGTCGAGGCGGCAGAGGTGGCGGAGGTAGAACACCCGAACCGCCTCCTGGTACTCCGGAGCATCCCATCGACCCTCGGCCTCGCACCGTTGCATCGTCGCGAGCGTGTCGGCCGGAAGCACGGCCTTGAGCCGGTTCATCTCCGCCTGGGCGAACGGAACGCTCGCGAGACCGCCCACGGTCGTGAGGCTCTTGAGGCGGTCCGGGTGCGCGAGGGCGTAGGCGATCGCGAGGAGCCCGCCGTAGCTGGAACCGAGGAGGTGGACCCTACCCAGTCCGAGGGCGCTGCGGATCCCCTCGACCTCCCGGACATGGTGCTCGAGGGTGAAGAGCGAGGGGTCGGTCGGAACCTCCGACCGACCGCATCCCAGATGGTCGAAGAAGACGACACGGTAGCCGGCTTCCGCGAGGTCGGCCAGCGGTAGGAGGTAGTCGTGGCATGCTCCGGGTCCCCCGTGGAGGGCGAGGAGCGTCGACCCCAGGTCGGCGCGCCCGAACGTCCGGTAGTAGAGCCGGTACCCGAGAACCGGGACGAAACCCTCCGATCGCTGCGGGGGCATCCGTTCCCGTGACGCACACCACTCCAATAGCCCTTGGGTCGCTCGCCCTCGGATCCACCGGGCGTCGCGGCATTGGCTCCGGCCGTTCCGAAGAGGCCTCGGGCGTTCCTGCGTGACGATCCTGGCTCCTCGGTCACGGAGCGCGGCGCGTCCGTCCGGTCGACGACCTTGGTGGACGCGACCGGCGGTAGTCCCGTTCCATCGCTTTGCCGTAGCGCGACCACATCTGCCGGAGTTCGGATTCGAGCTCCTTCTTCGGAGGCTGACGGGGATGGACTCCCGTGGGGCGTCGGTGCATCGTGAGCGCGAAACGCGTGCGTTCCTCCGAGAGTGGGGTGAGTCGGTACTCGAGACGAGCCTCCCGGACGTTCCCGATGGAATCCGCCGTCCAGCGGTCCGGAGGCTGGAGGGCCACCGTCGTCCGGCGCCACCACCAGTGGTCGACCGCCTTCCCCAGGTCTTCGAAGACTACGCTCCGTGCATCACGTCGTAGGACCCAGCGCTCGTACGGGGTGCCCAAGAGCCGACCGTCGTACGGACGGTAATCCGTGCACCATGCGTAGGCGAAGGCGATGGGCACCCTGAAGTCGATCGCGACGGCATAGGCCGGGGAGGGCCAACGCTTCATCGACCCACCCCGAGGTCGAGCGCCCCATAAGAACTCGCGGGAGGGTCACGTCGTCGAGACCGCCTCGACCGGATCCCCATCAGACCGGAGCCCGACCGCGATCGCGGCGAGGCCGGCCTCGCTTCAGCACGCCGTGCAGGTTGCGGGATCGGGCCGGGAGGACCTGGCTCACGTCCCTGTACTCGGCGATCTTGTCGCCGTGGATGCGAAACATGTGGACCTGGACCGTCCCGCCCGACGGGGAAGGTCGGAGGTGGGCGTGCACGGCGACCAAGTCCCCCTCCTCGATCGTATGGAGGACGCGGAAGGGAGGGTTGGCGAAGGTAGCGCGATGGGAGCGGGCGAACGTACGGGTGACCTCCACCATCGCGTCGGTCAGGGCGGGCATCCCCGCCGGGAAGTAGGGGTTGTGATGCCGGCACGATCGCGTACAGTAGCCGAGAAGCCGTTTCGCGTCCGGGCCGAGCCCCTTCAAGAACTCGATCGCGATCTCCGTGCGGTTCGATTCGGAGGGTTTCGCGTGCCTCGATCGGGTCGCCAGGGAAGTTTCGCCTCGAAACTGGTAGCCTACGTCCCCATCTCCGGATATCTACATGAGGACTTCTCTTGACCCACGACCACCGGACACGAGCATTGCGGCGCCCCGCGCCGGCGATCCGAAGACGACGGGTTCCCGAGGGCACGGGCGGCGGGCCGTCCCCACCGCGACCCGGGGCGTGGTCACCTTACCCTGGGTCGTCGTCTCGCCCATCCAACTTGCGGCGGGTTCTCGCATCGCCCTCGGTTGGGCGGGTCGTCACCCGGCAGGTCTCTTCCCTGTGCCGGTCCGAGGCTCGTGCGCGGGGGACGCGCGCGCCGGGTCTATGGGGTGAGAAGAATCGGGTCGGTCTCGGGCGAGGAAACTCGGGGTTGGGACACCTGCGACGCGGGGTAGCGTAGAATGGTGCGAAGTCGCGACGGAGGCGTCCGTCGCGGGTCCGACAGGTAGATCTGATGATGCGGACCCTGTAGCTCACGTCCGCTTGCGTGGGCGAACTCCTCCATCAATCGCAGCGATTCGGATTCGGTCCCGAACGGACCGACGTGCAGCAACTGGACGCATTCGCCCTCCGCCACGTCGGTGAGCGTCACGGCATGGACCCTCGGGTTGCCCCGTCGGCGGTCGACGATCTCCATCGCCTCGCGTAGGGCCTCTCGGCGCACGTCGTCGGGGACCCGAAGGAGCAGGCGCCAACGAAGGCCCTCCGGGAGGGCGACCCCGCGCGAGTGAGGGTCGATCCCCCAATAGAGCCCTTCGAGCCGGCCGATCTTGAAATCGTGGCCGTGCGCCTTTCGGGCGGATTTCACCGTCCACCCCATCCGGAAGAGGGCGTCGACGCTGGTCCGGAACTCGGGGCTCACGGGGGCCCCTCGACCCGAGATCTCGAGGTACCTCGCCCTCTTCACACGGATCAGAGCGGGACGGGTGAAAGCGACCCGCTCGTGCGGTCCGGTTTCGCCCAGGAAATGCATCGCCCCTATCGCCGGATCGCGCATTGAACTCCGTGGTGTCTCCGAGCGGGGATAAGATGCCCCCGTCGAGCCCGATTGACGATCGACCACGTCCCGGGGTGACGGGCAGGGCCGAAGGGTGGTTCAGATCGCCCGGAAAAGATAGACCCCGAACCCTAGAGTCGTGCGACCCCACCTTCGATATCCCGCCTCCCAACGATCGATCCGATCCCTCATCTCGGACGCATCGCCATCTTCGGGGTGGTCCGCGAGATATCTCCGCACCCCGGCGGCGTAGCTCCCTTCGTAGGCATCCCACTGCGCCGGGGTGCTCCGATGTTCCGCCTCGAGCGTGAGCCCCGCACGTTGGCCGGCCCGAACGTTCGACGCATCATCGCCGAATTCGTCGGAGGTGGCTTCCAGGAGGTGCAGGTACTCGGGCGGCGGGGGACGCTTCCAGTATCCTTCGCCGATCACCACACGTCCCGTCGGCCGGACCACGCGGCGAAGGATTCGGAGCGCCTCCTCTCGCCCTCCAAGCGCATGCGTGGCACCGAGGCAGATGGCGACGTCGAACGATCTCGGCGCCAGGGGGAACTGGCGGGCGTCCGCGACATGGAACGCGGCCCGCCCCGCCGAAAGTCGGGCGCGCGCTCGCGACCACGCATCATCGATGAGCATCGCGGAGCGGTCGATCCCGACACCCCGTCCTCCCCCGCCCTCCAGAAGTCGCACCAGCCACTCCCCCCTTCCGCACCCCACGTCCAGGACCCGTGAACGCGTGCCAAGCCGGAGCCGCCCCGCCATCTTCGCAAGCGAGCGATCGCTCACGGGATTGAGGATGTCGATCCTCGCATGGGCCACCGTACCGAACTTGGCGCGATCCATTATCGTCCCAGCACCGGAGCGGCCCGCACCCCCCGGCGGCATGGGCCGGTCGACATCGGCGAGATGGAACGGCGTTGTGCCCCCCCGGCCTCCGGAGTCGGGTCCGAGCGGGACGGTGGGCTTGGATTCCCGTCCCCTCGGTCCCGAAGTTGGCCCTTTCGATGGCGTACCGGACGCCCTTCGGGGTCCGGAGTCCTACGGACCATGGCGATTCGGTTCATGGGGTGGGCGCGTCGGAGGTGCCGCCGGAACGATCGTCCTCTCGCCGACGCAAACGGGGGAGGTTCGCGATCCAGTCGCAGGGCGCACCCACACCGGCCTCACGGATCTCCGCGAGAAGACGACCTCGCATGTAGCCATTCCACCGACCCTCGCTCGACCCCGCTTCGGAGGGACCCGGCGACTCCAGAAGGGGTGGTTGAGGGGAGATCCATTCGTCCTCGGGGAGCGGGGCGTCGCCCCGGATCGCGACCTGGGAGCCGAACGACCCAACGCACACATGCAGCCCTGGATGTCCGTCCTTGAAGATGCATCGAGTCCGTGCGACCCGTTCCTGACACCGCCCCTTGTCCTGGAAGGAAGGTACCTCTGCCGCCATCCTTCGACCTCCGCAACCGCAGAAGGCACCGTGACACTTAGCGGTGGGGGCCGACCCGAGAAGCGTCCCTCAGATGCCCGAGGAGGTCGAAGAGCCCGACCCCACCCTATCCTGGACTCCAGATACTCGATCGGGCCGAGCGAGGTCGCGTCGGGCGATCGGCCGGCCGACTATATGATGCCGAGAAGCCCGCTCCCAGCATTACGGATCCAGGACCCCTGGAGCGAGCTTCTCGTGAGCCCGCCGGAATGGGGGCGAAGGGGACCCGGTCGACCGGCACCGGAATGTGACCCTGGAAGGTACTCGTCCTATGCGCATCCATCCACACTTCAAAAAATCGACACGGGTCGACATGACGTTCGACCAGAGCCCACTCTTCCACCGCTGTATCTAAATACCCCGAGCCAACAAACACCACCCTCGCGGGGGCTCAGGCCCCACCGGAGGAAAAACGAGAATGAACGTCTTTGGCAAGAGAACGAGAGGCTGGAGAAAGGCGCAGAAGCGCGGGGTGTCGCCGATCATCGCAACGATTCTACTCGTCGCGATCACGGTCGTGCTGGCCGCCGTGCTGTACGTGCTGATCTCGGGCCTGACCCACGGACCGGGGAGCACGCCGCTGGGAACGACGTACGGGTTCGGAAGCGCGACGCAGCAGACCGGAACTGGAACATCATGGTGCGCGGCGGGTCACCAGTGCTGGGAAGTCTCGATCTCCGCGGCCAGTGGGCCGACGGTCTCCGAGATGAGCTTCGTCGTAAAGACCGCGTCGGGATCCGCCCTACCGTTGGCGAAGATCAGCATTGTCATCCTCAATCAGACCGAGTGGGCCATCCAGGTGAACGGAGCGGCCACTTGGACTCCGGGCGCGGGAGTCGCGGCGCTTTCGACCTCTACGACGGTTTCGCCTACGATGGAGATCTGGGTCGACTCAGGCGTGACGGCAGCTACGGCCACGGCTGCGATTGGATTCGGCACCGGCGATACGATCACTGCCTACGGCAGCGGTTCGTACACCGGTTCCGTTGGACCGACCGCCCTCCCGTAGTCCGGCGCATCTCGGCATAGCCTAACCACTTCTTCCCTTTCCCCTCAGACAACTTCTCCGGCTCGAGTGGGCCGAGGATCTGCTCCTCGAACCGCTGCCACCACGACGTTCCGTGGAACGCCCGGACGGCGTTACCCTCGCTTCTCGCAGGCGGCGGCCAAGGGTCGGGCCGATAGAACTACACCCGGCCCTTGGTCCTCGTCGGCCACTGTCGCGGGGGTTCATGTGCGGACCCCGCTCGTGTTGGCGGAACATGGCTCCTCGCGCGTGCGGCACCCCCACAGACAGCCATGGAAGGCTTCACGCCAAGACGAGCGACGTCGGGGTTGCGTTCCTTGGCGCCAACGTTCTGCCCGAGGAAGCGGGGTCGCAAGGTGGAGATTCGAAGGTGAGCGGAATGCGGTCGAACGTCCCGATTCCCTACGTTCCCGCCGACGTCATGCTCGATCCGTCCGTCTTTCGTTCCATGGTTCGAGGCAACCACTCCACGTTGGACTCGTCGCCGAAGATCTGGAGCTCGCGGATGTGCCCGTCCCGCGAGAAGGCGAATCGGAACGCTCCCTTGAAGGCGAGCTTGTGCCCACCTTGCCAGAAGGGGATATGCACCGGATCCGGGTTCACCTGCGACATCGTAGCGTAGACGTGCACCGTGGCCACCGCCTCCTCGCGGGCCTGGTAGACCTCCTTGAGCTCGAAGTGCATGCCCGGGAGCGAATAGAGATAGTTGTTCAGGAAGGAGCGGATCGCGGGTCGTCCGCGGAGGGTCTCGGTGAACCACGGCCCGGCTTGGACCACGGGATCGGTCGTGAACAGCTCCATCGACTCCTCGGAGCCGCCCCGGTTCAGGGCGGCGATGAGTCGCTCGATGAGGTCCTTCGGGGTCCACTCCATAGCCCGGCCCGTAGCTTACCGATTGGGTTAGTTGACCATATAGTAACGGGTTGGTTACGGTCGCCTACGCGCCCTAGGCGTGTCCGGGGGCGGTCGGTGTCGCCCCGCCGCGTCGAAACCCGGCCCGGTAGCCGAGGTCGAGTCGTTGGAGGCAGTCCCGGGCTATGTCGTAGGGGACGCGACCGAGTCCCTCGGGGTCGCCGGCGCGCCCGTCCTTGAGCCGAGCCTGCTGGTCGAGGTAGGTGACGGAGCGGTGGTCGCGGAACCCGGAGTCCCGTCGGTCGGCGAGAGCGTAGTCCCAGA
>JBOGRS010000074.1:0-8348 GCA_050749685.1 Thermoplasmata archaeon
TCGTGCAGGGCACGATAGTAGCGTGCGATCGCCGCGGGGGTCGGGTGGAGGTAGAACGGCGGCACCGCGATCACGAGCGCGGCCCCGGCTTCTTCGGCGGCGACGGCGCGGGTCACCGCGAGGGCGATCGACGGCGCGCCGCAACCGACCCACGCGTCCGTCCGCCACGTCAGGCTCTCGATCACGGATTCGAGGAGGAGCTTGCGCTCGGCTTCCGTGATCAGGGGAAACTCCCCGATCGACCCGAGCACGAAGACGTGGTCGACGTGGGCGTCGCACAGCGCTCGGGCGAAGCGGGCGTTCTTGGCCCCGTCCAACGATCCGTCGGTCCCGAACAGCGTGACCATCGGAACGCAGAGTCCCTCGATCATCATGCTCGCCAAGCGGACGCGGGGCTTAAGGGGTTGGGACCGTACCGACTCCGGGAGGCCGCCCACCCCTCACGCTCGTGTCGCTCGAATGCCTCCGCGCACCCACGGGACCCGGCCGCGTGCTCGGGATCGACGAGGCCGGGCGCGGGAGCTGGATCGGCCCGCTTGTCGTCGGCGGATTTGTGCTCGGACGGGAGCGGGAACGGCGCCTCCTCGATCTCGGCGTCGCGGATTCGAAGACGCTCTCGCCGCGTCGCCGCGAGGAGATCTTCGCCGCGCTGGAGGACGTGGGGCAACGTCTGACGGTGACGTTGACGCCAAAGCACCTCGACCCCTGGGTCCGGGAGGGAAAGTTGAACGAGCTGGAGGCACGCGCGTTCGCGCGTCTCGTGCGTCGCGCGCGTCCGACGGAGGTCCACGTGGACGCATGCGATCCGGTCGCGCCGCGCTTTGGTGCCCGCGTCCTCACCCTGTCGCGCCACGCCTGCACGATGGACGCGCGGCACCGCGCCGACGTGGACGTTCCCGTCGTCTCGGCCGCGTCGATCGTCGCCAAGGTCGCGCGCGATCGGGCGATCGCCCGGCTCGAGCGATCGATCGGGGAACCGATCGGAAGCGGCTACCCCTCCGACCCGGCAACACAACGCTTCGTTCGATCGTTCGTGGGGCGGGAAGGTGACGGGGCGTCGTGGCTCCGTCGTTCCTGGGCCCCGACGCAAAGGCTTATGCGCGAACGTTCGGCTCGCCGACTGGAGAGCTTCGCGTGACGGTCGAGGAGATGCTGGCCGGACTCGTCGAGCGGTTCAACCGCCACGCCGACCGTACCCCGGCGGTGCGGGACGAGCTCAAGGGCCTCGAGCGGACGATCGCGCTCGAACTGGCCGACGGGGGGCGGTACGCGATCGACCTCAAGGACGGTCGCCTCACCAACCTGCGCAGCGACCGGCCCCCCCGGGCCGACGTGACGATCCACACCGACGTCGTGACGTTCGAAGGGCTCATCACGAAGGAGATCGGCCCGATGAAGGCTCTCGTCACCCGACGGCTCGTGATCGACGGAAGCCTGGACGATAAGCTCCTCTTCCGTAAGCTCCTCTGAGACGCGGGAGCCTTCGGACCTGCCCGCCGTCGATGGCGTCGGATTACGGCAGGAAGACGCACGCGGCGATGCAGACCCCGTAGTGGTCCATCGGGATCACGAGCTCCTCGGTGCGGTAGTGAATGCGGCGGAGCTCGACGCCGCGGAAATGGGCGATCTCCTCCATGCGCCACTTGAGGAATTCCTTGAGCGACTTCTGCGTCCCATGGAGGTGGCCCTCCGCGACGTAGCCGCCCTGACCGTCCGTCCGGAAACCGTAGGCGATCCCCGCGCTGATGACCTCGCCCTCGCCGCCCCCGTGGCGGGCGAGCACGCAGTGCGTGATCGCGCCGCGGGCGATCGGGATGCGCTCGACCTGGCGGATGCCGATCGGCAGGACCGAGGAGACGGAGACCAGGTTCTGCTCGCCGATACCCGCCTGCAATAGCCCGAGGTCGAAGGCGTTGAGCTCGCTCGTCTTGTTGATCCCTTTGCCGCTGGTCACGAAGAAGCGGGTCGGGAGGGGAACGAGCGTGCCTTCCTTCGCGTCGGGGCTCCGCGCCACGGAGGGCGGGCACAGGGGCTGCCGAATTAAAGGTTGAGGGCCGTCGGAGAGAGCGCTAGACCATGATGGCGTGGCGGCTGCGCATCGATTCTTCGGTCTCCCCGCGCGCGCGCATGAGCGCGGCGACGAACGCGTCGGTGAGGCGGAGGCTCGCCGCCTCGAAGAGCGTCCCCAGCGGGGCGAGCTCGGCCCGTTCCCCGTTCTCCGGCAGGTTGGGCGCGATCAGCAGGGTGGCCGCGTGCGCGAGCTTGGAGGTGGGTCGCGCGGTGAGCACGATGAGGTCGGCGCCCTCCCGTCGAACGATGTTGGCGGTCTGCATGCTCGAGTAGCTCTCCCCCCGGGCGGAGAGGATGAACACGACGTCGCCCCGACGCACGATGGGCGTGACGCTCTCCCCGATCACGTAGGCGGTGAGGCCGAGCTGGACGAGGCGCATCGCGAAGGCGCGGCCGATGATTCCGCTGCGCCCGGCTCCGTAGACGAAGATCGCCGGGGCCTTCTGCAGGAGATCGATCGCGCGGTCGATGGTCTTTGTGGGCACCGACTCGAGGCTCGCGGAGACGTGGTCGCCGATGAATTCGATCGCGCGCCGGACGATGGCGGCGCTAGTGGGAGCGCTTGCGGGCAGACGTATCGCCTCCCTTGCCGTGGCCACCGGACCTCACGAGGGCCGGTCGCTTGGCGGGCCGCTGGGGCGGTCTCGCCGGGCCCTTCGACGGCGCCGACCCCTTCGTCGCGACCGCTCCCTTCGGTTTCGCCGCGGCGCCGGCCTGCTGGTGGCGCTTCGCCCAGCGCTTCGAGAGCGCGCGCTCGTAGAGGAGCTTCATGTACATGCCGTCGTGCTCGAGCAGCGGCGAGCTCGAGATCACGGTGACGTCGTAGTCCCGCTCGGCCAAGAGCTCGGCGAGCGGGTCGAACCGAAGCTCGCCCCGCTTGATCGGCGTCAGGCGGAACTCTCCGGGGCCGTAGAACTCGACGCCCGAGAAGTTGAGGTAGAGCGACCCTCCGCTCGCCTCGATGAACTGATCGAGGAGCGGTTTGAGGAGCGTGGGATCCTCGAAGTTCACGCGCTCGCGGGCGGCGAGATGGGGCAGGTTGAGCACGGGAACGATCCCCTTCACGCGATGGGCCAGGTCGAGGACCTCCTCGCGCGAGCCGAAGACGTCCGGGTGTCCGCTGGGTTCGATCCCGAGCCGGACCGTGCCGTGCGAGTACTCCTTGAGCCAGCTCGAGAGCTCCCCGGCGATGCGCGTGAGGTCCTGGACGCTGTCCGCGCGCTCTCCGCTCCCGTAGAATCCAAGGTGAGTTACGGTGAGGCGTGCCCCGAGCCCCTCGGCGAGCACGCTCGCCCATTGGATCTGTCGCAGGGAGCGTTCCCGCGCTTCCTGGCTCCCGAAGAAGTCGACGTAGTACGGCGCGTGCAGCGTGAGGTCGACGTCGAGCGCGCGGGCGAGCGCCCGCGTCTGCTGGAGGTCGGGGTAATCCTTCGCGAGGCTCCACGAGAGGCTCGTCATCGACTCCCGTTTCTTCACGGGCGCGATGAGCGCGGGGGCGCTCGGTCCCCCCGGACCCTTCGCTCCGGCGTCGACCTCGACCACGAGCTGGAGCGGGAGTTCGCGATGGGACTTCCCCACCTCCTCGTCGAGCGCGACGCGCGTCAGCGGATTGACCTTGATGAACTGTACTTCCATCGCGGTCAGGCCGAGGTGATGGACATCCGAGATGCCATCCCGGAGCGTACGGCCCTTGCACGATAGGGGGATACCTGCGGGTCCGAACCGAATCACACCTAACGACCCTCAAAAATGGCGGTTGGGCGCTATTCTGCGGAGCTATATATGTGGGCCCTCACGCTGCGAACCCTTCGGAAACTCGGCGCTTCCCCCCAACCTCAAGGATCGCGGGGGAGCGAGGGCACCTCCTCCACCCATCACGCTGAGGCGGGCGGGCGGGGGGAGGCATGTCGGAATCCGATCCCGAGCAGATAGAGCTCGGAGGAGCGCTCGCGCGAGGCGGGGGGTTTCGTCCGGATCACCTTCGCGAAGGCGGGCTCGATCTCCTGCTGGAGCTCGTCGAGGAGGTCGCCCGCGAACACCTTGGCGACAAACACCCCACCCTCGCGCAGCACGCCGCGCGCAAGATGGAAGGCGGCCGAGACGAGCTCGACGCTGCGGGCGTGATCGGTCGCGTACGCCCCGCTGATCCGCGGGGACATGTCGGACAGGACGACGTCAAAGGGGTCCGGACCGAGACGACGGACGAGCTCGGGGTCGCCTACGCGTCCGCGCACGACCTCGACCCCCGCGATCGGTTCGATCCCGCGCGGGTCGACCGCGACGACGCCCCCGCGGTCGCCCAGGGTCTCGCGCGCGACCAGCGACCAGCCGCCCGGGGCCGCACCGAGGTCCAGGACCCGGTCACCGTGATGAAAGATCGGGAAGCGCGCGGCGAGGTACTCCAGCTTGAACGCCGCTCGGGAGCGAAGCCCCTCCTGCTGCGCCGCCCGGTAGTAGGGGTCGTGACGGCGCTCGGCGACGAAGCGTCGACCCATGACCGTACCAAGCTCCCGCGCGGGATTATCCTGCCGTCCGACGCTCGTACGGCCCGGAGTGGGGCCGTCCGAATTTGAATCGGAGTCTCTTGCACCCCAAGCAAGAAGGATGGTCCAAGCTACCCCACGGCCCCATGGGCGACGTCGCGGCCGCCGACCGGCGTGGGGGAGATAACCGTTGGGGTGAGCGCACGAATCAGTGGACGAACCACCACGCGACGATCCCAGCGACGGCGATGATGAGCGTGTTCGCGAGGGAGAGGTAGAAGAAGGCCCAGAGTTCGCTCACGCCCTCCTGGGCGCTCACTCCGGCGCCGGGCGTCGACGAGCCCGGAGCGAACGCGTAGGGGTTCTCGACGGTGTCGACCATCGCGTCTCGAGGGTGAAAGGGCGCCCGGGGTTCTTAACGACTCGGTCCCCACCGTCCCAACTTCTCGAGCGGGGCTCCCGGACTACGCCGCGAACCAGGGGAGGCGCGCCGCGGGTCCCGCCGGGCGCAGGACGATCGCGTGCAGGTTGGGGCCGGGGTCGCCGGGAGCGTAGGAATCGCGCTGGGCCAGATGGTAGAGGATGAAGAGGGCATCCTCGTCGTTCTCGACCTGGAGCGAGCGCGCGACGTCGACCCGGAAGCGGCTGCGCAGGATCTCGAGAAGCTCGCTGAAATCGACCTGGGCGGATCCTTCGCTCGCGTGGGCACGGCGGAACAGCCCGACCACGACCCCGGTGGCGAGCCCGAGAAGTTCCTTCGGTGAGACCACGACCTCGTGCCAGTGCGGACCGTCCTCCCCGGACGGCCGCGGGGGAAGGACCAGGATCGAGAGCTCGGGATCGAGGGGCGAGGGGGCCGTTTCACGGACCTTCTGCCACTCCGCGTCGGCCTCGACGTCGGTGGGGACGACCACGATCGCCCGCTTCGTCGGGCGTCGGGCACCTTGCGCGCCGCGGATCCATTCGGCGAGACGGTCGGACGGTGGGGCCGGGTCGGTCCCCGACGCGACGAAGACCGGGAAGGTACGGCGGGGCACCCCCGCCTCCTGGACCCAGAACTCGGGCTGGACCGCCGTCTCCCGCACGTTGGACGGGATCCGCGAGTAACCGAATCGTTTGAGCGCTGTCTCCGCTTGGCGAAGGATCTCTCCGGCGGAACGGTCCCCGGCGACCGCACCCGATGGGGTCATGGACGTAACGAGGCAGGGGCTTGAGATAAGGTCAGCGGGCCCTCGGCACGACGGGTCGCACGGTCCCGCTAGAAGACGGGGGAGAACCCGTGGACGAGCAGGGCCGAGTTGGCGACGAGCGCTCCGATGACCCCGAGGAGGTAGGGCCCCGAGTAGAGGAAGCCCCGGCGGGCCGTCCGCCGTTCGGAGGAACGCCACAAGGGAGCGACGAGCACGACGAAGAGGAGGCCGAGCGCCGCCAGGGCGATGAGGGCGGGTAGGGTCACCGGACCGAGCCAGACCACGAGCGCCGTCGCCGGGACGAGGAGGGCGGCCGATATCACGACGACGCGCGCGGAGAACGCGACATCGTCCATGTCCGGGAGCATCGGGAGCCTCGCCGCGCGATAGTCGTCCTTGAGGAGCAGCGCGAGGCTCCAGAAGTGGGGAGGCGTCCAGAGGAATACGAGCAGCGCGAACGCGAGCACGCCGGGCGTCCACCCGCCCACCGCGGCGGCGCTGCCCGCGAGCGCGGGCGCGCTCCCCGCGAACCCTCCGATGACGATGTTCCAGCTCGAGCGGCGCTTCAGCCATGCGGTGTAGACGACCACATAGGTGAATCCTCCGAGAAGGATCGACACTCCGGTCAAGGGGTTCAGCGCCAGCGTCGCCCCCGCCACGCCGACCGCCGAGAACGCGAGCCCGAGGACGGCCACCCGGGCGCTCGGGTCGATCCGCGCCTGAGGGAGGGGGCGCGTGCGCGTCCGGCGCATCATCCCGTCCACGTCGCGGTCGAGGTAGTGGTTGAGCATCGCCGCCCCCGCGGAGGCCATCGCCCCGAAGAGGACGAGCCACCCCAGACGGACGAGGTCGATCCGGGCCGGAGCGGCGAAGACGAACCCGCCCACCGCCACGAGGACGATGAGCGCGGTGATCCCGGGCTTCGCCAGGGTCACGTAGTCCCGCCATCCCCCCACTCGGGGCGCCGCGGCGGGAGGAGCGGCGATCACATCGGTCGGAGCGGTCGCGGCCATATAACACGGTATGCGGAGGGACGGCCGAAGCCTATCCGGACGACCCGGTCGAGGTCGGCGTGCCGCGGCCCGAGCCGGTCTCGGGAGCGGTCGTGCGTGCCACCTCGTCGGCGGTCATCGGCCGCTCATCGGACGCTCGTCGGGCCCAGTCGGTCCAGCGAGGCGGGATCTCCTTCAAGTTCGCCACGAGCGCGAGGACGATGAGGACGGCAAAGAGGACCGTGGCGAGCGCGAGGTGGAGAAGGACCACCCCCACGACGAGGTCGCTCTCCACGACGAGCCCTCCCAGGAGGGCCTGGACGACGACGGTGACGAGGGCCCCGACGCTGAGGCGGAGGAGGACCGGACGGCGTCGCTCGAAGGCGAAGGCGAGGACGGTGAGTCCGAGGATCACCACCGAGAGACCGAATGCGGCGAGGCGGTGGGACCATTCGATGCCGGTGCCGCCGGTGAGCGGCGGGGCGAAGGTGCCGTGGCAGGACGGCCAGTCCGGGCAGGCGAGGCCCGCGTCGCTCGCCATGACGTTCCCCCCGAGGAGGATCGTCGCGTAGCAGAAGAGCAGCGCCCCGACGACGACGTACCGGAAGAGGTCGTGACCGCGCATCGTCGCCCGTCCTACGCCGTGGTCTCGGTCGGCGCCGCGGTGACGGGTCCGGGCAGCGGCGCGGGAGCCCGAGCGACCGGTCCGGTCATCCGGCTCGGCGCGGGCTCGGCCCACGGGTCGGCCGCGGTCACCGGCGCGCCGGCGAAGTAACTATAGACCATGTTGAACGCGAAGACGAGCTGGCCGATCCCGAGGACGATGTCGCCCACCGAGGAGAGGAAGTTCCAGAACTGGAAGTCCGAGGTCGGGAGGTAGGTGTAGACTCGGCGCGGCATCCCTTCCGCGCCCAGGATGAACATCGGGAAGAGGAGGAGGTTCACGCCCACGTAGGTGAGGAGGAAGTGGACCTGGCCGAGGCGCTGATTGTACCACCGCCGCGTCCAGATCGGGAAGTAGAAGTAGATCCCGGCGAAGATCGCCATCAGCGTCCCGCCGAGCAGAATGTAGTGGAAGTGGGCGACCACGAAGTAGGTCGCGTGGTAGAGGTAATCGACGGGGATGGAGGCCAGCATGACCCCGGAGAGCCCCCCGATGACGAATCCCGTGATGAAGGCGAAACAGAACCACATCGGAACCGCCATCCATATCTGACCCCCCCAGAGCGTCGCGATCCAGTTGAACGTCTTGACCGCAGAGGGTACGGCGATCGCCATCGTCGAGAGCATGAACACGAAGCGGACGTTGGTCGAGATGCCGGTGACGAACATGTGGTGCTCCCAGACCGCGAAGGAGAGCACGGCGAACGCTCCGAGCGCGATCGCCATCGCACCGTAGCCGAAGATGTCCTTGCGCGCGAGCTTCGGGAGGACCGTGGAGATGATCCCGAACGCCGGCAGGACCATGATGTAGACCTCGGGGTGGCCGAAGAACCAGAACAGGTTCTGGTAGAGGAGCGCGCCGCCGAGGGGCGTCCCGTTCGCCGCGGCCAGGATGTGGGTCCCGAAGTTGCGGTCCGAGAGGACGAAGGTGAGCGCGATCGACAGCGACG
>JBOGRS010000075.1:0-8018 GCA_050749685.1 Thermoplasmata archaeon
AGCGGAGTTCCCGCGGAGCCCCGGCGACCCCGACCAGGTCGAGATCTACCTGGGGAACGACCTTTCGCCCGGATTGTTCGGCTGGTGGATCCCGGACGGGGGCGGAGGTGCCCGGGTCGGCGTGGCGGCGCGGGCCGGGAGCACCTCCGCCCGCGCCTACTTCGATCGCCTCGTGCATCACGTCGAGCGGCGGTTCGCCACGTCCCTCAAGAATCCGACGGCCTACCTCGTGTCGGGGATCCCGATCGGGCTCGTCCCATCGACCTCGACGGCGCATGCGATGCTCGTCGGGGATGCCGCGGCCCAGGTGAAACCCCTGAGCGGCGGGGGGATCTTCACGGGGATGCGCTCCGCCGAGATCCTCGCCGACGTGGCCCATGCCGCCCTCACGGAAAACGACGTCTCGGCGCGATCGCTCGCCCGCTACGACGTCGCGTGGAGGGACGTCCTCGGGGAGGAGCTATCGAAGGCGCTCTACCTTCGGAGGCTCTTCACGCGCCTCACCGACGCCGACCTCGAACGGATCGTGGACGCGCTGCAGGGCGCCGAGATCGCCGCGTCGATCGTTGCGTTCGGGGACATCGACTTCCCGACGCACGTCGCGCGCCAGCTCCTCCGTCAATCTCCGTCGCTCCTCCGGCTCTTCCCGAAGGCGCTCTCCGCCCTGCGGGCGTCCGGAGCCTCCCTCGCCCCCGAGCTCGACTTCGGCCGGACGCGGGCGGCATAGTACCCCCCCGCTCCCGCCAGGACGAGGGCCCCGGCGAGGACCCCGTAGAGGTACGGCGCGATCGATGCCGGCTCGACCTGGACGGCGGTCTCGGGGACGACCCCCGAGACTCCGAGGCGGGAGAGATTGAGCGTCGACCGATTGCCGGGAAGTTGGGTCGCGTTCTGCCACTGGGACGCGGAGAAGTAGCCGCGCGATTCGAACCGGTATGCCGTTCCCCCCTCGACGAAGGCGACGCCGATGCGGACGGCGTAGACCCCCGCGGGCGCATTCCCGCTCGTGACCACGTCGACCCCAAATCCCTCGGATCGGTTCGCGGCCAGGTCCGCGAGCGCGAGGGTGATCGATGTCCCCGAAGTGTGCGCGTCGGTGAGATCGACCGGGACTCCCGCCGGAGGAGTCGTCGGACCCCCACCCCCAGGGGTCGCTTCGAACGCATAGACCGCGATCGTGACCGAGATCGAGGTGATCGTCGCGTTGAGGGGATCATGGAGATTCCCTGCGAGGGTGCCGCTCCCGCCGGCGGGCACCGATGGCGCCGATAGGTCGGTCACGAGGGCGCCTCCATCGGAGACCGGGAGCGGGGGGAAGGTCACCCCCCGGGTCGCTCCGGTCCCGGCGGCGCCCACCCCCCCCACCACGAGGAGCACGAGGGCGACCGTGAACGGGCGACGGCCGGGGCGGTCCTCGACACGTCGGGGCCTACTCAACCGACCCCGCCTCGACGCTCGTGCGCTCGGCCATCCGGACGAGACGCTCGATCCGCTCCATGGTATCCCGGTGCTGGTGGCGTCCCCCGCCCCCGAGGAACGCCGAGGCGATGCGCATCGGCGTCGGGGTATCCGGGGCGCTCACCTTGAAGAGGGCGCGTGCGAGAGCCAGGGGCCGCCCCGTGAGACGGACCGCCTCGTCGTCGGCGCGGTACTCCTCCCTGCGGGTCAGCGTCGACGCGAGGTAGGCGATCATCGGGTCCCAGCGCATCATCCGGGCAAACGTCCGTAGGAAGGTGAGATAGCGGCCATCGAGCCCTCGGATGTGGCCGAGCTCGTGGGCGACCGCCGCCTCGATCTCCTCGCCCGAGAGGCGCGAGAGGAGCGGGCGGGAGAGGAGGATGACCTCGTGGCGTTGCCAGGGCCGCGACCACCGTGCTCCGAGCTCGAGGAGGGTGAAGGAGAACGCCTCGGCCCGAGGCGAATCGAACCCCAGGAGGCTCGTCCGTTCGAGGGGGCGCGCGAGGCGATCCGGCCAGGCGATCGTCACGGGGTGAAGGAGGTTGAGGAAGCCGCGGCCGACGAGCTGGTTCAGCGTGAAGGCGAGCACGAAGATCGTGAGGGCGCCGGCGGCACCGGCGACCCATAGCTCGGCATACCGCGGGTCGAAGAGGAGCGAGGGGGAACGGAGGAGCGCGAGAACGCCCCGACCGCCCCCGTTCGCGAGCACCCAGACGAGCGTGGTCGTCGCGAGGAGCGCCCAGGTCGCCAAGAAGACCGACGCCAGCCGAAGGACGACCGGCGGGGCGGATCGGCGGAAGGCGACGAGCAGACCGAGTCCGGTGGCCATCCAGAGGATGACGGGCGTGTAGAGGAGTCCCACCGGGGGCGGGAACATGGTCGACCCCGAACGGTCTAGAGTCCGAGCCGGCGCCTCAGCTCGCGCTCCTCGGCCGGATTCAATTTGGAGAGTTCCTCATTGAGGTGTACGACGCCCGCCGGACCGAAGAGCGAAACCACGCCCCTCAGCACACCGCGCAGGTACGTTCGCTCGAAGTCCTCGGTGCGGTAGACGTAGCGCTCTCCGCCCCGGCATGGTTCGCGGTGGCGGTGCACGAGCCCCTTCGTCCATAGGCGGCCCAAGATCGTGCCGACCGTCGTGTAGGCGACCTTGACCCCCTTGCTCTCCAACTGCCGGCGCACGTCCCGGGCGGGGGCCTCCCGAAGCTCGCGCAGCGCGGAAAGGACGTCGGCCTCCAACGTTCCGATCATCGTTCGACCGTGAGATGTCCCATCACTCCCCCCCTCCCTTTAACCATGACGGCTCCCGTGCCGGCGGGGGTCGGCAAGGGTTAATGCGCGAGGCCGGCTCCGGCCGGCCCGTGACGAGCCGAACGCCGGCGCCCGAGTCGATCCTCGACCTCGTCGGCCACACCCCGGCGGTCCCGCTGAAGCGCGTCACGCGCGGTTTCCCCTACCGCCTCCTGGCGAAGCTCGAGTTCCTGAACCCCGGCGGATCGGTGAAGGACCGCATCGGCGCTTCGATGATCGACGACGCCGAGCGTCGGGGACTCCTGCGACCGGGCGGGACGATCGTCGAGGCGACGAGCGGCAACACCGGCGTCGGCCTCGCGTTGGTGGCGGCCGTGCGGGGCTACCGCGCCGTCTTCGTCCTCCCCGATAAGATGAGCGCGGAGAAGATCCGCCTCCTTCGGGCCTACGGGGCCCGTGTCGTGGTCACCCCGAGCCAACTTCCCCCGGACCATCCCATGAGCCACTATTCCGTCGCCCGGCGGCTCGCCCACGAAATCCCGAACTCCTACTATCCCAACCAGTACGAGAACGATCAGAACCCGGAGGCGCACTACCGCACGACCGGCCCCGAGGTCGTCGAGGACGGCGGCCAGAACTTGACGGCCGTGGTCGCGACGGTGGGCACGGGAGGGACGTTGAGCGGGGTCGGCCGCTACCTCAAGGAGCATCGACCGTCGGTCCGTGTGGTCGCCGTCGACCCCAAGGGGTCGGTCCTCGGTCCCTACTTCCGCACCAAGGAGGTGGGGCGCGCCGTCCCCTACCTCGTCGAGGGCATCGGGGAGGACCTGGTCCCGAAGTCGATCCACTTCCAGTTCATGGACGAGTTCGTCGAGGTCGACGACCGCGAATCGTTCGCGATGGCGCGACGCCTCGCTCGGGAGGAGGGGCTCTTCGTCGGCGGTTCGAGCGGGTCGGCGGTCGCCGGCGCCCTCAAGTGGCTCGCCGAACGCCCCGTTCCGGAAGGTTCCACGATCGTCGTCCTGCTCCCGGACTCCGGCGATCGCTACCTCTCGAAGTTCTACTCCGACGACTGGATGCGCGAGAAGGGGTTCCTGGACGCCGGGGCGACCGCCGCCGACCTCCTCGCCGCGAAGGAGACGGTCCCGGCGCTCGTGAGCGCGGAGCCGATCACGGTCGTGCGCGACGCCCTCGCGACCCTGCGCCGTCACGGGATCTCGCAGATGCCCGTCCTCGCCGGGCGCGAGAACGTGGGCAGCGTCCAGGAGGAGGAGCTCCTCCGGGCCACGCTCGAGGATCAATCCACCCTGGACCGGACGGTGGGCAGCCTCGTCGGACGCCCGTTCCCCGAGCTCGCCAAGGACGCGCCGGTGGGCGATGCGCTGCGGGCGCTCAAGTCGGAGCGCGCCGTGCTCGTCCGCGATCCCGCCACCGGGGCCATCCTCGGCGTCCTGACCCGGCACGATATCGTCGCCTATCTCTCGGTGCGCGGGGGATCGCATGCGATTTGATACTCGGCTCATCCACGACGGGCAGCCGCCGGATCCGCTCACCGGGGCCGTCAACACCCCGATCTATCTCTCGAGCACCTTCGTCCAATCGTCGCCGAACCGGCACCAGGGCTACGTCTACGGCCGCAGTGGCAACCCGAGCCGTGCCGCCCTCGAACGGGCGCTCGCCGCGGTGGAGGGCGGCACCGTCGGACTCGCCTTCTCCTCGGGCCTGGGCGCGCTCGCGACGTTGCTCGAGCACTTCCCTTCGGCGAGCCGGATCGTCGCCGGGAACGACCTCTACGGCGGCACGTACCGCCTGTTCGAGCACCACCGGCGGCAGTTCGGCATCGCGGTCGACTACGTCGACCTCACGCGCCCCGAACCCCTGCGCTCCGCGCTCGGGAGCGCGGCCACGCAGCTGGTCTACTTCGAGACCCCGTCCAACCCGCTCCTTCGGCTGGCGGACATCGCCGGCGTGGCGCGTGCCGCCCACCGCGCCCACGCCCTGGTGGCGGTCGACAACACGTTTGCGTCCCCCGCCCTCCAGCGTCCGATCGAGCGGGGCGCCGACATCGTCCTGCACTCCACCACCAAGTACCTCGGCGGGCACTCCGATATCGTCGGAGGCGCGCTCGTGCTCGCCGACCGGAAGCTGGGGGAGCGATTCGCCTGGCTGCAAAACGCGGTCGGCGCGGTGCCGAGCCCGTTCGACTGCTTCCTGGTGCAGCGCGGCCTCCACACCCTCGGCGTACGGATGCGGGCCCACTGCGCGGGCGCCGCCGCCGTCGCGGACGCCCTCACCGGTCACGCGAAAGTCGGCACGGTCCACTACCCCGGACGGGATGACCACCCCCAGCACGCCCTCGCGACCCGCCAGATGGACGGCTTCGGCGGGATGGTGAGCTTCGAGCTGGTCGGCGGAATGGCGGCGGCGCGGCGCTTCCTGCGCCGCCTTCGCGTCTTCACGCTCGCGGAGAGCCTCGGCGGCGTCGAATCGCTCGTCGATCATCCCGCATCGATGACCCACGCGAGCGTTCCGCGCGCCGAGCGCGAGGCCCAAGGGATCACCGACGGGCTCTTACGGCTCTCCTGCGGGATCGAGGACCCGACCGACCTCGTCGACGACGTGCGTAGGGCGCTCGCCGGGGTGTGACGTCGATGCGACGCTTCCGCCTCTACGACACGCTCAGCCGAGAGACCCGCCTCTTCGTGCCGATCACTCCGCCGAAGGTGGGGCTCTTTGTCTGCGGCCTCACCCCGTACGATGAGGCGCACATTGGCCACGGCCGCTTCGCGGTCGTCTTCGACGTCGTCGCGCGGGCGCTGCGTCGTTGGGGCTACCGCGTCTTCTACGTCCAGAACGTCACGAACGTCGACGATAAGCTCATCCAGCGGGCGGGGGAGGGTGGGATCGACCCTCTCGCGCTCGCGGAGCGTCACTTCGTCGAGTGGCGTCTCGTCTGCGAGCGTCTCGGGATCCGGTCGGTCAACTACTACCCGCACGCCACCGACTATATGCCCGAGATCGTCGCCCAGATCCGCACCCTCGTCGACCGGGGCTTCGCCTACGCGGCCCGCGGGTCCGTCTACTTCGAGGTCGCGAAGTTCCCCGGCTACGGCAAGCTGTCCGGACAACGGACGGAGGCGCTCCGGCCCGGGGCTCGGGTCGAGGTCGATGACGCCAAGCGGGCGCCGGAGGACTTCGCGCTGTGGAAGGCGGCGACCCCCGGCGAGCCGACCTGGGAGAGTCCCTGGGGGCCGGGGCGGCCGGGCTGGCACATCGAGGACACGGCGATCACGGTGCGCCTCCTCGGAGATCGCTACGACATCCACGGGGGCGGGCTCGACCTCAAGTTCCCGCACCACGAGGCGGAGATCGCCCAGGCCGAAGCCGCGACCGGCTCCGCCCCCCTCGTGAACTTCTGGATGCACAACGGCCTTCTCAACATGAACGGCGAGAAGATGTCGAAATCGGTCGGCAACGTCTCGCGCCTCGCCGACGCGATCGAGGCGTTCGGGGAGGACGTCGTCCGTTTCTACTACCTCAACGCGCACTACCGCAGTCCCCTCGACTTCACGCCGGGGAAGAGCCTCGAGGAGGCGCTCGAAGCCTACGCCCGACTCGAAATGCCTCGGCGACGGCTCCTCGAGGCGCTCGACCGGGACGGGGTAGAGCGCGCCGGACGCGAGCTTCCGGAGGAGGTGGGCGCGGCCGCATCGGCGACCATCGAGGAGATGGACGCGGCGCTCTCCGACGACTTCAACACTCGCGAGGCGATCGCCCGTCTCTTCGTCTGGTCGAAGACGGCCGGCGAATGGGCGGATCGCTCCGACGCGCTCTCGGGAACGGCGCTCGAAACGCTCGCCGGCCCCTACCGGTGGGCGGACGAGGTCCTCGGACTGTGCCGGGGCCATCCCCCCCCCTCCGATCGGACGGGCGAGCTCGAGCGGGTGGTGCGCGTTGCCCTGGAAGCGAGGGCGCGCGCGCGATCGCGCGGGGACTACTCCGAAGCGGACCGAATCCGCGACGAGCTCGCCGCCGCCGGGATCCACGTGGAGGACCGCGGCGGCACGTCCCGATGGGAGAGGTCCGGAGGGCCCGCGTGATCGGGCTCGGCTTCGCGGAGCACGGAGGACTCGAGCGACTCCGCCTGGTGAACGTTCCGGTCCCCGAGCCCGGACCCGGGGAGGTCCGAGTACGCGTGCGCGCGGCGGCGTTCAATCGCCTTGACCGATTCGTCCTCGAGGGCATTCCGGGGGTCCCCGTCGAGCGACCCCATGTCCTGGGCTCGGACGGCGCGGGCGTCGTGGACGCGACGGGGAAGGGGGTGGACGACCTTCGCGCCGGCGAGCGCGTCCTCCTCAACCCGGGCCTCTGGGACGGTACGTGCGACGCCTGCCGGGCCGGCGCGGAGTGCCTGTGCCGCGACTTTCGGATCGTCGGGGAGCACACGCAGGGGACCGCGACGGAGTTCGTCGTGGTCCCGCGACGCAACGTCCACCCTCTCCCCGAGCGCCTCACCTTCGAGGAGGGCGCCGCGGCCCCGCTCGTCTTCCAGACCGCGTGGCGCGCGCTCCTCACCACCGGGGCCCTCCGGGCCGGCGAGACGGTCGCGGTCGTCGGCGCGGGGGGTGGAGTGGCGACCGCGGCGATCCAGGTGGCGAAGTGGCGGGGGGCTCGGGTCGTGGTCGCGACCCGTTCGCCCGAAAAGTCGGAGCGCTGCCGAGCGCTCGGGGCCGACGATGTCGTGCTCCTCGACGCCGAACATCCGCTCGATCGGGTCCTTTGGGAATGGAGCGGTAAGCGCGGGGTCGACGTCGTCCTCGATTCGGTCGGCGCCCCTACCGTGGCGCGCTCGGTGCGCACCCTCGCCCGCGGGGGCCGCGTTGTCATCATCGGGGCCACGGCCGGTCCGAAGGTCGAGGTCGACCTTCGGCCGATCTTCTGGCGGCAGGCATCCTTGCGGGGGAGCACGATGGCGACGGCCCGGGAGTTCGATGCGGTCCTGGCCGAGCTCCGCGCCGGGCGGCTGCACCCGGTGATCGACCGCGTCTTCCCGGCGGATCGCGCCCTCGAGGCGCTGGGGCGCTTCGACGCGCCCGACGTATTCGGTAAGATCGTCCTCGAGACGCCTCCGGCCGCCGGTGGCGGTTCCCCGGTGGGTGACGTATAACCCGTGCGCGGGGCCAAAGGACGCGCGAACGGGTGGCTCACGGCGTCGACCGGATCGGTCGGATGATTCTTATACCAAGAATCTCCCTTTATTTCGTCCGTGGACCGTTCTCGGCGACACTCTCCCGCTCCGGGAGGGCCGT
>JBOGRS010000076.1:0-7693 GCA_050749685.1 Thermoplasmata archaeon
GTCGATGCCTCTCGGTCCCGACCCGAGGGACGACGCAGGAATGCTCCAGGTGCGGGAGGAGGGCGGACCCACCGCTCGAACTTTCCGATCGAACGTACCGGTGCCCGTGCAGCTTCGAAGGGGACCGGGACGAGAACGCGGCGAGGAACATCCTCGCACGCGGGATGACCCTCCTCCAGGAGGAGCTACGCCGGAGCGCGGCGGAAGTGACGCGCGTGGAGAGCGGGCCTCCACCGACGAGGGTGGGCCGAAGGGTCGACCAACGTCGGCGCGCCGGCTCGGGGAAGCGCGAAGCGAAGAAACACGGGATATGGATCAGCGAGCCGTTCGAGAGCCCGGCCTCGAGGGTCGAGCTGGCGGTACCAATCCCGTGAACAGCTACGAGGTTTCCAGTCCCAACGCGGAGCTCCACCTCGCGTCGACGCCACCGCTCGTCCTCATCGGACCCGAAGGGCCCGGATCGCGAGATGGAGGGGTATTTCGGCGATCCCGGGGCCTTGAGGGCTCGACCGGATGAACTCGGTGTCGGGCGCGGGCTTCTCGATCGCGTCGATCATCATGCCGGCCGAGGGCAGGGCACGTACGTACCACGGAAGCGGACGGTGGAAGCTCGGCGTCGACCACATCGTGCCGGTTGGTCCGTCCCACGGGACCTTCCCCGCGAAGATTTCGCGGACCCTTCCCACCTTCCGGGAGATCCTCGGACGTCCCCCCGGCTCCCCGGCGGGCTCGATCACCCAGCTCGACCGGTCGCCCATATCGAAGCCGGAGTGCGCGATCGTGAAGACGAGCCGGCCCGCCATGGTGAGGACGCGGCTCACCTCGCCGAGGGCGCGCGCAGCATCGTCGATGTCGTCGAGCGCCATGTCGCGCACCCCAAGGTCGAAGGGCGCGGCGCGGAACATGGCGAGGTCCGTCGCCGAGCCGACCACGTACTCGACCTCCCGATCCGACGCTCGGTACGAGCGCCGCGCGACCTCAAGGATCGGACGCGAGCGGTCGAGGGCCACTACGTGACCCGCGGAACGTGCGAGGCGTCGTGCGACGTACCCGTTCCCGGCTGCGAGGTCGAGCACGCGGAGGCCCGAGGGATCCCCGATGAGGGCGAAGAGGGCGGGGTCGATGAGTGCTCGGTGCCACAGGTCGCCCGTCTCCCCCTGCTTGGCGTCCCACCGTTCGGCCATCTCCTCCCAACGCGTCACGAGGTTCCCTCCCCTTCTGCGTCGATGCGGCCGGACGGTTGCGGAGCGCCGCCCGGGACACTAACTCCCCCGGGCCGAGACCGTTCCCATCGCGATCCGGGCCTCGATCGCGTGCGCCGACTTCTCGGCGAGTCCGCGCGCGGTATCGACGTCGTGGCTTCGTGCCACCACGACGCCGAGGCGGCGGTCGGGATAGGCCTCGGGCTTTCCGAAAAGGAAGAGGCGGACCCCCGGTGGAGCGAGGGCGGCGACAATGTTCCCGAAGGAGGGCGCCCATCCGGCCCGGGGGGCGAGGACGACGTGGGCCGCCGAGGGGACGACCGTTTCGGGACCCGTATAGGGGAGGCCGAGGATCGCCCGCGCGTGCAGGGCGAACTCCGAGTTCCACTGGCTCGCGAGCGTGACGAGCCCGGTGTCGTGCGGTCGCGGCGAGACCTCGCTGAACAGGACGTCGGAGCCGCGCACGAAGCACTCGACCCCGAAGATCCCGATCCCCCCCAGCTCATCCGTAACGGCGCGGGCGGTGCGTTCGAGCCCGGCGACGATGGGGGCGGGAGCGGCGCGGGCTGCCAGCTCTCGTGGTAGAGCGTCGCGGGGCGCGCGTGGCCGATCGGGGCGAGCACGGTCGTCGCGACGGAGCCTTCGGGCGTCAAGTGGCGGAGCGTCAGCATCGTCACCTCCGCGTCGAACCGGACGAACTCCTCGATCATCACGCGGGGATGAGGGACGCGGCCGTGCTCGGCGGCCACCCGGTATGCGGCGTCCACGTCGCTCGCCTGGCGGACGACGCTCATCCCGTGGCCCGAGCTCGACATGATCGCCTTGACAACGCACGGGTAGCCGATCTCCTCCGCTCCCCGACGGGCCTCGGCCGGGTCGTTCGCGAACGTGAACCGGGAGGTGGCCACCCCCGCGCGCTCCGACGCCCGCCGGCGGATCCTCTCGCGGTCCATCGTCGCGCGCGTCGCCTCCGCTCCGGGAACGACCGTCCACCCCTCGGTCTCGAGGCGCACGAGCTCTTCGGTGTCGATCTGCTCGATCTCCGGGACGATCACGTCGGGCGATTCCCGCCGCACGATCGCTCGCAGCGCGGCGCCGTCGGTCATCGGCACGACGTGGTGGCGGTGGGCGACCTGCATCGCCGGGGCGTTCGCGTAGCGGTCGACGGCGATCACCTCCGCCCCCAACCGCATCGCCTCGAGGGCGACCTCGCGGCCCAATTCCCCGCTTCCGAGGAGGAGGAGCCGGGGAGCGTCCCCGACGAGCGGGGAACCGATCCGGTCCCGCAAGCGCACCCCGGCCCTACGGGGGTGGGTCGACAACCTCCCTCCTCGCCACCGTGGCGGCGCGGCCTACTCGTCGTCGGGAGATCGTGGCCGTGGGACGACCCGCGGCTGTTCCGCCGACGTCGGCATCCCGGTCTTGCCTTGGACGATGTCGCAGTCCTGCCAGTTCACGCCGACGGTCACCGCCGGGAAGGCGACCTTGAGGGTGTAGTTGGCGAGCTTGCCGACGACGAGTCCGCTCGCCCCCTCGATGAGGTTCGGGTTCATCACCGAGAGGTCCCGCGTGAGGATCACACGGGTCTCGTGGAACACGACCTGGGCGAGCTCGCTGCGATCCTTCATGGGGCGTTCCGGGGGCGCGAGGAGCCCCCGGTCTTCATAAGTTGTCCCGTCAGATCCCCTCGTGAAAGCATTTTAGTAGGCCGCCCGGTAAGCCTCGCTGCAGGGAGCCCGCGTCGGAACGTCATGGTGGAGGCAGGGCACGTGCCCGAAAAGTCCGACAAGACGGTCCACCTCCGGATAGATCCGAATGATGAAAACACCACGCTCGAGGACGTCCTTTCGAAGATCTCCGAGCTCCAGCGCAAGCACCCCGACCGCGAGGTCTTCTTCGATGGCGACGAGTACGCGATCTGCTCGCGCTCGCGGCGGACCAAGACCGCGGCGACCCACCCCCACGGCTGAGGAGGCTCCGCTCGGCGCCCCCCTCCTCCTCGTCAACCTCAAGTCCTACCCGAAAAGCGTGGCCCACGGCGCCGAACGGATCGGCCTCCTCCTCGAAACGCTGTCGCGCTCGCGGGGCGTGGCCGCGGCGATCGCTCCCGCACCCATGGACGTGAGCCGTCTCGTGGAGACCCTACGGATCCCGGTCGTCGCCCAGCACGTCGATCCGCTGGACGCCGGTCCTCAGACCGGCTTCTTCGTCCCGGAGGCACTCTTCCTCGCCGGAGGTCGTGGCAGCCTCGTGAACCACTCGGAACATCGTCTCGCCCCTATGGTGGTGCGGGCGACCGTCGAGCGGTTGACCGCCTTGGGCCTCGTCGCTGTCGTGTGCGCCCGCGACGTCGATGAAGCGCGCTCCCTCGCCCGCCTTCACCCGCCCTACCTCGCGATCGAGCCCCCCGAGCTCATCGGAGGGGACCGGGCCGTCTCGACCGCCAACCCGGGGATCGTCTCGGGCACCGTCGAGGCCGTCCGAAAGATCTCCCCCCGGACGCTCGTCCTGTGCGGCGCGGGGGTGCACGATCGGGCCGACGTACGGGCGGCGCTCGCCCTCGGCAGCGTCGGGATCCTGGTCGCGAGCGCGGTCGCGACGGCCGTCGACCCGCGCGCCGCGATCGACGAGCTCCTCGAGGGTTTCCCCGCCCGCCCGTGATGCCTTTATCGGGAGGGAGCGCACCTCTGGGACGCACCGACCACGGGCCCGACCCACCGGGAGGGTCGCCGGGCTCCATCGGAGAGAGAGATGTTCCGCTTCGACTACACGGGCATTCGCGTCCGTGAGCTCGAGCGCTCGCTCGCGTTCTACCGCGACCTCCTCGGCCTTCGCGAGGTCTTCCGGGGCCCGGTCACGGAGACCGGAGGCGAGATCGCCCTGCTCGAGTGCCCGACCTCGGGACGGCGCCTCGAGCTCAACGCCTACACCTCGGGGGATCGTTTCTCGCCTCCGTACCGGGAGGGTGACGAGCTCGACCACCTCGCGTTCGTGGTGGACGACGTGTTCCGGGCGGTCGACCGCCTGCGCGTAGGAGGCGTGACCGTCAAGGTCGAGCCGCCCGGGTCGGGGAGGATCCCCACCGCCTACGTCCTCGACCCGGACGGCATCTGGATCGAACTACGACCCGGCGCGAAGACCCTCGCTCCGGGCGCGTCCGATTAGGGAGAGCCCCCCGCGCGAACGGGGATCGACATCACGGCCCCGGTCCGTCCCGGCGGTCGACGATGTACCAAAGGACCACCGGGAACTCGCCGGCTCCCTCGTCGCGCTCGACCCGGGTTACCGCCGTGAATCCGTCGCGGGCCAATCGGTCGGCGTAATCCCGGGAGAAGAAGTGCATCGTGATCCCGTGGGGCGAGGGGTCGAACGTGTCCGGACCCATCGGGCGACCGCGCCCGTACCACGGGTCGGACGTCGAGCGGACCGAGTACAGGTGAAGCCCCCCTTGTCGCAGGGCGGCGCGGATGGCGGAGAACCACGCCCGGTGCTCCTCCTCGGTGAAGTCCATGTTGAGGAGCAAGTTCGAGTAGATCGCGTCGAGGCTCCCCGGTTGCTGGCGGCGGAGGAAGGAGAGCCCATCGGCCTCGACGATCGCCCAGCTCGCATCGCCGGCCTCCCGCGGACCGATCCCCCCCCGCGTCAGGTCGACGCCCCGAACGTGGAACCCGAGGGAGGCCAGGAAGCGGGTGTCGCGTCCGTACCCGCAGCCGAGCTCGACGATCTCGACCATCCTCGCTTCCGAACGCAGGATCGGACCGCAGAACCGGGCGAAATCGCTCTCGTCGTCGCCGAAGAACGCGGGGTCCTCGGCATAGGTCCGGTGCCAGAACGCGCGCTGTCGCTCCCGTCGGTCGGACGGGGAGGTAGGATCGGAGGGCGTCGTCATGGACGGAACCGTTCCCCGAAGCTTTTCGAGGCATGAAAGGTGCGGGGACGGTCCGTCAGGTGGTGGAGCCCGCGGTCGGGTGGGTTCCCCCGGGACCGCCACCGTTCGTGGGCCTCGGTTCGACGTCCTCGGAGGGAATCGACCGGAAGGAGACGATCGACGCCACTCCGATCCCGGCTGCGGCGCCCACGCCCAACAGCAACGAGGCGACGACGGGGAAGGTCACCCCGTCGGACGCCGCCGACCCTACCGACCGCCGGACTACGCCGGGAACGGGAAAGGCGCCCAGGATCCCCACCAGGAATCCTGCGACCCCCGTAAGGACCAGGGTGGAGCTCACGATCCTCCACCATCGCCCCTCGCGGAGGCCGTCCATCGTTGCCTACCCTCGGTCCGGGAGGGGAGTCTCGGGCCGATGAAACCGAAGTGAACTTGATTTCACGCGCGACCCGTTTCCCCCGACCGGACCCCCCGGCACCCCCGATGAGGGGAGAGGCGACCCCGCCTACGCGAGCCGGTACTCGCGGCGGCGCGAGTCGACGAGCGAGACCCCCTCGTGGACCAGACCCTGCTTGCGTAGCGATTCGAGCCCGCTCTGGACGGTGCGGCGGGGCAGGCGAGAGAGCCGAACCAGCTCGCTCTGGTCGAGACCCCGGTACGTCTCGAGAAGGAAGTAGAGGAACTTGGTCGCGGGCGGTCCCTTGACGGAGCGGGACGTCCTCAGGGTGCCGAAGGTGTCCCCGCGGAGGCCCAGGCGCTGCGACGCCAGCGGACCGACACTCGTGAGCGCGACGTTCCCGAGGTTCGTCCCCGCGCCGTACTCCTGAAGGAGCTGGGTCTGCTGGGTCTCGAGCGGCGCCTCGAAGATGAGGTCGTCCAGCGGGTGATCGGCGAGGATGGTGCGGACCCAATCCCATTTGATAGCCCCCTCGCCGTCGTAGATCCCCACGCCACGCCCGGACTCCCGGCTCTCCACGATCACCTTGCGCGGTTTGAGCTCGCGCGCGCGTGAGATGCGGTCGAGCGTTTCGCGCAGCGAAAGCTGGTTCTGGGGGTTCTTCTTCCCGACCTCGATGTACGCGTCCAGACCACGTCGGACGACCTCACCGTGGAGGCGCTGGATCTGCGCGGACGAGAGTTCGATGATCCCGTCCGAGATCTCGATGATGTCGAACCCCAGTTCGCGCGCCTCGTCCATGAGGGCCGCGGTCTTGTCGCGGGTGATCGCGTATTCGAGGAGCGTACCTCCCGTGGAGACCTCCACCCCGATGTCGTGGTAGAACTTGATCCGCGCCCGGACCCGGTCGCGCGGCAGGAGCAGGGGGAGACCCCAGCCGATCTTCACGACGTCGATGAACGGGGCGAGGGGCTCGATCTCCTCCCGCACCAATCCATGGAGACGATCGAGGACGTGAGTGACCCCGATGCGGCGCGGTCGGGAGGGTCCCGAGATCTCCGACGGGAAGAACAGCGGCTGACGACCCTTCGAATCCGCAAGATTGGCCACTGTTGCACCACGAACTATGCAGTAAGATGCCGTCGCGCCTATTTAGACTCCCCGCATCCCCCGACGTTCGGCGTACGGACCGACGGCCGTCGCGGTCGGTCGGGAGCCTCGGGCGACCTTCCACCTACGGAGCGTGCGGGGCGAGGGAGGGGATCGGGGTCCCCTGCATGCGGCTCGGTCGAGCCACGCCCATGCGCGCAAGGATCGTGGCCGCCACGTCGATCCCGTTCGCGGGCGCGACGTGCTGCCCTTCCGGGAATCGGGCGTCGCGCACCGCGAACACGCCGTTGAACGAGTGCACCGAATCATCGGGGCCGGTGTCGTTCTCGCTGAGGAAGAGGCGACCATGCCCGAGCGTCCCGGCCGAACGCCACGTCAGGTCCCCGAAGTAGACCATGAGGTCGGGGGGATCCCCGTTGACCTCGCGATAGAGTTCGTACGGTGCACGGACGGTGGCGCCGAGTCGGGCGCCGTCGGGCCGTCGGACCTCGCCGATCTCCTCCGCGAGCCGCGCGACCGTGCCTCCGAGCTCCTCCGGTGGCAGGATCCCCTCGGGTTCGCGCCCTCGGACGTTGAAGAAGATGCGGGCGTAGTACCCGCCCGCTCCCCATGCGACGGTCTTCGACCAGTCGACATCGGCCTTCTCGATCGGCGTCCCGGCAGGGGGGGTCGAACGGAGCGTAAGGTACCCCCGTTCGATCAGCCATTCGTTGATGCAGAAGCACCCGACCATCCCTTGGCTGCCATGGTCGGAGAGGATCATCACGACCACATCGTCCGGGACGACCTTCAGGAACGCCCCGATCTCGTGGTCCATCAGGGCGTAGTAGTCTTCGACCAGCTGGCGGAACTTCGGATGATCGACGTAGCGCGGATGGGTCGGGTCGAAGTACTTCCAAAAGGTGTGGTGGAGCCGGTCGGGTCCGATCTCGTGGACCGCGAAGAAGTCCCACGCCTCCTTCGACCAGAGGTGGCGGGCGACGGCCCAACGCTGGCGGGTCATCCGGAAGAGCTCCTCGCCAATACGCTCGCGATCGTCGGCACGGAAGCCCACGTCGAACGTGTAGCCATCCGCGATCGCGAGGAGCTCCGGGG
>JBOGRS010000077.1:0-7083 GCA_050749685.1 Thermoplasmata archaeon
CGACCAGAAGGACCTTCGCTGCCTTGAGCCGTTTCTGCCCCTTCACCCCGACCTCGGGGAGGAGAAGGTGGCGGCTGTAGCGATGCAGCTCCGGGGCGGAGAGGGGTCCCATCGAACCGGCGCGATCGTCGAGCGGTGACCTCGTTGGCCCGCTTCCCCCCGCGAGGGCGGGAACGATCGCGACGACGTCGCCGTCCTTCACCGGGGTGGCGTCGCGGGCGAGCGAGCGAACGTCCTCATCGTTCAAGTAGACGGAGATGAAGCTCCGCAGCCTTCCCTCATCGGTGAAGAGTTGATGGCCGAGGCCGGGGTGGGCCCGTCCGACCTCCCGCAACACCTCGCCGACGCTGGCACCGGCCGCGCTCACGACGCCGTGTCCGCCCGCGAGCGCGCGCAGCGGCGAGGGGATCCGCACCGTCACGTTCGTCATCGGTCCTCGCGGGGGCCGTGGGACGGATTCGCGGTCGGCATGATCCCGTGAACCGACACTGAAAGACGGTGAAAGGTTCGTCGCTCGGGCTCGAGCTCGAAGGCTCCCCACGTTCGAGCGGTCCCGTGGTCGACCTCGAGGATGAGGTACGCGTACGAGGGTAACGCGTTCTCGCGGTCGATCTCGGAAGGGTCCGAGGGACCATCCGGGTGGGAATGGAAGACTCCGACGATCCCGTTCTCCCCGTCCGATGGCTCCTCGTCCAGGGCGCGGAGGGTCCGGGCGGGGATCTCGAACCGATGGGAACGGTCCGCGGCGGACGAGTTCGGGAGGGGTAGGGCGCGAAGAACCCGGCGGGTCGGCCCGTCGACGTGAGGACCCATGAGGAGCGCGCACGCCTCCTCCGGGTAGGTCCGCTCCGCGTGGCGCGAAAGGCGCGCGAAGGTTGTGGCGTCCAGCACGAGCGTCGTCTTGGGAGCGCGAACGTGCCCCGGCGTTCCGACCGGAGTGCCACGATCGCCGGCGGGGAAGAGGGCGGTCGGAGGGCCTGCGGCCGCGCTCGTTCTCGAGGTCAACGGAGCTGAATGAGATGCGTGCACCGCACCCCCCCGCGTCCGATCGAGTCCTTGAGGTCGAGGCCCACCTGACCCAGAAGGGCCTCGGTGAGGTGCTTATCGAAGACGTCGCAGAGAAGATAGGAGTGCGTGAGGGCGTTGTGCCGGAACACACAGTTGCTTCGCGTGATCGTGACGGTTCCGTCCTTCGCCTCCTCGACCTGGCATCGGAAGCCGAGGTGGTTGAGGGCCCGCGCGAGCGCCCGAACGCGCTCCTCGCGACCCTGGCCGTGCGGCACCTCGATCGCGATCTGCTGGGCCATGCGACGGGCCGCCTCGGCGAAGAGCGCGGAGACGAACCCCTCCCCTTCGCGGGCGAGGAGCTCCTCCATCACGGAATCGAGCAGGAGCTCGTAGCGCCGGGGGAAGAGTTCCTGGCCGTCCGACGTCAGGAGGTAGCGTTTGCGCGGGCGTCCCACCCCTTCGCGGTGGAAGGTGGGCACGACGATCCCTCGGGCCTCGAGGCGTTCGAGGTGGCCCCGCGCCGCGCTCTCTTGGATCCCCAGCGTCTTCGCAAGGTCGCCGGCCGTACGCGGGCCGGTGGCCAGTTCCTCGAGGATCTTCCCACGCGTCCCTTCGCCGACGCGGACGTCGGCCCCGCTCGCCGTCATGGGTCCTTGGGGTTCCACCGGGAGCTCTCGCTCGTCGGAGTTTACACACCGCACTATGCTTAAATAACCCTATCGGTTGATATCGCCGACCGCACCATGGCGACCGCGACGCCCTCGAAGCATACGCTCGTCATCCGCGACCTTCACGCCCAGGTCGCCGGCAAGGAGATCCTGAAGGGCGTCAACCTCACCCTCGATTCGGGCGAGCTCACCGCGCTCATGGGGCCGAACGGGTCGGGAAAGAGCACCCTCGCCTACGCCTTGATGGGCCACCCGAAGTACACGGTGACGCAGGGGGAGGCGATCCTGGACGGCAAGGACCTCCTCAAGATGAGCGTCGACCAGCGCTCGCGCGCCGGGCTGTTCCTCGGCTTCCAGTACCCGCAGGAGGTCTCGGGGCTCTCGCTCTCGAAGTTCCTGTGGACGGCGTACATGCAACGCCACACGATGGAGGACGCCGACGCCGAGGGGTTCGGCAAGGACCTCTCGAAGCACCTCGGGTTTCTCGGCATGGACGAGGCGCTCCTCAAGCGGTCGCTCAACGAGGGATTCTCCGGAGGCGAGAAGAAGCGGGTCGAGGTCCTTCAGATGGCGACGCTCCATCCCGTCTTCTCGATCCTGGACGAACCGGACTCGGGGCTCGACATCGATGCGGTCCGTGCCGTGGGGGAGACCGTCGCCAAGCTCCACGACGCCTCGGCCGGCATCCTGGTCATCACCCACTACCAACGGATCCTCAAGTACCTCAACCCGGACCGCGTCCACGTGATGGTCGATGGCGTGATCGCCCTCTCGGGGGGCCGTGAACTGGCCATCGAGCTCGAGGCCAAGGGCTACGATTGGGTCAAGGTCGGCGCTCGGTCGAACTGACGTCGCCGACCGAACCGCTTTACCCCTCGAGCTCCTCGTGGTGAGGGAACGATGATGGACGTCGAGCGCATCCGCCGCGATTTCCCGGTCCTCTCCCGGACCTTCCACGGGCGTCCGCTCGTCTACCTCGATTCGGCCGCGACGTCCCAGAAGCCGACGGAGGTCCTGGCGGCCGAGGACGACTACTATCGCCGTCTCAACGCGAACGTCCACCGCGGGGTCTACGCGCTATCGGAGGAGGCGACGGACGCCTACGAAGGGGCGCGCGAGCGCGTCGCGAAGTTCCTCCACGCTCCGGATCCGAACGAGATCGTGTTCGTCCGCGGGACGACGGAGGCGCTCAACCTCGTGGCGAACGGGCTCGGCCAGAGTCTCCTGCATCGGGGCGACCGGGTCGTCACGACGATCATGGAGCACCACTCGAACATCGTCCCGTGGCACTTCCTCCGAGAGCGTTCGGGGGTCGACCTCGAGTTCGTCGACATCGACCCCGACGGGCGCCTCAAGCTCGCGGATTACGACCGGTGGCTGGGGGGACCGACCAAGGTGGTCACGCTCACCCATGTGTCGAATGTCCTCGGGACCGTCAACCCGGTCCGCGAGATCGCCGAGAGGGCGCACGACGCCCACGCGCTCGTCGTCGTGGACGCCGCGCAATCGGCGCCCCACCGAAGCGTCGACGTCCAGGCGCTGGGGGCCGACTTCCTTTGCTTCTCGGGCCACAAGACCCTTGGCCCGACCGGGATCGGGGTCCTCTGGGGTCGCCGCGAGCTCCTCGAACGGCTCCCGCCGTACATGGGCGGAGGCGAGATGATCCGTGAGGTCCACACCGACCGGGTCGTCTACCGCGAGCCGCCCGCGCGTTTTGAGGCCGGCACGCCGAACATCGCCGGCGCCATCGGATTGAGGGCGGCGCTCGACTACCTCGGCCGGGTCGGGTGGGAGGACCTTCTACAGCACGAGGCGACCCTCCTGCGGCACGCCGTCTCCCGGGGTCGCGAGATCTTCGGCGACGAGCTCACCTTTTATGGTCCCCCCGAAGGAGGCGACCGCGAGGCCGTCCTTTCCTTCGCGTTGAAGGGCATCCATCCGCACGACGTGGCGAGCCTTCTCGACGCCGAGGGGATCGCCGTGCGCAGCGGCCACCACTGCGCGCAACCCCTGATGGAGCGACTGGGCGTCTCGGCCCTCTCACGAGCGAGCCCGTACCTCTACAACCGGATCGACGAGATCGACGCGTGGCTCGCGGCCCTTCAGAAGGTCGCGGCGGTCTTCGCGCCTCGTTCGCCGGCGGCGTGAGGCGAGCGCGGTCCCCCGCTGCGCGGGACATGCGCAGGCTTGGCGGGTCCCCGCGCGAATCGTCACCGAAGGGAGCGCTTTACCCCCCGTCCCGGGGTAGGGGGAGGGAGGACGTTCCGTTATGGACCCGATGTCGAGCGTGTGGCTGGCGCTCACGGCGCTCGGCGCGGCGGTCATCAACGGCGCCGTCGGATACGGGTTCTCCTCGGTGCTCACGCCGATCGCCCTCTTCTGGTACTCGAACAAGGTCCTCAATCCGGCGCTCGTCACCGTCGAGTTCGCGGTCAACCTGACCCTGCTCGTCCGCGAGCGCGGCCTCCTCCGGGCGACCTGGGGACGCGCGCGCCCCGTCATCTCGACCCTCGCCCCGGGGGTCGTCCTCGGTACGATCGGACTGACCGTGCTCGCCGTCACCGACGTGAAGCTCGTCGTCTACGCCGCGCTCTTCCCCCTGGTCGCGCTCCAGCTCCTCGGCGTCCGTCGACCCCTCAAGAACGAGCGGGCGGGAGGGATGGCCGTCGGCACCGGGGTGGGCTTCCTCTACGCGCTCACGACGATCTCAGGGCCCCCGCTCGCGATCTTCCTGCGGAACCAGGGGCTCTCCAAGGAGGAGTTCCGCTGCACGATCGCCCAGATCCGATTCGCCGAGTCGAGCCTCACGCTGGGGGCCTACCTCGCCTTCTCGGCGTGGTTCCACGCGGGCCTCGTATCGATGCCCTCCTTGGCTCTCCTTCCCTATCTCGTGATCCCGGTCGTGATCGGCGTGCCGTTGGGGGCCCTTCTGCTGCGCTCGGTCTCCCGAGAGTCATTTACGCGAGTCGTCGTGGCCGTGGACGCCGTCATCGTCGCGTACGCCCTCGCGCACACCCTCGCCGGCCTCGCGGGGCTCGCCCCCGGCCCGAGTGACGCGCTCGCGGGCGCCGTCCTGGCCGCGACCCTCCTCTTGGTCGTCTTCGCCCTTCGCCCCTTCCGCCACCCGCGCGTCGCCCCCCGCTCGGGGCCGTCCGGGTCCCCCCCTCGACCGACGGCGTTGGGTGGCCCGAGAATCCCGCGCGGTCCGCCCGTCGATGGGCCGCCGGAGTGACGGCGAGTCACCGACGGGCAGCGAACCCGTTCGCCCCCCCGCCCGAGATCGGACCCTTTGATTTAAATACACTCACGTGATGTAATTTCTGAGGAACGATGGCGCAATCGAGCCAGGAGGTCACGCCGCTCGACTACACGCGGTACGACTTCAAGAATCCCGAGACCTACAAGGTCCGCACCGCGAAGGGCTTGAACCGCGCGATCGTCGAGCAGATCTCCCATCTCAAGAACGAGCCCGCGTGGGTGCTCGAGTACCGCCTGCGCGCCTACGAGCACTTCCTCGAGCGCCCGATGCCAGACTGGGGGCCGTCGCTCGACGAGATCGACTTCGACGCCTACACGTACTACGCGAACCCGCTCGCCGAGGGGGAGACGAAGCGCAACTGGGAGGACCTTCCGGCCGACATCAAGAACACGTTCGACAAGCTGGGCATCCCGAAGGCGGAGCGCGACTACTTCGGTGGCGTGGGCGCCCAGTATGACAGCGGGACGGTCTACCACAAGATTCGCGAGGACCTCGCGAAGAAGGGCGTCATCTTCTGCGACACCGACACCGCGATCCGCGAGCATCCCGAGATCGTCCAGCGGTACTTCGGCAAGGTCATCCCGTACAACGACAACAAGTTCGCCGCGCTCAACAGCGCCGTCTGGTCGGGCGGGAGCTTCGTCTACGTGCCGCCGGGGGTCGACGCCGGCATCCCGCTGCAGGCGTACTTCCGCATCAACGCGAAGAACGTCGGCCAGTTCGAGCGCACGCTCATCATCGCCGACCGTGGGGCGAAGGTCCACTACATCGAAGGGTGCACCGCCCCCATCTACTCGACCGACTCGCTGCACGCGGCGGTCGTCGAGGTCATCGCCGAGCCGTACGCCAAGGTCCGCTACACGACCGTCCAGAACTGGTCGAAGAACGTCTACAACCTGGTCACGAAGCGCGCCGTCGCCTACGAGAACGCGCTCGTCGAGTGGGTCGACGGCAACATGGGCAGCAAGATCACGATGAAGTACCCGTCCGTCTACCTGAAGGGCCGCGGCGCGCGCGCGGACATCCTGTCCGTCGCGTTCGCGAGCCAGGGCCAGATCATCGACAGCGGGGCGAAGGCGGTCCATTCGGCGCCGGACACCTCGAGCAAGATCGTCTCGAAGTCGATCGCGATCCGGGGCGGCCAGACCAGCTACCGGGGCCTCCTCCACGTCGCGAAGGGGGCGACGGGCGTCAAGGCGGCGGTACGGTGCGACGCCCTGCTCCCGGACGAGGAGAGCCGCTCGGACACCTACCCGTACAACGAGATCCACGAGGAGGACGCGACGATCACGCACGAGGCCGTCGTCGGCAAAATCGGGGAGGAGCAGATCTTCTACCTGATGAGCCGCGGGCTCAACGAGTCGGACGCGATCCACCTCATCCTGATGGGGTTCCTCGCCGAGTTCGCGAAGGAGCTCCCCGTCGACTACGCGCTCGAGCTCAATCGGCTCATCCAGCTCGAGATGGTCGGGGCCGTCGGGTAGGCTCGGGACGCGTCCGCGCGGCGGGCCGCGTCCCCCGTCGTCGACCCAGCGGTCGGGGGGCCGGTCGGGGCGCTACACGAACCGGCCGACCCGCTTCGGGCGGTCGCCCGCGCGCGCGACGCGCGTCAGCGGGGCGATCCTGGGAGGGAGGCCACCCGAGAGGGAGGCGACGCCCTGGGCGATCGGGCGGTTCTTCAGCGTGACGCGCGTGAAACCGGCCCCCAAGAGCCCGGCGGCCGTCGCCTGGATGGAGAGGCTCCCGAGCGACGAGGTCGCGATCGACGGGGGAGGGCCGGCGAGCACCGGGGAGTTGGCGGCGATCGGAGCCGGAGGGATCGGAGGAGGCGGCGGCGACGGTGGAGGGCTCCCCACCGCATGCGGGAGGGGCAGCGGAGGGGCGACGGCCACGCTCGCGAGGGGAAAGGAGAGGGTCGTCGCGTTCGCCTCACCCGCGGCGACGAACCGGGCCCACGTGTAGAATCCTCCGACGGGGACCGACCCTTTCGCGCGGCATTCGTAGGTCGCGCAGGCGTCGATAGGCACGATCGCGTACGGAGGACCTGTCGCCATCACGTCGAACACGAGCGTCCACTGGTCACCGAGGTTCATCACGTTGGCCGTCGCGTTGGTGCTCCAGTTCCATCCGTACGTCGTCACCCCTCCG
>JBOGRS010000078.1:0-7042 GCA_050749685.1 Thermoplasmata archaeon
CGCCCGCACCTCGCCAAGAACCCGAGGAGGAGCCGTTGACGGAACTCGACGGGCCGAGCGCGTGGGCGGTGCTGCGCCTGCGAAACGAGGCGTCGCTGCTGCGGGAGCGGAAGGACCAGGTGCGGGACTACGGCTACCTGCCCCACGAGTTGGCGTCCCTGTCGGATGCCGCGGCCGCCGCGGACCGTATGGCGGCCTCGATTCAGGCGGGGGACCGACGCGCCCTGCGCGAGAACCGGGCAGAGTTCGACCGATTCATCGACTACGCCGGGTCGGCGTCGCCGTACGGCTGGAAGCCGGGGTCCACCCCGGTGGACGAGATCGCCGATACGTGGGAGGTCGACCAGAGGAAGGAAGGGGAGGCCGGGGAGGAGGATCCTCGGCGCGGAGAGCCGTCAGCGCACCGGGTTCGGGCCTACAGCGAGGAGCGGGATTCGCGTCGGGTGCGGGTCCGAGCCCACTTGGCAAGGAACCCTCGGAGACGCCGACCGTGAACGCGGCGGCGGAAGGTCCCGGAAGCGTCCGGGGTGGCGGCCGAGGGCGCCCCCGTGTCCGCTCTCCCTTGGCCCCGGTAACCGTTGTCGCGGTGGTCCTGGCGCTGGTCGTGGTCACCCAGCTGGTGGTGCTCGCGGTCCTCGGAAGCGAGGCGTCGGGAGGGACGACCCAGGAGGTCTGCCAAGTGAACTTCTGGGTCTTCCACCTCGGGTGCAGTCAGGTGACGACGGCGTCGCCGAACGCTCAGGCCGCGGCGACGCTGGCCCAGTCGCTGGAGCTGGTGTTCACGGTGATGGACGTGATCTTCTTCGCGATCCTCGGGCTGGTTGCCTTGGCCGCCTACCGAGGGACGGGCCCGGCCCGGGGGTCGCGGCAGATTGGGCGGGCCTGAACCCGCCCCCCCCACGATTGGCCGCGCCTGTCGAAGCGGCCCACTTGGCGAATGAGGCCATGCGGGGGGAACTGGGGCAGACCTACAGGCTCTTGCGAGCATCACGCGGCGTGATAAATGGTGCTGACGCCTTTGGAGCACCGCCGCGGGGCCTGCTGACCCACCCCCCAGCGCTCAAGGCGGAGATTTCCCCCGGGGTCTTCGACGTTCTTTCGACCACCGCCGTCCCGCCACACCGAGCGCGCGGACGCAACTGCGCGGCCGGGCGGGGGGCGCGGTCGTCCGCCGGTCCCGCCGCTTATCCCCGACCGGACGGTGGCTCCACGGCGGGCGGCCCCCCGGGGGTCGTCGGCGCCCGCACGTCGACCTCGTAGTATTTCGCCCACGTGTTGTTCATCGTGAAGACCACCTTCTTGCCGAGGACCGCCTCGAGGCTGACGGGAAGGGGGAACCTGCGGTCCGGCCGGAAGTAGCGGTAGTACTTGCTCCACGCGTCGCCCTCAGCCGCGTTGTCCAGCAGCCGCCCCGCGACGAAATCCCCGCAGAAGGTGGCCCACGGCAGGCCGACCGATCCGAGCACATGGTGGACCCAGGGGGCCCGCGGGTCCCGGACGATCGTTGGAAGGAGGTCCCGGGTCATGTCGATCCGACCCGGCCAGTACTGGATGAACTCCGCCTTCCGGATCGAGGGCAACATCGCCTTCAGCCGCCGGATCACCCCCTCGATGATGTGGGGGCCCGTGGTGTCGTTCCGGGCGTAGGTCGAGTACAGGCTTCCGCCCCCCACGAGCAGCCTTCGGTCCCCCGTCAGGCGCCAGTAGGTGTAGATCAGGTCCGTGTCCCAGCATTGGACGGGCCGCTCCGGGAACAGGTCGTGGATCTCGGCCTCCCGGAGCGGCTCGGAGATCGACAGAAACGTCTGCGCGTGGTAGACGTTGCGCACGTACGGCGAGAAGGCCGGATTTGGCTTGTCCGCACAGATCAGGATCTGGTCGGCGGTGACGGAGCCGAGGTGGGTCCGGACCGTATGGTCCGAGAGGGAACGGACCTCGCTGGACTCGTAGACCTCGACGCCGCCGTCGACGAGGGCCCGCTTCACCCCCTGGGCGTACAGCATGGCGTTGATCCCGTAGCACTCCGGGTACCGGACCGCCCCTGCGTACTGCGGCGAGCCGAGGACCGACGGGACCTCCTCGGTCGAGTAGAGCCGGTAGGGGTAGCCCAGCTGATGGCGAGCGTCCGCTTCCCGGCGGACGTCCTTGTCGCCCTCGCGTCCCTTCGCCACGAAGAGGCTGTCCTGCGGAAGGAGGTCGCACGCGATGCCGTACTTCGCCACCGCGTCGGTCATGATCCGGATCCCCCGGGTCGGGACGTCCCAGAGGTCACGGGCGCCCTGCGGGCCGAACCGGCGTACGAGGTCGGAGAGCTCGAGTTCGCTATCGGGGGTCAAGAATCCGGCGCTCTTCCCCGTGGAGCTCCCCCCGCAAATGTTGCGGTCGAGGAGGACGACCTTCTTGCCCGATCCGAGCAGGCGGAGGGCGGCCGCAAGCCCGGCGGCCCCGGCGCCGACGATCACGACGTCGGCGTGGAGGTCGGCGTTCAGCGGAGGCCGGAGCTCGCCTCGAATCGTGAGCAGGCTCGTGTACCACCAGTCTTGCAGGCGCATGGGCTCACCGGCCCCGTGGGGTCGTAGGGGCGCCGTTGGCCGTTGGACCGGCCCGGCTCCGGGCGGCTCCGGCCGGACACACTGCCAGACGCCCCCGGAAAGGGGACGGGTCGGCTTCCGTGGCTCGGAGCGCCGGTTCCGAGGGAGGAACGGTCACGCTGGGAGAGTCCTTACGGGACGTCGACGATCTTCTGGATCTCTTGGATGAGCTGCTTCTCGACGTGGACCGTCCAGAGCATCTCGGGGACATCCACGGCCAGGAAGAGCTCGGTGAGGAGCACGGCCTCGACCGCGGTCACCGCGAGGTTTTGGATCAGCTTGCCGATCCCGACGCGCACGGTGAAGTCGTTGGGCTGTCCCGTTATCAGGATGGAGAATGCACGGTCGGCGGTGATGATGTCCCTCAGGATGCCCGTCTTGGCGGCTTGAATGACCACCCCGGTGGGGGACGAAGTCGACTGGACCTTGTAGCCCTCACTGGAGAGCCGGTCGCAGACCCGCTGGCAGAGCACGCTCAGGTCACGGTTCTTTCCCTCGAAGTGGAGGGTCTTCTCAGCTACCATCGGTGGATTACCGCTCGATGGAAGGACCGATGGGTGTTAACACCGCCGGCTTCGCGGGGCGGGTACCCGCGGGGAAGGGCGGCCACCGCGTCCGGAGAGCCTCCTACGGCGCGGCGAGAGTTCCCTCGCCGGAACACCGCGTCGGCCCGATCTGTACGACCGTGCGAGTCGCCCCACCGTCGTGAGGGCGACGCGGTCCCCAGCCTGCTCGAGACCCACCCGATCTTGACCGTCGCGGTCGACTCGCCGCCTGCCAGCGCGATAAAGGCGGGGTTCGATTCCACCCCTCGGCCTCTCCCCCGCATTTCGAACGCTCAGTTGACGGGGTCCGCCCGGATGACCGGTGCGGTCGCGCCCAAGCCACGGGGCGGATCGGGAAGTGTGATCGGACGACAGTGACCGGTACGGCGTTCGGCGTCCCCCACCCGGACGGCGACCACCCGGTCCGCCGATCACGCTCCCCGGCGCACGAACAGGCCCGAGAGCCGGGCGATCTCTTCGAGTGGGAGGGACGCGTCGATCCAGGGGTAGACCGCCCCTTCCTCCCGGGCGTTGTGCGCCCACAGCTCGTTGAGGAGTTCCTCCTCGAACTCCGCGGTGCCCGCAGAGGTGGTGGCGAGGCACGACTCGATCCGGTCGAGGGCCTCCAAGATCCGTCGGTGCTCGTCGAGCATCAGCTCGACGGTGGCCCGCCGAGAGGGGCATCCTTCCTGGTACTCCGGGAACAGGTAGGACTCCTCGAAATGGATGTGCGACCGAAGGCCGGCCGCAAACGGCGCGAACCGAGCGAGCCGTTCGGCGCTTGGCGCCGCCAACGATTCGTGGTAGGTGTCGAAGAGTTGGTCGAGTCGGTCGTGGTCGCGCTGGAGGACCTTGCCGAGCGCCGAGGGATCGTCCGTCATGTTCGATGCCACCGATCCCGCCACCGTCGGGTCCGGTCGATAGGTACGCCCGGGAGAGGGTTTAGGCTGGTAGGATACAGGACCGGGAGCGTTCCGAGCGCGAGCGAGAGCGCCACCGCCGCGAAGAGCCCTCCGATAAGGCCGAAGAGCCAGGCGGATGGGGCCGGGTCCGTCACGGCCGCGGTCGCCACCGTGACCACGACGACCACCCACACGGACGCGAGGCTCCACAACATTCGTGCCGTCCAAGCGTGCGAGAGCCGCTGGAACGGGGCGATCATCCCGAACCACATCAGGAAGATCGTGATGCCCACGAACCCAAGGACGTTCACGAGCGCGTGTGCGTCGACCCAAGTGTAGTCGCCCGTAAAGAGCATCGCGAGTCCGATCCCGCCGCCGACCACGAAGAACCCCACCCCGAGGAGGTGGAGCGCCAGTTGCCGGCGGGGGGTGCGTGCTCGCAGCCCTAGGTAGGAGAGGACGGCGAAGAATCCCCAAGCGAGCGCCGCCTCCGGGAGGGCGAACCACTCGAGAAGGTCCGGGACGGCGGGATCGGAGACGAGCATCCCGAGAGGGACGAGGACGGCTCCGGTGATGCCCAATCCCGCCAGGATCGGGACGGCGGCACGCGGCGGGTCCGCTCCGAGCGAGCGCGGCACCAGCCGCAAGCTGACCGCCAGGATCAGGAGGACGACGTGTCCTAGGACGAACGTATGGACCGCCGCGAGCCACCAGCCGAAATCGGGGCCGTACTCGACCCCGGAGAGCACGAAGAGGCATCCCGCGGCCGCCGCGGCGACCCACGCCGCGAGGAACAGGGGAACCGAGATCATATCCCCCGGCCGGAGGGTAGGTTCGCCGGTCCGCAGCCGCGGGCTGCGGACCATGCGGACGAACCGGGCGAGGAGGATCACGACGCACAGGAGGTAGAGGAATGCACCGAGGGGGAAGACCCACCACGGAATCGCCCACGGCAGCGGCACGGCGGCTCCCAGGGTGCCGAGGACGACCGCTCCTTCCGCGATCGGAAACGCGGCCCTCTCGACCGGACCGATCGGCAATAGGCGGCGCGAGATCGGTGGGAACAGATGAAGGACGAACCCCATGGTCGTGAGGCCCACGAAGCCGATGAGCAGCAACCACAGGAGCGCATTCCACCGGACCGTCAGGACCTGATCCCACGGCTCGAGGGCCACGAGGAGGCCGGCGAACGTCAGATGTACGAGCGCTGCGCTTAGGAACTGCCGGGACGGATCGCGGAGCGGCATCGGGACCCTTGCCACCCCGCCTGTCTACGCCCGGCGGGATCGAAGGGGAGGGCCGTTCCGAGCGGGAATGCGCTGCCACCTCCGGAAATGAGCCCCGCGCCGAGCCGGTATGGGTGCGGAACGCTCGACGTCGAGAGGGGGACCGATCACCGGATGGTCAGTGGGGCGGCTCCGAGAGCATGGTCCCGAACTGGGAAGGGATCGCATCGAGGAGAACGTGGATCGACGTGGCGTGGACCACCGCGATTCCGAACGGTTTCCCTCGGGGATTTCCATCTCTGACCTCGAAACTTGACGTGGATTCAGCAATGGGGCGCCGATCGCCCGACAGCACCCATCCGCCCGCTCGTACCATGGCACCCCGCATAAGGGTAGCCGAAACGGTTCGACCTTCCCGCACCGTTCGTGTCGCCAACGGGCCAGGCTGGCCCGAAGCGGATCCGGAAGGGGGATGCCGACGCTCCACGAGCCCCCGACCCGTTCTCGACGCGACGCTCGGGAGCGATCCGCCCCCTGTCCTTCGGGGCGCGGGTGGGGTCCGATGCTCACTGCTGCGCTTCGATCTCGAGGAGGAGCTCTTTCAGGACCGTGGCGTTGCAGTGGGCCGAGTCCTTCGCGGCATAGACCAACGTCACCGGGCCGCGCTCCGCTTCCACGAGGAGCGTCGCGAGCGCGTCGGGCACGCGCAGGAGTTCCTTGCGATAGCGCTCTCGGAATCGAGGGAACCTCTCCGGGTCGTGGCCAAACCATGTTCGGAGCTCCGGACTCGGGGATAGATCCTTCCGCCAGTCGTCGATGCGCGCGCCCTCCCGTGCGACCCCGCGGGGCCAGAGCCGGTCGATTAGGATCCGCTTCCCGTCGGACCAGGAAGGGGGCTCGTAAGCACGCTTCGTGAGGATCACCATCGCCCTTGGTGCGCGGGAACCCGGGGTCCGGACCAGATCTCCACGCGTCGCCCCCCTTGATGCTTGAGGGCGGAGGAACGTAAGGACGAGGCATCTAGGGGGTTCGGTCCCTCGCTCTCCCTCCGATCCCGCGGGGAGGCCGGGAGCGCCGCCCATCGGCACGCAATTATGCGCGGAACCACTCCCTCGGGCGTATGGCTCCGTCGAGTAGGCCGAGCGCCAAGCCCGACCCGGGTCGCTCGACTTCGACCGCTACCGGCGACCCGCCCAGCCGCCGGGGCGTGCCGCCCCTCTCCCTCCGCATCAACGTCACGCTTCCGGAGGGAATCTGGATGCGCACCTTCACGAAATCGCACCCCGATCTCCGTCTGGAGGTCTCGGATCGCCTGGAGATCGGGAACCGACTGACCTTGCTCGAGGTCCGGGTCGTCTCCAACGAGCGGACCGCCTGGGACGAGGAGATCCGCCGCTTCCCTTTGGTCCGTGAGGTCGAGACAATTGACCGCTCAGACGGCGCGGTCACCTACCGAGTCGTCTTCCAAGGACGGACGCTGATCCCGCTCCTCAAGCGCCTGAGGCTCCTTCGGCACTTCCCCATACCGGTCCAGGACGGCGTGGCGACCTGGACCGTGATCGGACCTGAAGGGAAGGTCCGAGGACTCCTGAAGAGCCTTGAGGAGTCGAAGGTAGCCTACCAAGTGGAATCGGTCCACCATGGCCCCCTGCCCCGGAATCCCTCCCGGCCTGGATAGCGGGGAAACTACCTCCTACGTCGGGAGGCCTGAGCTCGGCTCTTCTCGGAACAGTCCCCCGTAGCCGATCTTCTTGAGGTCGTCCTTCGTCCCCTTCAGC
>JBOGRS010000079.1:0-7038 GCA_050749685.1 Thermoplasmata archaeon
GTCCATCTGGGCGACCACGTCGTGCTCGAGGCGGGCGCCCATGTCGAGAACGCCGTCCTGATGGATGGGGTGGTCCTCGGCAAGGAGGCGTCGGTCGACGGTGCGATCCTCGGGCCCGGGGTGCGCGTCCCCCCGGGAACGCAGGTGCACGACGCCGTCATCGGCGACGCCTCGACGCGCTGAGTCCGGGCGCCGGACACCTTGGGATCACCGCCGATCAGCGGAAGGCCGGTCCCGTCACGACGACCTTGAGCGCTTCGTCGGCCCGCCCCGCCTGGGCGAACGCGTCCTCGATCTTCGCGATCGGGAACGAGTGCGAGACGAGCGAGCGTAGGTCGAGGCGACCGCCGGCGACGAGCTCGTGGACGTCGTCGATCTCCCGCTCGGTCGTCGCGTACGTCGGGACGACGCGCACTCCCCGGAGGTACAACCTCTGGAGATCGGTGTCGAGTCGGCTTCCCGCGCCGGGGAGACCGAACAGGTTGACCGTCCCGCCGCGTCGCGGGAGGTCGCACGCGAGTGCGACGGCCTGCGGTGCGCCCGTCGCGACGACGGCGAGGTCGACGCCGACCTCTCCCGTGGCCGCCCGCACCCCGGCGCGGATGGCGTCCGGCGCGAGCGGGTCGAAGGTCGCGTCGACCCCGAACCCCCGCGCGGCGTCGCGGCGCTTCGCGGAGAGTTCCGCTCCGCCGATCCATCCGGCCCCCTGGGCGCGCGCGATCGCGGCGTAGAGGAGACCGACGGGACCGAGGCCAAGGACGACGACGGAGTCCCCCGGAGCGAATCCGACGTGCCGCAACGCCGTGAGTGCGCACGCCGCCGGCTCGAGCAGCGCGGCGACGTTCCAGCTGACCTCGTCGCGGAGATGGTGCACGGCGCCCCGCGCGACGTTCTCGGCCGGCACGCGGAAGCGCTCCGCGAAGCCGCCCGGGTCGATGTTCGTCGCGGAGTACGACGGGCAGAAGGTGAGGTCCCCGCGCCGGCAGACCGGACAGGTAAGACACGGGACGTGGTGATGGACGGCGACGCGCTCGCCCGCACGGATACCTTGCACGCCCGCTCCGACCTCGACCACGACGCCCGCGGGCTCGTGACCGATCCTCCCGGCGGTGCGATAGTTCCCCCGCAGCTTCTCGAGGTCGGTCCCGCAGACCCCGCACGCGGCGAGCTCGACGACGACCTCGCCCGGCCCGGCCGTGGGGGGTGGGCGATCCTCGAGGACGAGTCGGCCGGGTCCGGCGAGTTGGCCGACCTTCATCCCCGCCGTCGGGCCGCGCCGATCGAGGCGTCGAGGATCTCGACGCCCTCGTCCACCTCGGCCTCTTGGATGACGAGCGGGGGGATGTAGCGGATCGACGACTTCCCGCACGGCAGCAGGATGAGACCACGCTTGTAGGCCTCCTCCAGGATGCGGTCCCTCAGATGGACCGCCGGCGTCTTGGTGGCGCGATCCTCGACGAATTCGGTCGCGACCATGAGGCCCAACCCCCGGACGTCGCCGATCACGTCGTGCTTCTGTTGGAGCTCCTGGAGGCGCTGCATCAGGTGGGCCCCCTGACGGCGCGTGTTCTCGAGCAGCTTCTCGTGCTCGATCACGTCGAGCGTGGCGAGGGCGCCCGCGACGGCGACCAGGTTCCCCCCGAAGGTGTTCGAGTGCGCGCCCTGGACGGTGAAGTCGAGATCCTTGCGGAAGATCGTCGCGCCGATGGGAAGGCCACTGCCGAGCGCCTTCGCCGTCGTGACGATGTCCGGAACGATCCCGTGGTGCTCGATCGCGAACCATCGACCGGTCCGGCCGATGCCGGCCTGGACTTCGTCATCGATGAGCAGAATGTCGTGCTCGTCGAGGATCTTCTTGATCGCGGCGTGGTAGCCCTTCGGTGGGACGATGTACCCCCCCTCACCCATCACGGGCTCGAGGATCATCGCGGCGACATCGCTCGGGGGGACCGACGTCTCGAAGTAGACCTCCTTGAGGATCTTCGCGCAGTAGAGGTCGCAGCTCGGATAGGTGAGCTTGTACGGACACCGATAGCAGTTGGGCGGCGGGATGTGGGTGCCGCCTCCCGCGTACGCGTCGAAGCGAGCGCGTTGGTTCGGCTTGGACGCGGTCATCGTGAGCGCACCCATCGTGCGTCCATGGAACGCCCCGAGGAGGCCGATCGTGAGCGGGCGCTGTTTGTTCCAGCGCGCGATCTTGAGCGCCGCCTCGACGCTCTCCGTCCCGCTGTTGGTGTAGAAGACCTTCTTCTCGAAGCCTCCGGGGCTGATGCGGATCAGTCGTTCGGCGAGGCGGTTCTGGTTCTCGTAGTAGTAGTCCGTCCCGGCGAAGTGCATGAGCCGTCCGGCCTGCTCCTGGATCGCCCGCACGACCTCCGGGTGGCAATGACCGGTGTTGACGACCCCGACCCCCGCGGCGAAGTCGAGCAGACGGTTGCCGTCCACGTCGTTCACCCATACGCCGCTCGCGCTCTCGGCGGCGATCGGCGCCGTCTTCGTGCTCGTCATGAGGAGGTGCCCGTCGGCGTCGACGAGCTTCTTCGCTTTCGGCCCGGGGATCGGCGTAATGATACGTACACCGCGTACGGTCGAGGCCGTCGAGGGCGGGATCGCCCTCGGGGCCGCACCGCTGGCGGGGGTGGTGCTCATGGTTGCCTCGAAGCGAGATGGAAGCGGAGGGCAAAAGGCTTGGGCCGTCGGCCCGAGATCGAGCGCTGCAACCGCGACCTCTGGAACGTCGGGTTTATGTTGGGTGGACCCGGGTGAACGCTCGGCATGGACGAGCCGAGGGATCCGCGGTCCACCGGGGCGCGTCGGGAGGAGCCCCCTCCGCTCGACGCGGTCGTGCCGGCGCGGGCCGTCCTCACCGAGCTCGCCCGGGGCTTCCTGCTCGTTCACCAATCCGACCGGGCGCACGCGACGCGCTTCGCCCTCACCTTCCTGCGCGAACAGGCCGGCCCCCCGCCCTCGCGTCGCGTCATCTCGCCGGCCCAGCTCGCCCACGTGCGCCACGGGGTCGCGACCGCCCTGCGCGATCCTCGCGCTCCGTAGCGACGCGGGCGGCCCGACGGCGCTGAAGTAACCTCGCGGGTTCCCGGGCGCGAGCGATCATGACGCGCATCCTCCGCGACGCCGATCTCGTCGATCCGGGGAGCCTGCGCGAGATCGTCGATCGGATCGAGGCCGGCTACCGCGTCGATGCCGAGGGGGGCGTCGTCGGAATCCCGCGCGCGCGTCGCGAGGCCGGTGGGGTGACGCTCGCCTGGCTCGGAGCGTCGATCCCGTCGATGGACCTCGTGGGATTCCGTTCCTACCTCTATCGTTCGGACGGATACGACCGTGGGGAGCAGATCGTCGCACTCTATCGGGCCACGACGATGGAGCTTCGGGGGCTGTGCCTGGGCCGCGAGGTCGGTCAGATCCGCACGGGTGCGGCGATCGCGGCGGCGATCCATCTCGTGGACCCCGGCCTCCGAACGATCGGTCTCATCGGCACGGGCGTTCAGGCGAGGCGCGCGCTCGCGAGCCTCGGTTCCGTGCTGCGTCTGGATCGCGTGCTCGCATGGAGCCCGACCCCGTCCCACCGGGAGGCCTTCCGTGCGTGGTCGAAGTCGACCCTCGGATTGTCGGTCGACCTCCTCGCGAGCGCAACCGAGGTCGCCCACGACGCACCGGCGTTGGTCCTCACGTCGTCCTCCGAATCGCCCGTCGTGACGCGAGAGTCGCTTGGCGCGCCGAAGCTCCTCGTCAGCATCAGTGGATACCGCCGCCCCGAGATCGACGTGACCGTCCTCGACGCGGCCCCTCAGGTCTGGACGGACAGCGTCGAGCAGGCGGGAGCCCCGGGGACGCTCTTCGAGGACCCCCGTCGTCGGGCGAAGCTCCGTCCTCTCGGTGCCGCCGTGGCGGACGGATCCGCGTTCTCGACCGACGCGCATCGGATCATCCTCAACACCGGCGCGGCGTGGCAGGAGGTGCTGGTCGCCGACCTTCTCCTTCAGCGAGCCGCCCGGATGGGTCACGGGACGGAGCTACCACTCCCGGCGCCACACAACCCCGGGGTCGGGGAGGCCGGAGCTCCTCGGGCGCTCGACGCAACGTCGTGGACCGAGGCTCCGCGGCCCGGGTGATGCGAGGGCCTACCGCGGGGCCGTGACCTTGGACCGGTCGTCGCCGACGATCCGGGCGCGCACCGCGAGGTACGCCTCGAGGTCGGCGGGGAACGATCGTCGGGTGAGGCACACCCGGACCCCACGGGGGTCCCCGAACATGCTCCCGGGACAGACGAGGACGCCCAGTCCGGCGGCCCGGGTGGCCAACCGGTCCCCGCCCTCCCGCTCCCCGGTCCGGTCGAACCAGACCGGGGCGTCCAATCGCGGTACGTCGGGGCGGCGCCCTCGCAGGTACGTCAGGTTGCTCCGGAAGATCCGCCGTGCCTCCCCGAGGACGAGGGAGCGCGAGGCGAGGAGCGCGCGGGCTCCCGAGACCGACGGCGGAGGGAGCCGGTCGAGCAGGAGGCCGTGGTGGCGTTCGAACGCCTCCACATCGTCCTCGCAGGGAAGGACGAACCCGACCCTAAGGTCGTCGGCCCCGAACGCCTTCGTGAAGCTGCCGGTGACCCAAACCCCCGGAAGGTCGCTCCGATGGGCCACGGAGCGGCGTCCCGAGAACTCGCGGAAGACCTCGTCGACGAGCGTTCGCCGCGCCCGCCCGATCATCGTCGTTACGGTGGTCAAGGGGAGAAACTGGCCCGTCGGGTTGTTCGGGTGGGAGAAGTAGGCGACATCGGGACGTTCCGTGGCCCGGGCGGGGCGGCAGCCCACCACCGCGGCGACGTCGCCGAGGGAGGGGTACTCGGGCCGGACGGAGGCGGTCCGGGGAGCGCGTCCGGACCGACGGCGGGCGTCGAACGCGAGGAAGCTCAGCGCGAGTGCGTTCCCTTCGGTGGCCCCGTGGGTCAGGAAGACGCGCTCGGGGGCGACCCCGTGGAGACGGGCAATCTCGCGACGCAACGTCGACGGATCCGCCGTCGGGCGGGTCCGAAGGGCCCGTGGGACCGACGCGAGCTCACCGACCATCCCGCTGATGCCGAGGTTGTGCGGGAGGTGGGCATGGGCGTCGATCCAGTCGGCGAGCGGAAAGCCCACGGACGACGTCACTCCGTGCTCGCCTCAAATCGATTGGGGCCGGGCGCAGGCCGTGGGCCCGACCGGAAGGCCGGGGGATCTACCCTCCCGAGCGCCCTCGCGGGCGCGAAGGGCACGGACGGCGACCTCCTCCACCCCGATCGGCATTCGGCGGGAACCCCTCTGCCGCCCCTCGCCTTGCTTCGCACGAGGGATCTCGTCGCCCTCGCTCCCATCACCGAGGGAATACCGCACACCGGGGTGGCGACCGAACTTGTCGATGCGGAGGCGGGCTCCGCCCTCGGCGGACGGGGATCTCCCGCACCGGGCGGAGCGCCGTCGCGGTGGTGGCCGGACGCGATCAGAGACCGAACGTGAGCGCAACGACCAGGACCGCCACCGTGAGCGCGGTCATCGGGAGGCCGATCCGCACGAACTCGCCGAGCCGGATCGCGACGCCGTGCCGTTCGGCACGCTGGACGACGATGAGGTTGCTCGCCGCCCCCAACAGGGTGAGGTTCCCGGCCAGCGTGCTCGCGGCGGCGAGAGCCATCCACGCGATCGGGCTCGACGCCCCGTAGCCGAGCGCGTGCAGGACGGGGATCTCGAGCGCCACGAACGGAACATTGCTCACCACCTGGCAGAGACCGACGCTCAACACCGTGAGCACTCCGATCGACGAGGTCCCGGGGGGGACGGCGCTCGGCAAGGGCGTCGCGCTGCCCAGCGCGGTCATGACGCCTCCCGAGACGGCGCCTCCGACGACGACGAACAGCCCGACGAAGAGGAGGAGGATCGACCCGTCGACCGACGCGAGCACCTTCCGGCGGGAAGGGGTCAGGAGAAGGGTGAGGATCGCTCCGGCCATCACGACCGCGTAGATCGGCACCGTCGCACCCCGGGTCAGTTCGGCGAGGAGGTCGGTGGTGAGGAGGACCAGCATGGTCCCGGGGAAGATCCAGAGGGTAGGATGCACCCGGAGACGTTCGTACCATCCCCCCGACGGGAAGAGCGGGGGTGCGCGGGCCCGCTCGAGAGCGTAGGCGGAGGCGCTCGGCGCAAGGGAACGGCGGAAGGTCGCCCGCAAGAGGAGCCCTCCGGCGACGAGGTTCACGACCGTCGGAAGGAGGAGGTAGCGCAGGAAGACCGCGAGGGGGGCGCGAATCCCGCTCGAGATCGCGACGAGGAGATTCTGCGGATTGCCGAGCGGCGTGAGGACGCTCCCGACGGTCACGGCGAACGCGAGGGTGAGGAGGAACGGGGTGGCCGGGGCGTTGAGACGTCGCGCGACCGCGATGAGGAGCGGCACCCCGAGGAGGACGAGCGCGTCGTTGACGAGCACCGCGGCGATGAGTCCGAACCCCACGAAGAGGACGAACGGAAGGTCCTCGATGCGTCGCGCGCGTCCGATCAGCCACCGGGCGAGATGGTCGATCGCCCCGGCCCGCTCGAGTGCTCCGGCGAACACGAAGAGCGCGAAGAGGAAGGCAAGGACGGGGAGCGAGGTGGCGACCTGGCCCTCGGCCCCCGGGAGGGGGAGGATGCCCGAGGCGACCATCCCAAACCCGCCGGCGAGGAAGATCGCCCAGACCCCGGGCCCGCGCCCGGTGACCTGACGCACCACGACGGCCCCGTAGACCACCGCCAAGATCGCCGCCGCCGTGACGTTCATCGCCCCCCCCGGCCCGGGTCCGGCGCGGTCCGGTCGGCGGAACCGTTCATCGTGTACCGCGGCCTCGGCACGTTCTCGGGGAGCGATAATCGATGCGCTAGATTATGGCCCCCCGACGGCCTCGGCCCCCGACCCATGCCACCATCGATAGAGGACCGATCGATCCACGGTCGACGGTCCTGTTTCCGTTGGTGGGGCGTGGCGGCCCTCCTGATCGTCCTTGCGCTGCCCGCGTGGACC
>JBOGRS010000080.1:0-6757 GCA_050749685.1 Thermoplasmata archaeon
GTCGATGCCTCTCGGTCCCGACCCGAGGGACGACGCAGGAATGCTCCAGGTGCGGGAGGAGGGCGGACCCACCGCTCGAACTTTCCGATCGAACGTACCGGTGCCCGTGCAGCTTCGAAGGGGACCGAGACGAGAACGCGGCGAGGAACATCCTCGCACGCGGGATGACCCTCCTCCAGGAGGAGCTACGCCGGAGCGCGGCGGAAGTGACGCGCGTGGAGAGCGGGCCTCCACCGACAAGGGTGGGCCGAAGGGTCGACCAGCGTCGGCGCGCCGGCTCGGGGAAGCGCGAAGCGAAGAAACACGGGATATGGATCGGCGAGCCGTTCGAGAGCCCGGCCTCGAGGGTCGAGCTGGCGGTACCAATCCCGTGAACAACTACAGCGTTTTAAGCCGGGCCCGATGTGGCGGGCCGAGTGTGGGCCGGTAGATTAGCCCGGAAGATCGCTACCTTGGCAAGGTAGAGGCCGCGAGTTCAAAAGGCGCGGGAGGTCCCTTCCCACCGCCGGAACATCTCGCCCGGTCCACTCATCCCCCGCGACGCGACGCTTCGGCGCGGGTCCCCCGACTTCGTACGTTGTCGAACCCCCCGGACGACATGCGCCGCCAGCGATTTATACCGCGGTCGAACTTCGAATCCTCCATGGAGACCGAGCTTCGCGAGAAGATCGCCGGCGAGGTCGTCCTGTCCCCGCACCCGGGGAGGACGCTGCGGAAGTGGAGGGAGGATTTCGGGATCTCCCAGCGGGACCTCGCCCGCACGCTCGCGACGGTCCCCTCGGTGATCTCCGACTACGAGTCCGAACGACGGGCGAGCCCGGGAGCGGCGTTTATCCGGCGCTATGTCGAGGGTCTTCTCGAGGTCGACCAGCGGGAGGGCGGACGCGTGGGCCAGCGACTCGGGCTGCATCCGCACTCCGACGGGATCCTCGGGATGCGGGAGTTCTCCGTGGCGATCCCGCTGAAGGCGCTCGCCGACCAGCTCGAGGCGCGGGCCGCGAGCCGCGTCGACCTGCACCGTGACATCCACGGGTTCACGCTCCTGGACGCGCCCCGCGCGATCCTCTCGATCGACGCGAGCCGGTTCGTGGAGGTCTACGGCTGGACGACCCAACGGGCCCTCATTTTCTCGAACGTCAAGTACGGGCGATCACCGATGGTGGCGATCCGGGCGCACCCCCTCAAGCCCGCGGCCGTCGTCTTCGCGAACCCCGGGCGCATCGATCCGCTCGCGGTGCGGCTGAGCGAGGTCGAGAACATCCCGCTCCTTTCCACCGCCCTCGACGCCCCCCAGGTGCTCGCCAAGCTGGAGGAGCTGTAGGGGCGGGAGGTCATCACGCGCATGCAAGCGGGAATCGTCAGTTATGGCGCCTATGTGCCGCGGTACCGGATCACGCCCGAGGAGATCGGCAAGGTATGGGGGACCGACGGGGTCGGAATGGGCCAGGGGCTCAACGTCCACCGCAAGAGCGTTCCCGCTCCGGACGAGGACACGATCACGATCAGCACGGAGGCGCTGCGCACCGCGCTCATCCGCGGGGCGATCGATCCCACGACCCTGGGGGCGATCTACGTCGGGAGCGAGTCGCACCCGTACGCGGTGAAACCGACGGCGACGGTCGTCGCCCAGGCCGTCGGAGCGACCCCCCACCTCACCGCCGCTGACTTCGAGTTCGCGTGCAAGGCCGGCACCGCCGCCATCCAGACGTGCCTCGGGCTCGTCGAGAGCGGGATGGTCCGCTACGGGGTGGCGATCGGGACCGACACGTCGCAGGGGGCGCCGGGCGACGCGCTCGAGTACTCCGCGAGCGCGGGCGGCGCGGCCTTCATCATCGGCCGGGAGAAGGTGATCGCCCGCATCGCCGAGACCCTCTCGTACACCACCGACACCCCGGATTTCTGGCGGCGCGAGGGACAGCGCTACCCGAGCCACACCGGACGCTTTACCGGGGAGCCCGCCTACTTCCGCCACGTCACCGAGTGCGCGCGCGCCATGATGGAACGCGTGGGCACGACCCCGAAGGACTACGACCACGTCGTCTTCCACCAGCCCAACGGAAAGTTCCCCCAGCGTGTGGGTAAGCAGCTCGGGTTCACCGACCTCCAAATGCGCTTCGGTCTCGTGACGCCGCACATCGGCAACACCTACAGCGGCGCGGCGTTGATCGGGCTCTCGAACGTCCTCGACGCGGCGAAACCGGGCCAGAAGATCCTCGTCGTGGGGTACGGCAGCGGCGCCGGCTCGGACGCCTTCCACGTCGAAGCGACGGAGGAGCTCGCGACCTACGACCGCTCCTTCGGCACGCCGACGCAGGAGTACCTCGACCGGGGGGTCGAGATCCCGTACGCCGTCTACGCGAAGTTCCGCGGGAAGATCCACATGGGGGGAACGTAGATCATGCGGGAGGTCGCCATCCTGGGCGTCGGGATGACCAAGTTCGGGGAGCTGTGGGACCGCTCCTTCCGCGAGATCGGGATCGAGGCCGGCTTCCAGGCCCTCGTCGACGCGAAGCTCTCGAGCGGGGACCTGGGCGCGCTCTACCTCGGCAACATGGCGAGCGGGTCGCTCATCAGTCAGGAGCATATCGCCCCGCTCATCCTCGACTACGCCGGCCTGGGGGGCCACCACATGGCCGCCGTCCGGGTCGAAGGCGGAGGAGCCTCGGGCGCGCTCGCCTTCCACCAGGGGTACCTCGCCGTCGCGAGCGGCGCCCACGACTTCGTCGTCGTCGGCGGGGCCGAAAAGTTGACCGATGTCGCGGACACGGAGGCGAACCGGATCACCGCGGGGACGGCCGACCACGAGTGGGAGGCGGTCTTCGGCGCAACGCTCCCGGGCCTCTGGGCCATGATGGCGCGGCGCCACATGCACGATTTCGGCACGACCCGTGAGCAGCTGGCGAGCGTCGCGGTGCAGGCGCACGAGAACGCGACCAAGAACCCGAACGCCCACTTCCGCAACCGGATCACGGTGGACGCCGTCCTCCATGCGAGCCCCGTCGCCGAACCGCTCGGGATGCTCGACTGCGCCCCGTTCAGCGACGGCGCGGCAGCGGTCGTGCTCGGCCCCCTCGACCGGGCGCGCAAGTTCACCGACACGCCCGTCCGGATCGCCGCGAGCCAGGTCGCGTGCGACACCTTGGCGCTCCACAACCGCCGGGACATGACCGAACTCGATTCGACGGTCGTCGCGGCCAAGAGGGCCTTCCAGCACGCCCGCCGCGCGCCCGCCGACGTCCAGGTCGCCGAGATCCATGACGCCTACACGATCAGCGCCCTCGTCTCGATGGAGGGGCTCGGGTTCGCGGAAAAGGGCCAGAGCGGCCCCGCGTTCGCCTCCGGGGAGTTCCGACCCGGCGGAAAGGTGACCGTGAACACGAGCGGAGGTCTCAAGGCCCAGGGGCGCCCCTTCGGTGCCGTAGGGGTGGCCCAGGTGGTCGAACTCGTGCGTCAGCTGCGCGGCGAGGCCGACGAGCGCCAGGTGAAGGGCGCCACGCTCGGACTCGCCCACGACGTGGGGGGCACCGGGGCGACGAGCGTGGTGCACCTCCTCGAGAGGATCAACTGATGGGGGAGGTCCACGCATGACGATCGCACGGTTCTGGAGGGAGACGCCCCACCGCTACAACCTGGACGGATCGAGGTGCCCGACGTGCCGCACCGTCTACTTTCCGCCACGCTCGGTCTGTCCGGCGTGCGCCCAACACCGCCATTCGATGGGCAAGCAGGAACCGTTCCACCTCTCGGGCGAAGGGGAGGTGGTCACGTTCAGCGTCATCCACGATGCCGCCGAAGGGTTCGAGATGCAGGTCCCGTACGTCCTCGCGATCGTCCGGACAAAGGAAGGGCCGCAGCTCACCGGCCAGGTCGTCGACGTCGACCCGTCCGAGGTCAAGATCGGGCTGAGGGTGCGCGCGACCTTCCGTAAGCTCCGCGAGGAAGGACGCGCGGGGGTCATCCATTACGGCTACAAGTTCACGCCGACGGACCTTCCGTACGGATCGCCCCCCGGACGGTCCGACCGCGAGGTCGTTCCGAGCCACGCTGGCCCCGGTAGCGCGCGAGCGTGAGCGACCCCCGCGCGGAACCTCCGACGGCCGCCGCCCCGCCGCCCGACGAAGAGGCGGCGAACGCCTACGCGGAGGGCTACGGTGAGGGGCTCCGCGAGGCCTTCCGCGAGATCCTCCAGCACGCGTCGCGCGGCCACACGGCCCAGGAGCTGCGCATTCTCGTCGAGAGCCGGATCGCCCGCGTCCGGGAGGACGTCGAGGTGAAACGACGCAGCCTCCTCGGTCCACCGCGGCGGCCGGCGTGGGGACCCCTCCTGCGCCCTCCCGCGCCCCGTCCCTCCCCACCCTCGTGGAGCGTCGTGGGGGGGGCGGCGGTCGCGCCGAACGCGCCCGTCGACCTCGTGCCCGGCGCCACCGTGCTCGTCCGCGAGGAGCGCCCCGGCCGCGCCGTCGAGATCGTGCTCGCCAACCTCGAGAAGTTCCCCGCGATCCTGTGGGTCTCCGTCCACGCTCCGGACGACCCGCGGGTCCGCACCGACCGGTTGCGCGTCCTCAGGATCGGTCCGGCGAACGGCCAGCGCGTCGGCGTCGACGGACCTTTCGGCCCCGGCGAGGTGGCGGGCGAAGTGCGGGACGCGGCCGGCCGTGCCGGCGGGGCGTTGGTCTACCTGGACGCGCTCGAGTTCATCGCGACGGAGTACGGCGTCGAAAGTGCGGTACGGTTCGCCAACTACCTCACCAACCTCGCCGCCGAGTCGCGGTCGGCGCTCCTCGTATCGGCGGACCCCCACGCGCTCGACCCGCGCGACCAGAGCCGACTGCAGAAGGCGTTCCGAGTCCTCCTGTAGCGTGGGAGGGGTGGATGGAGATCGCCTTCTTCACCGACAGCTACGCCCCCATCCGGGACGGCGTCGCGACGGTCGTGAGCGCGCTCGCGCGATCGCTCCGCGATCACGGGCACGGAGTCCGCGTCTACACGCCGAACCCGCGTCGCGGCGCGCCCCCCGAGCGCGTCGTGATCGAGGGGGTCCCGGTGATCCGCACCCGTTCGTTGCCGGTCCCGCTCTATCGCGAGTACCGCTGGGCCCTCTTTCCGTTCGCCCAGCTCCGTGGCGAGCGCTTCCACGAGGAGGTCGACGTGATCCACCTCCATACCCCGGGGATCATGGGGAGCGCCGGCTTCCTCGCGGCCCGCCACTTCGGCAAGCCGCTCGTCGGAACCTTCCACACGAACGTTTGGGCGATGCGCGATAGTTTTCCGTCCTCGCCCCTCGTCCGGTGGTTCTTCCGGGCCGCGTGGTGGTACACGCTGGGGACCTACTACCGCTGCGACGTCACGACGGCGCCCACCACCCTCGCGCGGGACGAGCTCGTGCATGCGAGCCGCAAGAGGTTCCACCGTCCGATCGAGGTCGTCCCGAACGGGATCGAGGTAGCGCGATTCCACCCCGGTGTGGGGGTCCCGGATTGGCGGGAGCGATGCGGGCTGCCGGAAGCTCCCCTCGTGACCTACCTCGGGCGTCTCACCCAGGACAAGGGCGTCCATCGCTTCCTGGACGCGATCGCCGAGCTCGCCGACCGTTCCCCGTGCTCGGCAGTCGTCGGGGGTATCGGCCCCGAGGAGGATCGCGTGCGCGAACGCATCGCCGCGGATCCCGCGCTCCGCCGCCGGGTCCGCTTCCTCGGACCCATCGCCGAAGAGGAGAAGACTGCCCTCCTCGCGCAGTCCGACGTCTTCGTCCTTCCGTCGACCTCCGACACTTCGAGCGTCGCGCTCCTGGAGGCGATGGCGTGCGGCGCCGCGTGCATCGCCTCCGATGAGGGCGGCCCCCGCGAGATCGTCACCGACGGTGCGACCGGCCGCCTCGTCTCCGTGCGGACTCCGGGGGCGCTCGCGCGCGCGATCGGGGAGCTCGTGGACCATCCCTCGGAGCGTGCGCGCCTCGCGATCGCCGGCGAAAGGTTCGTACGCGAACACGCGTCGATCGACGCGACCGCCCGTCGCTTTATCTCCCTCTACGAGCATCTCCTGTCGGAGCGTACGCACGGTGCCGCTCGCCTCTTTGGATGACGTTCAGGCCGTCGCCCGTCGCGGCGCCCCGCTCTACCACGACGAATACTCCGAGCGATCGCTCGTTCAACGCCTGGATGAGTACCTCACCCAGCGACGCGGGTCGATCTGCGCCTTCTCCCTCAGCGCGGACGGCGTCCCGTATCCCAACTTCTACGCCGCGCTCAAGGACGAACGGGCGCGCTTCCGTTCGGCGGAGATCATCCTGCGGCGCCCACCTCCGCCCGGCCCGCCGTGGGAGTACGTGCGCCCGTTCAGCGTCATCACCTTCCATCCCGACGGGGCCGCGGACGTCTATCCCCTGGACGGGGGGTCGGGAGCGCAGCGGGCGATCGTCCGGGTGGTCCTTCGCGAGCACTTCGTACCGCGTAGCTACCTCCAGGACCGCGAGGAGGTGAAGGGCAGCCTCGTCCCGAGGCCCGAGACGGAGCTCGCGGCCCTCCCCGAGGCGATCCGGTTCGTCCGAACGACCGGCGTGGTTCCGTTCGGGGTCGCCATGTTCCTTTACTTCTCGGGCGGGCGCGCGACGCTCGAGTTCGATCTGCTCGGCAATCTTCTCCTCAAGGACGCGCGCGCCGGTCGCCTCCCGATCTCCCGACACGTGCGTCGCCCGTCGAGGGTCGCGCACGGCGTCGACCAGTACATCGCACGCGGCGAGCTCTCCGTCCTGAGCGCC
>JBOGRS010000081.1:0-6252 GCA_050749685.1 Thermoplasmata archaeon
CGGGACGCTCTCCGCCCCCCACCTCCTCGTCGCCGCCGGGGCCTGGTCGAAGCGGATCCTCCTCGCGGCGGGCCACCCGCTCCCGCTCGTCCCCTATCGTACCCAGGCGGCCGTCCTCCTGCCCCCCGTCCCCCGGACCGAGACGTTCCCGACGGCCCACGACCTCGACACGGACGTCTACGTGCGTCCCGAGGGCCCCGGACGCCTCCTGGCGGGTGACGGGACGGAGCGTGTCGAAGCGGACCCCGAACGCTTCGTGACCGGGGGCGATCCTTCCTTCCTCGCACACCTCGCGACGAGCCTCGCGACGCGCTTTCCCGGCTGGGCGAGCGCATCGGTCGTCACGTCGTGGGCCGGCGTCTGCACGGCGACCCCCGACCGCCGCCCGCTCGTCGGCCCGGTCCCGGGCGCCCCGGGACTGTTCGTGATGACGGGGTTCAACGGATTCGGCGTGATGCGCGCGGGGGGCATCGCACGACGTCTCGCCGACCTGCTCGCGGACGGGAACGATTCGGACGCCGCGCGGGACGGGCTCGCCCCGGTCCTGCCCGAGAGGTTCCATGGAGGCGTGCCTCCCTTTTCCCCTCGCCCGGGGTTCACCCTGGAGGCCGGCCGTGACCCTCGCTTCTGACGCTCTCGCGATCGCCCGAGCCGGGATCGCGGCGGTCGACCCGGATCGGGCCGTCCACCGAGCGATCCGCTCCGAGGGCGGGAGGTTACGTCTCGGCGGCCGCGCTCGGCCCGACGCCGCTCCCGGACGCGTCCATGTGATGGCGCTCGGGAAGGCCTCGGCGTCGATGTACGATGCCGCGCAGGACGCCCTCGGGCGCTTCTTCGCTCCGGGCGTCGCGGTGGTCCACGCAGGCTACGCTCCCCCGAGCGCGCCGGCAACCGTGGTCTTTGGAGACCATCCCGTCCCGGGAGAGGGGAGCTTCGCCGCCGGAGCGACGCTGCTCGAGCGGGTGCGGGGGATCCCGCACGACGACCTCGTGCTCTTCCTCATCTCGGGTGGCGGCTCCTCGCTCGCGGAGGCGCCGGTCGATGGGGTTCCCCCCGCGGACCTCGCCCACACCACGTCGCTCCTGCTCGCGAGCGGAGCCCCGATCCAGTCGATGAACGCGATCCGCCGTCACCTTTCCGCGACGAAGGGGGGGCGCCTGGCCGCGGCGACGGGTGCGCGGGCGTTCGTCACCCTTGCCATCTCCGACGTCGTCGGCGACCGACCGTGCGAGATCGCGAGCGGGCCGACCGTCGCGGATCCGACCACCTACGGCGATGCGATGGCGGCGGTCCACCGCTACCAGCTGGCGGCGACCCTCCCGGCGTCCGTCCTCCACCACCTCGAGGAGGGGACGGCGGGGCGCGCGACCGAGACGCCGAAACCCGGCGACCCCCGTCTCGCGTCGGGGGAGGTCCACCTCATCGCGACAAATCGCGTCGCCCTCAGGGCGGCGGAACGGGAGGCACGGCGACGAAGGTACGCGACAACGCTCCTCTCGAGCGAGATCGTGGGCGAGACACGGGACGTCGCCGGCGTGCACGGGGCCCTCCTCGCCGAGGTGGCGCGTCGTGGAGGGCGCGGCCGCCGCTGCCTTCTCTCCGGCGGCGAGACGACGGTCACGCTGGGGACCTCGACCGGCCGAGGAGGCCGCAACCAGGAGTTCGCGCTATCGATCGCCCCGATCCTTAACGGGCTCACGAGGGTTCAGGCGCTCTCGGTCGGGACCGACGGGATCGACGGCCCGACGGACGCCGCGGGGGGGAGCGTCGATGGCACCACGATGGAGCGCGCGCGCTCGGCGCACGTCGACGTGGACGGGGCGCTCGACGGGCATGCCGCCTACGACGCGCTCGCGCGACTCGGGGCGCTCCTCACGACCGGTCCCACGGGGACGAACGTGATGGACGTTCACGTCCTGCTCTGGGGCGGGTCTACTTCGAGTAGGGCAGGAAGTAGTCGGCGCGGTGCGGTTCGCGCCAGTCGACGTAGATCGTCTTGAGCTGAAGGTAGTCGGTCACGCCCCACCGGCTGCCCTCGCCTCCGAGCCCGCTCTGCCGAAAACCGGCGTGGTAGCCTTGCGGCGTCTCGGGTCCGGCGCGGTTGACGTACGTCTCGCCGTAGCGCAGCTCCCGGATCGCCTTCTCCGTGGCGCCCAGGTCCTTCGTGAAGATGTAGCTCGAGAGGCCGTAGCGCGAATCGTTCGAGCGGCGGATCGCCTCATCGAGGTCGTCGAACGACAGGAGCGGGAGGACGGGGCCGAAGACCTCCTCGCGGGCGATCGGGTTCTTCTCGTCGACGTCACCGAGGAGCGTCGGAGGGTAGAACGCCCCCTTCGCGAGCGTTCCCGAGGTGGGGCGTTGGCCTCCGACGAGCACGCGGGCCCCGTCGTCCACGGCCGCCGCGACGTTGCGCTGGACACGGTCCCGCGCCGCGGTGGAGCAGAGCGGGCCGAGGTCGACGTGGGAGGAGAGCCCGGGGCCGACCTTGAGGCGGCGCACGATCGCCTCGAGCTTCTGGGCGAACTTGGTCGCGATCGGAGCGGCGACGTACGCTCGCTCGGCGGCGATGCACGCCTGCCCCGAGTTCCAGAAGCGCGCCCAGACGGTCGCGCGCGCCGCCCAGTCGAGGTCGGCGTCGGGCAGCACGATCACGGGAGCCTTGCCGCCGAGCTCGAGCAGGCACTTGACGACCCGGGGCGCGGCGAGCTTCATCACCTCGACGCCGCTCTCGGTCGATCCGGTGAGCGTCACCGTCGAGCACGCCGGATGTTGGATGAGCGCCGGTCCGAGCTCCCCTCCGGGCCCGGTGACGACGTTGAGGACGCCGGGCGGAAGGCCCGCCGCGCGCAGCACCTCCGCGATCAAGAGCGTGGAGAGGGGCGTCGCGCTCGACGGCTTCAGGACCATCGTATTGCCGCCGAGGAGGGCGGGGGCGATCTTCCGGGTCACCGTCGCGGCCGGAAAATTCCACGGGGTGATGCCCACGACGACGCCGCGGGGGACCCAGATGAGCCGCATCGTCTCCCCCGCGGGGAGCCCCGCGACCTCCTCGCCGCAGAGGGTGCGCGCGTGGGCGGCGTAGTAGTCGAAATTGTCGATGGCGCCGTCGACCTCGCTCCGGGACTCGGTCAGGACTTTGCCCATCTCGCGCGTGACGAGGCGGGCGAGCTCCTCGTGACGTCCGCGCAGGATCTCGCCGGCCTTCGTGAGGACCTTCGCGCGCGCGGCGGCACCGATCGCCTCCCAGGCGGGTTGGGCGGTGCGGGACGACTCCATCGCCGCGCCCGCGTCCTCGGCACGGGCCGTCGCGACCTCGCCCACGACCGACCCGTCGGAGGGATCGATGACCCGGGTCGTCGCGCGGCCGCGCACCGGAACGAACTCGTTGTCGAGGAAGAATCCATGGGCCGCCTTCGCGCTCATCGTGCGGGCCGAGGACCTTCGGGACTATACGATTGACCGCCGGAGGTTTGGTCGCACGCCGCCCGCGGGCGGACGGGGGGACGCTCCTACGTCGCGCGGCGAAGGCGCTCGAGCTTCTCCAGGAATTCGACCCCTTCCCCGCTCGTCATCGCGCGGCCGTCCTCGCGGGCGAGAGGAAGGCCGGCGTCGCCACAGGCGTCCGTCGGGGTCTTGCCGTCGAGGAGCGCGCGGACCGCCCGCTGCTCGCGCCGGGTCAGCGAGAGGCCGTCGAGGGTGAACTCCTCGAACGCCTCGTAGGCGACCGGGCAGACGACGCGCGTGAGCTTTCCCAGCTCCGCGGCGTAGCTTCGGATCTCCTCCTGGGCGTGCGGGTCGAGGCGGAGCGAGAGGAAGTGGAGGAGGTTGTGGAGGTCGATCTTCCAGTACCACTCGGTGTACGTGGCGAGGGGAAGGACGAGCCGTGCGGTCTCCCGCGCGACCCCGGCGTCGAGCGCACGGACGTAGGCATCGTACGCGTCGCGCGTCACGCGTTCGAGGTCCCCGCGGAACCGTTCCGAGACCTCGCGCGGGAGCACCTCGTCGCGCCCCTGACGGTTGCGTCGGGACTGGCGCCGGATGTCCTCGAGCGGGGGGAGGTCGAACTCGTCCGGAAGGACGCTGTAGCGCGCGCTCACCTCGTTGACGTTGGCGGTCCGGTGGCGAATCCACTGGCGAGCGACGTAGATCGGGAGCCGGACGAGGAACTTGAATTCGACCATCTCGAAGGGCGTCGTGTGGCGGTGGCGCATCAGGTAGCGGATGAGACCGCGGTCGTCGCGGACCGACTTCGTCCCCATCCCGTAGGAGACTCGGGCCGCCTGGACGATCGCGGCGTCGCTCCCCATGTAGTCGACGAGCACGACGTACCCGTGGCTACCCACCGGATGCTTCACGCCGATGAGGCGGTCGGCCTCCGCGACGTTCGGGCGAACCATCGGCGCCTGCGCGTCGCCCATCGTACACGAGGGGGAGCGCTCCGGGGATTAAACCCTCGGGCCCGTCCCGTTCCGGGGCCGAAGGAAAGGGTTTAGCGGGGTGACGTTCCCCTCGCGGTCGAGGGGGAGCGAGGGGCGATGTCGCGCATCTTCATCGGCGCCGCGTGGCCGTATGCCAACGGCCCCTTCCACATCGGCCAGCTCGCGGGCGCCTTCCTTCCGGCCGACATCTTCGCGCGCTATCACCGGCTTCGCGGCGACGAGGTCCTCATGGTCTCGGGCTCGGATATGCACGGCACGCCGATCCTGGTCACGGCGGAGAAGGAGGGGACGAGCCCGGCGACGATCGCGGAGCGCTACCACGCGGTCAACGCCTCCGCCTTCGAGCGGCTCGGCTTCACGTTCGACGTCTTCACGCACACCCACACGGTACTCCACGAGAGGACCGTCCAGGAGCTCTTCCTCACGCTCCTGTCGAACGGCTACGTCCTGCGGCGTACCGAGGAGAACGCCTACTGTCCGAAGCACGTCCGCTTCCTTCCCGACCGCTACCTCAAGGGGACGTGCCCGCACTGCGATTTTGACGGCGCTCGGGGGGACGAGTGCGACCGGTGCGGCCGGGTGCTCGAGCCCCGCCAGCTGAAGCACCCGCGCTGCAGCCTTTGCGACACCCCGGCGGAGTTCCGACCCTCCGAGCACTTCTACCTCAAGCTCGACGACCTCGCTCCCGCGCTCGAAGCCTTCCTCTCGGACAAGGGGTTCTGGCGGCCGAACGTGCTTCAGGTCACCCGCCACTTCCTCGACGGAGGCCTTCACCCGACCCCGATCACCCGCGACCTCGACTGGGGCGTGCCGATCCCGCTCGAGGGCTACGACGCGAAGCGCTTCTACGTCTGGTTCGAGGCGGTCGTCGGCTACCTCTCCGCATCGCGCGAATGGGCGGTGCGATCGGGGCGTCCTCAGGCATGGCGGAAGTTCTGGGACCCCCAGGAGGCGACGCGGGCCTACTACTTCATCGGCAAGGACAATGTCTTCTTCCACACGATCACGTGGCCGGGGATCCTCCTCGGCGTGCGCGATCTCAAGCTCCCGCACGACGTGCCGGCGAACGAGTGGCTCCTCGTGGAGGGCCACAAGGTCTCGAAGTCGCGGAGCGGCGACGCCTCGGTCTTCCTCCCGTCGCTCCTCGACCACTACCCCCCGGACGTGATCCGCTTCTACGCGGCCCAGATGGCGCCCCAGAACCACGACACCGAGTTCAGCTGGGACGAGTTCCACCAGCTCGCCGATGACGTGCTCTCCAACCAGTACGGGAACCTCGTCCAACGCCTCTTGGTCCTGACCCGCGACCGGTTCGACGGCCGCGTCCCCGCGCCCCCCGAGGGATGGAGGGAAGACGCCGACGGTGGCATCGGCGCCCATCTGCGGGACGTCCACGCCGCCCTGGGTCGCGAGTTCGAGCTCGTCCACCTCAAGGAGGCCCTCGAGGGCGTCCTCGCCGAGGTCCGAGAAGCGAACCGACGTTTCCACGAGGCCCGACCGTGGCAATCCGCGGATGTGGAGCGTCGTCGGATCGTCTACGAGACGATCTGGACGGTCAAGGCCGTCGCGATCTGGTTCTCGCCCTTCCTCCCGTTCTCGTCGGCCGAGGTGTTCCGCATGCTGGGTTACGACCGTCCCCCCCAGCCGGGGGACTGGGAGAGCGCCCTCACCCCGGTGGACGCGGGCCAGCCGCTCGGCCCGATCCGCCCGCTCTTTCCCCGGCGCGACGCCCCCGCCGCCCCGCCGCAGGCTCCCACCGCCCCCACGGCGAAGGCGACCGCCCTCTCTCCTCTCGCCGCGCCAGAGCCCGGTC
>JBOGRS010000082.1:0-6251 GCA_050749685.1 Thermoplasmata archaeon
ACGATCTGGCGCGGCGCTCCGAAGCGGGGCACGCCGATGGGTCAAAGGCTTCCCGGAAAAATAGTCATCGGTCCATCGGCGATTGTCGTACTTCAGCTCACGTCAGGCCGGTTCGTGAAGGCTCACCCGTCGACTCGCGGAGCGAACGGCGGCTCCGACCCGAGGAAGGGCTCGCCCGAGTGACCGAATCGGGAGCGCACCTCCCGGGGCCGGGCATCTCCTCGGGGGCGTGTCACCCGGCGGCGGGGCCGGCCACCGGAAGGTCGAGCCCCTTCGCGACCCGCCAATGGGCATCGACAAAGGCCACGAAGAAGGCGAGGTAGCTGAACCCGAGCAGCGCGTCGAGGAGCGTGATCGGTTGCGCGATCGGCTCGATGCTCAGGCTGCGGCCGGCGATCGTCGTCACGATCGTCGAGAGATGGTGGGAGAGCGCGAGGCCGATCTCGGCGGAGATGATGATCGCCCACAGGAGGCCCAGCGCCATGGCGACCTCGCCGGTCGGTCCGACGAGATGGGCGGCGACGAGCGCGTAGGTCACGAAGGTGACCCCAACGACCAGCGCGACCGCCACGGCGAATTCGAGGGCGATCCACGGCGGAGGGTTCGGGCCTCCGGTGAGCGATAGATAGGCGATCGGGGCCGCCGCGAGAGCCGTAGCCACGAAGGTGGTCGCGAACGCCAGGTTGGCGTGGCCCACCCGACTTCGGTGAAGCGCGTTCCACTCGTGCCGCCCTGCCCACAAGAAGAGGATGCCGAGCGCCGAGAAGACCGGGGTCAACGCGATGAGATAGCCGTGAAACGGAAGCTCCCGGTGATTGCCGAAGAGGGCGACGAACCCACCGATGCTCTCGGCAAGGAACCCCACCTTGAAGACCGTGAGAGAGAGACGGAGGTTGACGGTCAATTCGGCCAACCTCTCGACGAGCATCGAGTACTAGCTCAAGTGGGTTCGCGTCCACCTGATCGGTATCGGGACGAGAGACGAGCACGCGCACGGCGACCGCTCGCCTCAGCCCTCCCACGGGCGTCCGTGCACCTCGGCACTCTCGTTCCAGCAACACCTTTATGGATGGGAGTCCACTCCGCCTTGGTTGGCGAGGGCCCCGCTCCCCGGCGGGGAGCGGGGCCATCCTTCCACCCCGCTGGCTCTACGGAGGAAGATTGGCGTTCATCGACAATCTCGGGTTCGAGCTCGGCGTGCTGGTCCTGATCCCGGCGATCGCCTTCTACATGGGGCTGTTCGTGTGGTGGTATCGCCGCAAGGGGGATGTCGTCCGCGCCTACGCCAACCTGAGGGGCGGGGCGATCACACTCGGCATCCTCGGACTCTTTCTGAGCCTGCTCGGATTCTGGGGGGAGTTCGCCTGGCCCCTGCCCGGGCAGTACAATGTCCTGTTCTACGACCCCACGCTCTTCGGTGGGCTCATCCTCGTGACGTTCGCGATCGTGGTCCATCTCCGGCTCCCCACGCAGTATCTGGGCGTCATCGCGGGGATCACGGGTCTCGGGGTCGCTTACTACGGGGCGCGTGGCTACCAGCTCGGGCTCACCAAGGAACCCCTCGAGATGTTCCTGCTCTTCCTCGGGTTTGGACTCACCGCGGCCGCGGCGTTCCCGGTCACGCTCTTCGCGGACCGGTACGTGATCGAACCCGCGACCCGGGCCCCGAGCGGGAACTCCCCTTCTCCGGCGCCACCGTTCCCCCGAATCTGGAACCTCCCGATCCTGCTGTTCCTGGTTCTGGCCGCGCTGACGGGCATCGCGACGATCCTGATGGGATTCAACACCCTCTGGTCGCACCTTCAGTACGCACCCTAGAACGGACGTCACCGAGGACCGTCACGTCGCGCTCGAATTCGGAGGGTCGCGGGATCGACGCGTCCCCTTCGCGCCCCGAGGTGGTGCGGTGGAACCGGGAGGCGATACCGCGCCACCGGACCGCCGTCGACGCCGCTTCCCGGGGATCATGCGCGAGGTAAGCGCCAGAAATCCGCTCCCACCTCAGGACCTGTCGTTCGCCTGCGAACGGCTCGGCAAGCGATTCGGACCGATATGGGCCCTTCGCGAGCTCGACCTCGAGGTTCCCCGGGGCACGCTTGTCGGCCTCTTGGGACCGAACGGGGCCGGGAAGACGACCCTCATACGGATCCTTCTCGGGCTCACCGCGAGGTCCGAGGGACGCGCGATGGTGCTGGGAGCCCCGGTGCCCTCCCGCGAGGTGCTTCCCCGCATCGGATACATGCCCCAGAACCTCGCCGTTTACACCGACCTCAAGGTCCATCAGAACCTCGAACTGTTCGGCCGCCTCTACGCCCTTTCCGCGCAGGAGATCGCGGAGCGCACCGCCCAGGTGCTGGACCTGGTGCGACTGGGCGATCGTCGGGACTCCCGAGTCTCCGAACTCTCCGGAGGGATGCAGCGCAGGGTGTCCCTTGCCGCCGCGCTCCTCCGGGACCCCGAGCTCCTCCTGCTCGACGAGCCCACCGTCGGCGTGGACCCCGAGCTCCGGGCGGAGTTCTGGACCTACTTCCGCCGCCTCGCGGCCCGCGGGAAGACGGTCGTGATGACGACCCACTACATGGAGGAAGCCCGCCAGTGCGACCGAGTGGCCCTGCTCCACCTGGGCCGCCTAATGGCCTTCGCCTCCCCGGCCGAGGTGAAGGAGCGGACGGGGGGGCCGACCATGGACGATGCGTTTCTCGCGCTCGTCCGACAGGACCGGCGGTCGGAGGAAGGGTGAGCGTTTCCCGGGTCCTCGCGGTCACGCGAAAATCGCTCGGCCAGATCTCCAACGACCGGCGCACGCTGGGGTTCATCTTGGTCGTCCCGCTCGTCCTCGTCTTGGTCTTTGGCTATGGGTTCGGGGGCCAGCCGAGCCACGTCGCCACTTCGGTCGTCAACGCCGACGCGGGTCCCGCGGGGGCCAAGCTTCTCGCGGACCTTCCGAGCGGCACGCTGGACCTGCACTCGGTCTCGAGCCCGTCAATGGCTCTCAACGCCGTACGCACGGGCGACGCGTGGGCCGCGATCGTGATCCCGGCGAACTTTTCGTCCGACCTCGCCCGGGGTCATGCGACGCTCACGGTCGACGTGGACGGCTCCTCGCCGACCACCGTAGCGGCGGTCCTCGGGGCGGTCCAGACCGCCATCCAGCGGGCGCTCGGCGCGAGCCCGGCCAACGCGTCGCTCACCATCGCGCCGGACTACATCTACGGGTCGGCGAGCACGTCGTTCGTCGACACGCTCGCCCCGGGCGTGATGGCGCTGGTCGCGGTCTTCGCGACGACCATCCTCGCGATCCTCGTCCTCGTCCGCGAGAAGTCCCAAGGGTTGCTCGAACGTCTGTTCGCGTCGCCGCTGCGCCCCTGGGAGTTCGTGGCGGGGCACGGCCTCAGCCTCGCCGTGGTGGCGGTCGCCCAAACGCTCGTCGTCCTCGTGGCCGCGATCGTCGTCTTCCAGGCGACGTTCGTCGGCAACCTGGCCTTCGCCTTCGGCATCCTCACCCTGTTCGCGCTCGGGAACATCGGCCTCGGGATGCTCATCTCGGCCCTCGCCCAGAGCGAGTTCCAGGCCGTGCAGTTGATTCCGCTCCTCCTCTTCCCCCAACTCCTGTTCTCCGGCGCGCTCTTCCCGATCGACAGCATCCCCCTCTCCTTCCGCCCGGTCTCCTCGATCCTTCCGCTCACCTATGCGTCCGACGCGCTGCGCGGCGTCCTCCTGCGCGGATGGGGTCCGGGGCCGGTCGGATGGGACCTCCTCGCCCTCGCGCTCTACGCGCTCGTGACGCTCGGGGGCGCGACGGCGCTCGTACGACGCCAGGCGTGACTTCATGGCCGGACGCTCCCTTCGAGGGAGGTCGGGGTCCGACCGCGCGGCCGCGTCGCGGTAAATCCGGATGAACGGCCCGCTTCAAGAGGGGGCGCGCCATCCTTCCGCCGCGCACATGGCCGATCGGGGCCCCTCGGACGCCGCCGCGACCCTGTTCCACGAAGCGTTCCTGAGGAGCCAGGACGCGATCGAGATCACCGATCGCGATGGGGTCATCGTCGACATCAATCCGGCGTTCGAGCGGATCTACGGGTTCGCGCGTTCCGAGTGCGTCGGCAAGAAGCCTCGGCTCGTTCGAAGCTCGAAGACCCCTCCCGAGACGTACGCCCGGCTCTGGCGGGACATCCTCGACCCGCAGGTGGGGCACTGGTCGGGCGAGATGATCAACATCGACCGTAGTGGCGGCGAGCACCGGGTCGTCCTCAGCATCTACGCGATGCGCGACGCCGCCAACGAGATCACCCACTTCCTCGGCATCGCGACCGACGTGAGCCGGTTACGGGTCCTCGAGAACAAGGCGCTCCACGACGAGCGCCTGGTCGCGCTCGGGCGGCTCGCTGCGGGGGTGGCGCACGAGATCAACACGCCCCTCGCCAACATCCTCCTCATTTCCGAGAGCCTCCAGCGCCACACGAAGGACGAGCACGTGCGCGAACGGGCGCAGGCCATCGCCGGGCAGGTCGAGCACGCGTCCCGGATCGTCCACGGCCTCCTCGACTTCTCGCGGGGGCGCCCGACCTCTCCGATCGACCTCGACCTCGCGTCGGTCGCGGAAGAGGCGCTCACCTTCCTCCGGGGGAAGCAGTCGCCCGACGTCGACGTCGTCCGCGAGGCGTCCCGCACGCCGCTCATCGTCCACGTGGACCACTCCCAGATCCTTCAGGTGTTCGTCAACCTGATCCAGAACGGGTACGACGCGATGGGGGGTCGCGGAACGCTCTTCCTCCGCTCCTCCGCGTCCCGCGGATGGGCGGAGGTCAGCATCTCGGACACCGGACCCGGCCTCGCACCGGAGATCGTCCCCCACCTCTTCGAGCCGTTCTTCACCACGAAGGGGGACCACGGAGGGACGGGGCTCGGCCTGTCGATCTGCCATGGGATCGTCGCCCGTCACGGCGGCGAGCTCACCGTCCAGTCCCGCGTGGGCGAGGGCGCGACGTTCACGGTCCGCCTTCCCCTCCACCCGACCCCGACGCCCGGGCCCCCCCCGTTCCACGCCTAGGGGCCGTCGCGCGCGATAGCGGTTTAACCCCGTCGTGCCCTCGGCGTCCCCGTGCGGCTCCTCGTCGTGGACGACGACTCTGTCTTTCGGGACGAGTTCGCCACCCTCCTGCGCGACGAGGGCCATCACGCCGAGGCTGCGGCATCGGTCCCGAAGGCGATCGAGGCGCTCGAGCACGAGGAGTTCGATGTCGTGTTCACCGACCTCAAGATGCCGCGGCACGGGGGCCTCGAACTGGTCCAGATCCTGAAGGAGCGCTGGCCGCTCACCTACGTCGTCGTCGTCACCGGCTACGCGAGCGTCCCGACCGCGGTCGAGTCGATGAAGACCGGGGCGTTCGACTATATCGAGAAGCCGTTCCGCATGGAGCAGGTCCGCCGCGTCCTCGAGCTCGCCGACCAGGAACGGCGCTTCTCGGAAGAGATCACGAATTCCCGCGACCCGCTTCGGCTCGCGTCGTCCTTCCGCATCGCCGAGGGACGCACGGTCCTTCTGGTGGGCGACCAGGAGCACCGGCCCCATGAGGGGATCGAGTTTGCGACGCTCGACCCCGAGTCGCCGAACCGGCTCGCGGACCTGCTCGATGCCTACTTGGCCGACCACCCCAAGCCCGCATTCATCCTCACGGGGATCGAGAAGATCTTCGGCCACCTCTCCACCGAGGACACGCTCAACCTCCTTCGCCAGCTGCGGGACAAGATGGACGGAAAGGGACCTCTCGCGATCGGGTTCGACCCGCTCCATGTGACCGAAGTGCAGGCCGAACTGGTCCGCGGGGTCGTCGCGGCGCCCGGCGTGCACGGCGCGTTCGAAGCGCTCGCGAGCCCGATCCGCCGGCGCATCCTGCGCCGCCTCGAGGAAGGCCCGACGACCTTCGGTGAGGCGATGCACGCCGCCGGCATCGACGATTCGCCGAAGATGGCGTTCCACCTCCACCGGCTCATCGATGAGGGGCTCGTCTCCCGGCACGACGAAGAGTACCGGCTGACCTCGAAGGGACGGGGCGCGGTGGAGGTGCTGCACCGCATGGAGAAGGTCGCAGCGGGCACTCCCGTCGGGAACCTCGTCTTCCCCACGGGGATCCGCCGGCCCGCCCCGCCTTCGGCCCCCTAGTACTACTCTGGGACTTCAAGGGGGTCCCTCCCCGTTCGCGAACTCGGCCAGGGATGGAAGGTAGGGACGGCCCTTCTTCACCCACACC
>JBOGRS010000083.1:0-5956 GCA_050749685.1 Thermoplasmata archaeon
GGTCCATGGCGCCAAGGTCTGCCCGTCCTGCGGAGCGGCGAACCCTACGCTTCGGCGTTCGTGCAAGGTCTGCGGCGCCGCGCTGCTTCGTGGCCGCCAGGATTGATCAGAATCCCGCGCGGGCCGTGCCTTCGTGGGCCCCAAGGTGGGCACGCCGCGCCCGCGTGTCCGTCCGCCCGGAACCGCGCGCTTGCGAAGGCCCGACCATGTCTTCCGATGGCCACAAAGGACTAATAGGAAGGTCGACGGTCGCGCCGTTGAGGCAGCACGCATGCTGGTCGAGATCACTGAGCTCGTGGGGCGGCAGATCTACACCCCCGACGGACGCCTTCTGGGAGAAGTCGAGAACGTCGTCGTCGATGTGGAGGGGTCCAAGGTCGACGGCCTTTACGTCGGCGAATCGAGTCCGCTGTTAGTGGAAGAGTCGAAGCCGATCAACATACCGTACCGCTGGGTCTCGGCGGTGAACGACGTGGTGCTCCTCAAGTACTTCCCGAAGCGCGTCGGCTCGAAGAAGTCGGGCGCTCGCGCGGCGAAGTCCGAAGAGGCTCCCGCCCCGTCCGCCCGGTAGTCGGCGCGGGGATAGCCAAGCCCGGAAACGGCGCAGGACTTAAACCGCGGGAACGCAGAGGCCGTTTCCGGGGCAGCGATCCTGCCGCGTAGGCGTTCGCCGGTTCAAATCCGGCTCCCCGCATCGCCTTCATGACCTCACGGAGCCCGAGAGATGCGGCGCATGGATCTCGTCCGGTCGCTCGATCGGCTGAGCGGCTTCCCATCCGCCGACCCTAGACTCGAGCAGGTCGCGACGCCGACCGAGGCCGCCGTCGAACTGCTCGAGACCGCCCTCGGCCGCGGGGATATCGCCGAACGCAGGGTACTCGATCTGGGATGCGGCACCGGCGTGCTGGCCGTGGGCGCCAAACTGTTGGACGCGCGCACCGTCACCGGGGTCGACGTTGATCCCGTGGCACTCGGGATCGCCCGGGCGAACGCCCAGGAGCTGGGCGTCGCGATCGAGTGGGTAGAGAGCGAGATGTTGGCCGTTCGGATCGAGGCGGACACCGTCGTGATGAACCCTCCGTTCGGTGCGCAGCGGCGCCATGCGGACCGTTCCTTCTGGGACCGCGCGTTCGCTCTCGCCGGGCGGGCGGTCTATGCGTTCGCGCTCGCGCCGTCCCGAACCTTTATAGAGGGACGGGCGGTCGCCGCCGGTGTATCGATCGAGCTGACCCGTCCGGTCCGTTGGGAGTTCCCTCGGTCCTTCGCGCACCATCGGCGCGCGAAGGTCGAGCTGCCCGTCGACCTATGGGTCCTTCGACGGGAACGGACGAGATGAGCGAAACGACGCCAGGGAGCCTCGTGCTACCGGGGGACCTCCTCGGCACCGCCGAGGAGTTCGTGCCGGGCCGCGGAACCTACGAGGACCACGGGAAGATCTACGCCGCACTCCTGGGCCACCGACGGGTCGACCCGTCCGACCGCGCCGTTCGGGTCGACGCCCTGCATGCCATTCCTCACGTGGCCGACGGCGACGTCGTCCTCGCCCGCGTCGACGAGGTGAAGAGCGCCATGGCGATCTGTACCGTCCTCGGCGTGTCGACGAGCCGTCGGGCGGTCCCGGGAGCGCCCGAGGGCACGGTCCACATCTCGAAGGCCCGCGATGGCTACACCGACTCCCTCTCGACCGAGTTCCAGCCCGGTGACCTCCTTCTGGCCCGGGTCCTCCAGAGCGCACCCACGATCAAACTCACCACCGCCCCGCCGAACCTGGGGGTCGTCTCCGCGCGCTGCCAGGTCTGCCACGGCCTCCTCCAGCGGGCGGGCCAGGAGCTCGAATGCCCGCGCTGCGGCAACCGCGAACGTCGGAAGACCGCGGAATCCTACGGCACGGCGGGGGCGATCGAGGCGGCCTCGGATGGCGGTCCTCGCGAGCCATGAGGAAGAGCGGCTCCGCCGCCTGATCCGCTCCCACGATCGGTGGCGCGGCCGCGAGGTGTTCAACCTCCTCCCGAGCGAGAACGCGGTCTCCCCGCGCGCGAGGAGCTACCTATCCTCGGACCTCGCGGGTCGCTATACGCTCCCCCTCCACACCCCGTTCGAGGGCGAATCGATCGACAACAGCTACGCGGGGACGAAGTACACCGACGCGATCGAGGCGCTCGCCAACGAGGCGGCCGCACGCGTGTTCCACGGTCGACGGGCGACGGTCCGCCCCCTTTCGGGCCACGTCGCGGCGATGTCGGTCCTCGCTCCGCTCCTCCCGAGAGGATCCACTTTCCTCGCCATCCCCCCGGACCAGGGCGGCTACGACGGCTACGCGCCGGGCTATCTCCCCGCACTGCTCGGTTACCGCGTCCGGCCACTCCCCGCCGACGGACCCGGGAACCGCGTCGAGGCGTCCGCGGCCGTCGACGAGATCCGTCGCGAGCGCCCCCGGGCCGTCGTGCTCGGCCAGAGCTTCTTCCTCTTCCCCTACCCCCTACGCGAGATCGCCGAGGCGGCGCACGCGCACGACGCGCTCGTCCTCTACGACGCGTCGCACGTTCTCGGGCTCATCGCGGGCGGTCAGTTCCAGGACCCCCTACGAGAGGGCGCGGACGTCCTGTTCGGCAGCACCCACAAGTCGTTCCCCGGACCCCAGGGCGGCGTCATCGTGACCGACCGCGAGGACCTCTTTGGACAGCTCGATCCGTCGCTCGTCTGGAGGACGATGGACAACGCCCACTGGAACCGCATCGCGGGCGTCGCCCAGACGCTCCTCGAGATGGAACGTTTCGGCCCCGACTACGCGCCGACGGTCGTGAAGAACGCGCGCGCCCTCGCGACGGAGCTAAACGCGCTCGGGATCCCGATGCTGGCCGAGGAGCAGGGATTCACGGCTTCGCATCAGATCCACCTTGACCGATCGAGGCTGCGTCGCGAGGCCGGATTCGGCCCCGGGGTCCTCGCCCGCCGCTGGGAGACGCAGCGGATGATCACCGACCTCGTCGGTCGTCTGGGCACCGCCGAGGTCACGCGCCTCGGCCTCTCGCCCTCCGACATGCCCCGCCTCGCCCGGCTCCTCCGCCGCGGCGGCCTTCTCGGGGAGAAGGTGGGGTCGGAGGTGCTGGCGTGGCGCCGGGGCTTCCGCACCCTCAAGTTCGTCTGAGCGCCCCCAGGCCGGCGGGGGTCCTACGACCTTCCGTGGCGGACCCGCCGACTCGAAAGAAGGGGAAGGAAGGGGTTTTGTTGGGCCTCGGTCGGGGGCGGACCTATGCCATCCCGTGCGCGCTCTTCTGGTGGTCCTTGAGCTCGGTCTCCGAGGCAAACGACTGGTGGCAGACGCTGCACTCGTTGGCCGCCTTCGGGGTCCACTGCTGCGGCGCGGTCGGGGAACGGCTGCCGCCCCACATCATCCTTCCGAGGAAGAGCGCCACGATCATGCCGACGATCAGTCCGACCACCAGCAGGATCGTACCTGCGACGGCCGAGTCGACCCCCGGAATGAGGGACGAATTCTCCCACGAGGTGTGGTTGACGTAGACGAGATTGCTGGTCGCGATCACCGAGAACGACTCGTTGAACGCCGCGGACCCGGTCGGGGTCGTCAGGGCGACCACCGCGTTGTACGTCCCGGCGCCGGACGCCGGCCAGTTCACGACGGCCGTCTGGGCGCCCGTTCCCGAATGGAAGATCCCCGTCACGAACACCGGGGTCGACCCCGAGTAGATCGTGAGGTTGGCTCCGTTCACGAAGTCACCCATGTACTGGACCGTGAGCGTCACGTTGCCCAGGGGCAGGTTCGCGTTCGGGTCCGGTGACAGGAACGTCGCGCTCATCGGGTTCACGATGAAGTAGGCGTGCTGGCTGCGCCCGATCGTGACCCCCGTCCATGCGCTCGCTCCGGGCTTGTACGGGTTCGTTGCGGTCAACCAGACCGTGGTCAGATAGAGCCCCGTCGGGAGCTGGCCCCCCGCGAAGTGTCCCGCCGCCAGGAATCCGTGGTCGATCGCGACGCTATAGCTCGTGTTCGCTCCGGTCGCGCTCACCTCGACCGAGTTGTTCGTCACGAGCTCATTGGCCCCCGAGGAGAGGACGAAATCGATCTCGACCGTGATGGTCAGGTTGTTCATATCCGGGGTCGCGTTCGATACTCCCACCTGGAAGTCGAGCGACGCCGGAAGACCCTGGTACAGCGTGAACGTGCTCGTGACCACGAGCGTCGGGACCGTCACGGCGATCGTCACCGGGTAGCTCACGGCCGGCGCGGCCGCGGGCGTCGCGGGCGTGATGAAGGTCGAGAGCGCGTTCGAGGAGTTCCCGACGTAGTTCACGTAGAGGTTCACCTGGTACATCCCCTGGGCGTACTGGTTCGACGGGAAGACGCCGGTCGAGTTGAGGACCGCCGGCGTGATCATCCATCCGAGGGTCTCCTCGGCACCTCGGGTCTGCCACGCGAAGGCGGGCCCGAGGGCCGCGGTCGGGAGGTTGAACTGCGTCGAGTTGCTCGTGCACGTCGTGAGGCACGAGTTGACGGTAGAGAGCACCGGGCATTCCGCCCCGCCGAACAGGTTCGCGGACCCGCACCCTGGCGCCAGCCAGACGATCTGGAGCGTGAGCGAGACGTTCAGGGGCGTGATCGCGGCGTTCGTCAGGTTGAGCGTGTACGAGAAGGTGAACGGCACCGTCTGGATCGGGACCGTCGCCTGATTGTTCGTCACCGAGAGGACGTTGTCCTGGAGGAAGAACCCGTAGGTCCACGCGGTGTGCACCACGGGGATCGCCCCGTTGCTCGAGTTCATCGCGGTCACGTTGAACGAGAGGTTGTACATCCCCTGCGGCCAGTCACCGCCATTGAACCCCATCGAGGCCATCCAACTCGTGGTGACCGGGAACGCCACGTCCTCCTGGGCGGAGGTCTGCTGAGCGCCCCACGGCCCCATCGCAGGGGCCGAGGGAAGCGGGAACTGCGTGGTCGTGACATTGCAGGTCGAACTCGTGGGACACGAGGTCGATGTCGCGACCACCGTGCTCGTGGCGGCCCATGTGAGGGTAACCGCGATCGAGACGTTGTTGTAATCGATCGAGGCGTTCGTGACGTTCAACGTGAAGACATACGAGAAGTTGACGAGCTCGCTCGCCGCGCTCGTCACGGGCGTTGCACTCACGCTCACCGGACCGCTCCCGGCGGCCATGGGACCGAGGGACGACGTGGGGTGGGCCGCCACCGCGAGAGGAGCCGGGCCAAGGCTTCGAACCGACCCGCTCGCTGGAGCCGGAACTCCGTGCCCGCCCAATGCGGACGGCACGATTCCCAGGACCAAGAGCACGACGATCGCAGCTACACCCAGCAGATACCCACGGCGTCGGAGCATAGCATGGGTGACGCCTTACGTTACTTAAATGTCGCGTCCGGGTCAACGCCAGTTGACTATGCCGCTCGCGCGACACGCGCGCGGCGCGAAAGCAGGGGGGCGAAGTCCCCCGGCCGAACCGGTTCCGCCGGTCGCCTACTCCTCGATTCCGTGGACGATCTTCTGATGCTGGTGCATCGCGAACGCGCTTTCGAAGGTGTCGTGGCAGACCGAGCACGTCGGCTTCTCGGACTCTGGACGCGCGGCGGCCTGGACGCCACCCGGGGTTCCCTCCTCCCACGCCTTCGGGGGGGCGGCGGGGCCCTTACCCGTCGGGCCACCGCCGAGTCCGCCGCGCAGGGTGGGTGCGACGAACAGCCCTACGATGAGACCGAGGATCGCCGCCACGAGCGCGAGCGCCGTGGCGACGGCGGCCGGGTTCATGCTCCCGAGGGGGCCGTTCGCGTGGGTCTGGTTGAGATAGACCGTGCCGCTCGTCAGCGAGACGTTGATCCATTGGGTCGCATTGTAATGCCCGTAGGGCGTCCCCAGCGAGAGCACGATGAGGTAGGTCCCCGTCTGGACGGCGGGCCAGCTCGCGGCCCCTCCCCGTAGCCCGATCC
>JBOGRS010000084.1:0-5898 GCA_050749685.1 Thermoplasmata archaeon
GCACCAGGCGTTCTCCTTCACGTGCGGCGCGGCGGCCCTCGGCGGGGTCCTTGCGAATCTCGGGTGGAAACCCCCACGGTCACGTCGAGGCGAGGAGCTCGCGATATGGAGGGAGTCGACGGCCGTCTCATGCCCTGGCGCCCACCCGATGGGGCTCGCCTTGGCGGCCCGGGCCCGGGGGTGGTCGGCCCGGGTGCGGCTTGACGGTCCCACGCCGTGGATCTGGGACCACATCGCCCGTCGGCACCCGGGGATCAACCGAGCCAATTCCCGTGCGATCGAAAGCACGCTCCGCTCCGAGTGCGTTCGAGCCGGCATGCGCGTGGACCGCGACCCCCACGACGGTGGGCGCGGGTTCGAGGGAGCGGGCGTCCTCCTCGTGACCGAATCCGACGTGTCGAACCGCCGGAGCGACCCGCACTGGATCGGGCTCATCGCCCGCCCCCATGGCACGTTCGTGCTCGACCCTCTCGCCTCCCGAGCGGTGCGTTCGTCGCGCGTCATCGATGCGTGGTGGAGATGTTCCGGATTCGACGGCACACGGAGCTGGGTGGGTCTATCGTCGCGCTTGGGGGTAACCGCTTGACGCGTCTCCGCGTACACGGGTCATGGTCCGGCGGGAATCTCCTGCCCCGTGTGCGGGCGGACCGGACCCCGTGCCTCCGCAAGGACCCGGTACGGGAAGGGCGTGACCGAGAGCTCGTCCTACATGTTTCGCCGGAGCTCCTCAAAGGCGTCGCGTGATCCGCCAAGGTCCTGCTCGGACTCGGACGTGGCCGCTGGGAGGCGAATGCAGCAGCAACCGCGTCGGGGGGCTGTCACCAGCTCCGTCTGCGGGTGGGTCGTGAGGCCGCGGAAGTGCCCGCCGTGATGCTCAAGGGACCCTCCCTCGAACGCGGTGGAGCCCTTGGGTATTCCCTCGGCGTGGACCTCGCCGCCTCCCTCCGGCAGGGGCCGGAGGAGCGGAGAACCGACGCTCTCCCCGCCTCCGTGCGAAGCACCGCGGCGCCGTCGTGTCGCCCGCACTTCTCGACGATCGATCTGAGCTCCGCCGTGTCGCAGTCGCGGGCCACCCGCATGACGTCGGCGCCATCAAGATACCGGTCGGTCGCACGGGCCGTCGAGCTCAACGTCATCGCACCCAAGAACGGGAAGGCGTGGCGGACGACCCCGCGAAGGATCTGCGTGGACCGCGTCCCGACGCCACCGACCCGCCCCGTCCAGGGAGGTTGCTTATGCCACGGGGAGCTTCATGGGGTCCTCCGGCCCTTCGTACCGGTCGCCGCTCGCTGCGATGGGTTGACCGAACGGCGGAACGACGGATGGAGGGTAGTGTAGCATGAAGGCGTATGCGACCTGGGTAACAGGCTACGAATCCCGTCTACGGGATGACCGTGGCCACGACGTAACGGTCGACCTGCCTAAGGACGAGGACGGTGCCGACCGGGGAACCTCCTCCCTGGAACTCAACGTCCTGTCGCTCGCGGGCTGCATCAGCACGATCTTCGCGCTCGTGGCGCGACGACGGCGGATCGCGTTCACCGCTCTCTCCGTCGAGCTCGAGGCGGAACGGCCGCGCGGGTCGAAGACGATTGCGCGCGTCTCCGGCACCCTCACCATCTCGACCGTGTCCTCGCCGGCCGATGTCGCCACCGCCCTCGCCATCACGATGCGGACATGCCCGGTGGGAGTGCTCTACGAGCAGGCGAAGGTCCCGGTCGAGGTTCGCGTGGTGGTCGAAGCGGGAGGCACCGACGCCGCCGCACCGACTTCCCCGCCTCCCGCCCCCCGGGAGCCACCGACGTCGGGACACCACGCCGACCATCCGGGACACGGACATGCGGCCATGCACGGCCGGGCATGGGGAAGGGAGGAGGCTCTGGAAGCGCTCGAGGACCCCCGACGGCGCGAGACCCAGGACACGGACGTCCTCTGGGACAGGGTCGGGCTCCCTCCGGGCACGGTCGTCGCGGACGTGGGAGCGGGGACGGGATACTTCGCGCTTCCGGCCGCGCGACGCGTCGGCGAGTCGGGTCGGGTCTACGCGATCGACCTTTCCCCCGAGCTCGTCGGGCTCGTGCGGGAACGCGCCGAAGAGGCGCATCTCCCCCAGCTCACGGCCGTGGCGAACTCGCTCGACCGCATCCCGTTGGCGTCGGAGGTGGCGGACGTCGTCCTGCTCGCCAACGTCCTCCACGATATACCTCCGGCCACCGTCGCGGAGGCGGTCCGCCTCTTGAAACCCCATGAAAGGCTCGTCAACCTGGACTGGAAGGTCTCGGATTCGCCGGGAGGTCCCCCGGCCGTCGTGCGGTACTCTCCCGAACGGGCCACCGAGATCCTCGCCTCCTATGGACTCGTACGGAAGGACGCATGGGAGCTCGGTCCCTACCACTACGTGCTTCTCTTCGAAAAGACCGCGTCCTCGGAAACACGGGCATCGGTCGAACGGTAGCCGGTCCCCGCGACGAGCCTCGCGCCCTCGGCGGGGCGCGATCGACCCTGCCTCCTAGGCCGAGGGGTCCTCGTCGAGGGGCGCGACCTTACCCAGGGCGACGAACGCCAGCAGGGGCGCCACGATCGAGGCGATCGGGACGATGAACAGGATCGCGGCGACCTTGAGGAGTCCCGAGCCGTAGCGCGACCCCATCCGGAAGACCCCGAGGATGAGCCCGATCCAGCCGACGAACGACAGGACCGCGCCGAGGAGGATCATCGCCGCGCCGAGGACGAACGTGCCCGCGTTCACGCACCCCGTCCCGCCGCCCGCGCTCGCGCAGCTGACCGCGGACAGGAGGCCGAGCAGGATGACGGTCGGACCCAATGCGAGCATCAGGAAGCCGATCACGCCGACGATCCCGAGGGCGCGAGGGGCGCGGAAACCGGCATCCACGTGGCGAAGGAGGCCGAAGCTGGTCGTGTACAGGATGAAGGCGACGACGTCGAGCAGCACGCCCGCGGCGATGAGCCCGAGGATTCCATAGAGGAGGGTGAGCGTGAGGGCCTGGTCGCCAAAGATCGTCCCAAGGAAAGGCAGCGCGACCCCGGTGGCGAGGATCAGGATGAACGGGCCGATGCCCGCGACCGCGAGGCCGAGTACGGCGATCAGGGAGGCCCACCGAGCTCGCTGGATCCCACGCTTCTCGGCGTCCGCCGGGACCTCGATCGGGGACGGGGCTTCGTCCGCCCCGGCATCGCCTTCGGGGGGCGGCGTTACGGGAACGAAGTAGTTGGGTCGGATCCGGTCCGGTGCGTCGTCCACGTTCGTATTCGCGTCCACGATGACCACCTCGGCCCACGGGTGAGGCCGAACGGGCCGGAAGACACGAGCGGCCCATTATGAACCTGTCGGCGCACCCGGGCATCCCGTCCCGCGACGAGGCAGGGAGACCGACATCAAGCTGGCGTGGCTTTACGGCCCGCTCCGTCGGACATCGTCGAGAGCGGAGGGGCGAGGCGAAGCGCGGTCTCCCGTCGATCGTCTCCCGGCCGAATCCTACGATCGACCGGTCAGGGCAGCGGCCCGTTCCACCGTTCTTCCTCGTCGGTGCCCCACGCCGGGGCGTGCGGCGCGGGCGGTCGAGGCGAGGGGTCGGGCCGGAGCGCCCCCCCTCGCGTGGACCAGGCGTAGAGCAACGGAGGGACGATCAGACCTACGAACCCGACGATCGTGAGGAGGGTCGCGACGAACCCCCACCCTCCCTCCGAGGGGCTCAGGGAGAACGGGCACGCGGGTCCGGCGCTCCCGCACCCTGGGCGGACACCTTGGAACAGCACCCATCCGGCCAGGATTCCGGCTCCCCCGGCGATCATCGCGATTCCTACGAGCGTCGCGGCTGAGATGCCCCCGACGTGCGTGGCGAGTCGATCCCCCGCCTCGTAGCCCATCGCTCCTTGGACGGCCCTTCGGACCAAGAGCCCTTCGGAAGGTCGAGGGTAATAACCGGAGGCTCCCTCCTCTTCCCGCCGGGCCCGTCGACGCTCAAATACCGCGAGCCGGGTGGTGGACCGAGGCGAATGGACGGTCACGGATCCTCGACCGGGCCGGCACCGGACCGCGGGTGGAGGCCGTTCGGAACGCCGTGGTCGAGGCGGTTCCTGGAGGGCCTGCGGCGTCGCCCGATCCTATGCCTCTTCCTGCTCACGCCCGGGCTCATCGAGTACATTGGTGGGTCAAGCTCGTTCGTGAACCTCGCGGCGAACCCGGCATTCTTCCTTCTCCAGCTCGGGATCAACGCGGCGATGTACACCCCCGGCGCCCTCCTCGCGAGGGAGGCGATGATCCGCTGGCGCAAGGGCTGGCCGACGGTCTTTGCGATCGGCGCGGCCTACGCGATCATGGAGGAGGGGATCGCGGACCAGACGATCCTCAACCCGAACGCCGGTGCCGCGCCCATCGGCGCTGTCGGGGTCTACGGGCATTTCGCGGGTGTGAACTGGACGTGGCTTCCGATGGTCCTCATGTTCCACATTCTCCTCAGCATCGCGGTCCCGATCCTCCTCCTCGACCTGGCGCTGCCCGAGATCCGCGGCCGCCGTCTGCTCTCCGACCGAGGTGTGCTCGCCGTCCTCGTCCTCCTCGCGCTCGATACGGCCGTGCTCACCGCGATCGTCAGTACGGTCACCCACTACTGGTATGGGATCGGGATGCTCGTCGCCCTCCTGACCGCGATCGTCGGATCATGCGGCCTCGCCTACCTCCTGCCGCGCTACGCGTTTCCCGTTCGAAAGGGGGCCCCCACGTCGCGCCCCCACGTCTTCTTCCTCTTGGGCGCGCTCGCCTATCCCGCGTCCCTCGTCGTGGCCCAGATCGGGTGGGCCGCCCGCGTGGCGCCCGAGTTGGTCGTCCTCGCCATCGTCGGAGTGTTCGGGGTCGGCGCCGTCGCCTTCCTGCGGTCGATCGGGACCGACCGCCGGAACCGTCACCTCGTCGCCTTCAGCGCGGGACTCGTGGTCTTCGGGATGATCCTGAGCGCGATCCGTGAGTTGAGCTTCCCGATCGTACTTCTCGCCGACGCGGCCGTCCTCGTCTTCTTCGCATGGATGTACCGGGAGGTAAGTCGCGACGAACCGTCCCACGGCCGCGGGAGCGTACCCTCGACCGCGGCGCCGGGGTCGTAGCCCGGAACGGACCCACGCCATCGAGCCGGACACGCGGGCACGTCGGTCGCTCCGACCTTCGGTCCGTCCGCTCGAGGGGCGTCCGGGATACTGGAGGGTCTTAAGGGGGGTCCCCCTACGTGGGCCGGCTGGGGTCCATCGCGAACGGTGGGTGGTCGGAAGGTGGTCCGTGGACTGGTTCAGCTTCGCCCTCTGGTCGCTCGCGGGCACGTGGGCGCTCGTCGTGGGAACGCTCTATCTGATGTACTGGCAGACCCGCACGGGTAGGCAGCTCAACTCCGCCAATGCGGTCATGCAGCTGCGCGAGCGGTTCGACGGGGGGCGGATGCGCGCCGCCCGCCGTCACTTGAGCGAACGGCTCATCAAGCAGGCCCACCAGGACATCACGAGCATGGAGGTGATCACCTTCTTCGAGCTCGTCGGAACGCTCACCCACCGCCGCGTCCTCGATGACGACCTCGTGTGGGAGGCGTTCGGGTCGTGGGTCTCGGGGTACTATCGCGCGTTGCGCCATCCCGTCGACCTCATCGATCAGGTGCGCACCGGACTCTCGGACCCCCTCATATGGCACGAGTTCGAGTGGCTCGTCCACCGCATCGAGGCCATCGATGCGAAGCGCCTCGAGCGCTTCCACGTCGGCCCGGGGAACCCGGACGAGGATGCCCTGAGGATGCTCAAACGGGAGTCGCAACTCGAGTCGCTCTAGGTCCCAACGCCACCGGGGATGAAAGCGCGGGTCGCTCCTCCTTCTCCGCGTCTCCAACGAACCTTTAATGG
>JBOGRS010000085.1:0-5803 GCA_050749685.1 Thermoplasmata archaeon
CGTCGGCGCCTCCGGAGGCGACGCGGGAGCCCCCGACGGTGCCCCCGGGGGGGGTAGGGGGTCGAGGAGGCTTCTCAAGGAGCGGATCCGGCGGGCGGCCACGCGGGGCCACGCGTCCGAGCGGTCGATCAGGAGGGCGGTGAGCCCGGCCCGACCGGCGGCCCGGACGTCGCTCCAGAAGAGGTCGCCGACGTAGACCGTCTGCGAGGGTCTGGCGCCCAACCGGGAGCAGGCGAGGCGGAACGCCGGGGCCGACGGGAGCGTCGGCCCGCCGGTCTCCTCGCCATGGAGGACGAGACGGGGGTCCGGAAGACCCGCCCGACGCAGGGCGGGGCGCGCCACGCCCTCGGGAAGGAACGTCACGATCCCGACGGCATCCCCCCGCGCCGCGAGACCATCGAGGGTCGGCCCGGCGTCCGGGAAGGTCGTCCAGCCGCCGGAGGGCTTGAGAAAGCGGTCGACCACCGCCTCGACCTCGGCCGCCGGGACGGTCCGGTCGGCGATCGCCGCCAGGGTCTCCTTGAGGTGCTGGCGGTAGTCCGAGAACTCGGCCGGCGGGCGGTCCCCGGTGAGACCGTCCCACCGTCGGCGGTCCCACGCGTGCTGGGCGCGCTTGATCGCGGAGCGCGTGTGGCGCTCGGAGAGGAGGGGGCCCTGCGGGTGCCACGCCCACTGCCAGTGGGCGGTCGTCTGCCAGGGGACCAACGTGTCGTCCAGGTCGAAGAGGAACGCTCGCGCGTCCGTCGGCAAGGTCGCGGCCACGGTCGGGCGCGTCCCCCTATCCGCGACCGGTCTTCTGGAGCTCGAGGAGGTCCTCGGTCGAGACCTTCTCGCCCTTCTTGAGGCGCGCGAGGAAGTCCTCTTCCTTCGGCGGCTCGCCGTCCGCGAACCCGACCGGGATGCGGCCTCCCCGCGCGGCGTAGAGCATCTTCTCGATGTCGCGGACCTCCTCGATCGCGGAGATGTGCGCGCGGTGGGCCTCGTCCGCGGCGGTCTTGATCTCGATGAGCTTCGCCTGCACGGTGTCCGCCTGTCGGCGGAGCTCGTCGACCTGCTCGTAGAGCTTGACCATCGCCTCGTGCTCCTGCTGCGCCCCCTCGGCGAGCTCGCCGACCGCCTTGTGGTGCTTCTCGGCCTCGGTACGGGCCTCGTTCATCGCGGCGAGGGCGTGGTCGACCTCGGGGTCCTGGCGGAGCTGCTCGTCCTGGTCCCGGATCGCCGCCTCGAGCCGCTTCATGTCCTCGATGAGGCGCTTCTCGGCGTCGGCGGAGAGCGCGGTCGTCATGTGGCGGAACTCGAGCTCGCGCAGGTCCTTGCGGAGCTTCCAGACCGGGACCGCCCCCGTCCGCGGCACGCGGCTCCGCTTGAGCTCGGCGACCTTGTCGCTCGTCTCCTGGAGCTTGCGGTTCCACTCCTCGCGCAATCGCTTCGCCTCTCGGACATCGTCGTTGAGGGCGTCGCGGTGATGCCGATGCTCCTGCGCCTCGGCGCTCATCCGGTGGAGGTCGTCGATGATCCGCGCGCGCTCCTCGGCACGGGCCCGGGCCTCGAAATTGAGCTTGTCGCGCTGGGCCCGGTGCTCGTCGGCCCGCGCGTTCGATTCCGCGCGCTTGCGTTCGAGTTCTTCGGTCGCGTCGGTCAAAGCGGCAGCACCCGCCGAAATCCCAGAGGGCCGGGGGACGGTTCACATCGGGCAGCCGATATAAGCGCTTCCCCGGGCGCGCGCGCGGGAGGCGGGGAGGACGCGGCGGGTCCGCGACCGACCATGCTAGCGCGTGCCAGATATGTCCTTAAATCCCCCCTCGAGGCTCGGGAGGAGGGAAGGAGCGTACCACGAGCTTCTTCCTGCCCCCCCGTGCGGCGGCCCGGTCCCGGAGGCCGCCGGGAGCCTGCAGGGGAGCCGCCAGCCTCGGCGGGAGGGCGGGACGACCTCGGGCCCTCCGACGGACCTCCGGCGCATGATCCCCGTGAACTCGCTCGCGGACATCGTACTCCTCCTCGCGTTGGGCCTCGCGATCACGCCGTTCCTGGGGCGGCATATCGCCCACATCTACCAGAGCCGACGCTCCCCGCTCGACCCAATCCTCCTCCCCCTTGAGCGAGCGATCTACCGGATCGGGGGCGTCGACCCCCGCCGCTCGATGACGTGGAAGGAGTACTTCCGCGCCCTTCTCCTCCTGGACGGCAGCGCGCTCGCGTTCGTCTTCGTCCTCCTCTCCCTGCAGTCCGGGCTTCCGTGGAACGGCCTCCACGTCCCCAACATGTCGTGGGACCTCGCCTTCCATACCGCGAGCGCGTTCACGACCAACACCGACTTCCAGCATTACGTCGGGGAGTCGCAGGTCTCGCTGTTCTCCTCCCTCTTCGGCCTGCAGACGCTCATGTTCCTCTCGCCGGCCACGGGGCTCAGCGTCTTCGCCGCGCTCTGCCGCGGGTTCTCGGCACGGGACGGGCGGATCGGCAACTACTACGTCGACATGGTGCGGGGCCTCACCCGCCTCATCCTCCCGCTCGCCGTCGTGGCGAGCCTGCTCTTCATCCTCGCCGGGGCCGTCGAGTCGTGGTCGTCCTCGGTCACGATCGTTCCGTTCGCCGGCGGAAGCGCCCAGACCATCGTCCTCGGGCCGGCCGGGTCGTGGGACGGGATCGAGTTCCTCGGGACGAACGGCGGCGGCTTCTTCGCCGCGAACGCGGCGCACCCGTTCCAGAACCCGAACGTCGTCACGAACTCGATCGCGATCCTCCTCATGATGGCGATCCCGATGTCGACCCCGATCGCGTTCGGGCGGCTCGTCCGCCGGCCGGGGGAGTCCTGGCCGTTGATGGCGACGATCCTCGCGATCTTCCTCGTGGGTCTGCTCGCCTTCCTCTACTTCGAGAGCGCGAACCCGTTCCTCGGCGGCGCCGTCAGCCAGGTCGGGGGATACTCCGTCGGCACCGAGACGCGGTTCGGGGTGCCGGACAGCGCCCTCTTCCAGTTCACGTCCGTGTTCACGAACACGGGGGCGACCACGATGTCGTTGGGCGCCCTCCCGCCGTTCGCCCAGTCGATCCTGTTGTTCGGCATGTTCCTCCAATCCACCCCGGGAGGAGATGGGTCGGGCTTCGGGATGCTCCTCATCTACGTCGTCGTGGGCGTCTTCATGGGCGGCCTCATGGTCGGGCGAAGCCCCGAGTACCTGGGCAAGAAGATCGGCATGCCCCAGGTGAAGTGGGCGGCCGCCGCCCTCCTCTCCCACCCGTTCGCGATCCTCATCCCCGTCGCGGTCAGCCTCGAGCTCGGCGTCGGGCAGGCCGCCGTCGGCGGCTTCTCGGCCCACGGGTTCACGGTCCTCCTCTACGAGTTCGTGAGCGAGTCGGCGAACAACGGGAGCGGGATGGCGCCGATCGCCGACGGGACGCTTTACTTCAACCTCGTCGGGGCGATCGTCATGCTGCTCGGCCGCTACTTCCCCATCCTGGCGATGCTCGCGATCGCCGGCTCGCTCGCGAGCCAGCGGGCCACGCCCCCCGGGCCCGGGACGCTCAAGACCCAGTCCTACACGTTCACGATCTTCCTCATTCTCTTCCTCATCATCGTCGCCGGCCTTCTCTTCCTCCCCGTCCTCGCCCTCGGACCGTTCTCCCAGGTGCCGCCATGATGGACGTGATGCCCGTGGCCGGGCGCGGTCGCGTGCGCGTCCGCTACGCGTCGGCCCTCCTGGGGTCGTTCACGCGCCTCCACCCGGTCCGGATGGCCCACAACCCCGTGATGTTCGTCGTCTACATCTTCACGATCTTCACGGCCCTCGTGACGCTCGTCCCCTCGGTCTTCCCGGACATCACCGGCGCCGGGTTCAGCCGTGCCTACTTCCTCGCGACGACGTTCGTGCTCTTCCTCACGATCTGGTTCTCGACCCTGGCCGAGTCCGTCGCCGAAGCGCAGGGCCGCGCCCAGGCGGAGAGCCTGCGGGAGATGCGGACCGGGACCCGGGCCTGCCGCGTCCTCCCGGACGGACGCAACGAGCACGTCCCGGCGACGGCGCTGCGGCGGGGGGACACCGTCGTGGTCGAGGAGGGCGAGCCGGTCCCGCTCGACGGGGATGTGATCGAGGGAGCCGCCGAGATCGACGAGTCGATGATGACGGGCGAGTCGGCGGCCGTCATGCGGGAGAGCGGGGGCGACCGCACCAGCCTGCTCGGCGGCAGCCGCGTGACGCGGGGGCGCGTGGTCGTCCGGATCTCGTCGAACCCGGGCGAGAGCTTCCTCGACCGGATGATCCAGCTTGTCGAAGGAGCCCGCCGCGAGAAGTCGCCCAACGAACTCGCGCTCACGCTCATCCTGGCCGCGTTCACCTCGATCCTCCTCGTGGTCGTCCTCACCTTCGAGTTCATGGTGCGGCCCACCGGCGCCGTCCGCGTCGACATCGCGACACTGATCGCCCTCTTCGTCTGCCTCGCCCCCACGACGATCGGCGGCCTCCTCCCGGCGATCGGGATCGCCGCGGTCAACCGCGTTGCCCGCGCCAACGTCATCGCGAAGTCCGGCCGCGCCGTCGAGGCGGCGGGAGACCTCGACGTGCTCATCCTCGACAAGACCGGGACGATTACGATCGGGAACCGGATCGCGATCGAGTTCTACCCTGCGGCCGACGTCCCGAAGGAGGAGCTCCTACGGGCGAGCGCGATCGCCTCCTCCCACGACTCGACGCCGGAGGGCCGGTCGATCCTTCGTCTCGCCCTACGCCGCGGCGTCCCGGTCGACGCGACCCGCGCCGAGGTGAAGACCGTGATGGCGTTCACCGCCCAGCGGAGGGTCTCGGGCCTCGTCCTCAAGGACGGCACCGAGGTGATCAAAGGGGCGATCTCGGCCGAGATGCTCGAGGCCGGCCTGACGCGCGAGGTCGAGCGGGCCGCGCGGGAGGCGTCGGCCCAGGGGCTGACGCCCCTCTTCGTCGCGCTCGGGGGAAAGGTCCTCGGGATCGTTGTCCTCAAGGACGTGGTGAAGCCGGGCATGCGGGACCGGCTGCGCGAGCTCAAGCGCATGGGGATCCGCACGATCATGTGCACCGGGGACAATGCGGTCACCGCGCGCGCGATCGCCCGGGAGAGCGGCGTGGACGAGTTCGTCGCCGAGGCGAAGCCCGAGACGAAGCTCGAGCTCGTCGAGCGCGAAAAGTCGTTCGGGCGCCTCGTCGCGATGACGGGGGACGGTACGAACGATGCCCCTGCGCTCGCCCGCGCCGACGTGGGCCTCGCCATGAACAGCGGTACGTCCGCCGCGAAGGAGGCGGGGAACATGGTCGACCTCGACAGCGACCCCACCAAGATCATCGAGATCGTCTCGCTGGGAAAGCAGCTCCTCATCACCCGCGGCGGGCTCACGACGTTCTCCGTGACGAACGACGTCGCGAAGTACTTCGCGATCCTCCCGGCGATCTTCGTCGGGATCACGGGGGTCGGCCTCCTCAACTTCCTGCACCTAGACGATGCCCGGCTCGCGGTCCTGGCGACCCTCCTCTTCAACGCCCTCATCATCCCGCTCATGGTGCCGCTCGCGCTCCGTGGGGCGCCGTTTCGGCCCCGCACCGCGGTCGACCTCCTGCGGTCGAACATCCTCATCTACGGCGTCGGAGGTCTCCTGTCGGCGTTCGCCGGGATCTGGCTCATCTATCTCGGGCTGCAGTACCTCCTCCTGGACCCGAACGTCCAGGCGATCATCCGCGCGATCTCCCAGGGGGTGGGAGGATGAGCGCGCCCGCCCCGCCTCCCCCCGCCACCCCGCCCGCAACCCCCTCGGCGACGCCCGGCCGACCCGCACGCC
>JBOGRS010000086.1:0-5600 GCA_050749685.1 Thermoplasmata archaeon
GACGTTCGTCCCGTGCACCGGATCGTAGATCGTCTTGCGATCGCGCGAGGGCGTGCGGGGCGGCACGGCCAAAGCGAGGCCCGCCTCGCTTTAAACTACGGCCCCGCCGACGAGCGCCGCCCCACCGGTGTCCCCGTCGCGTCGGGTCGGGCAACGCATTTATCGGTCATCGCCGCCTTGCACATCGAGAATGGTCGACAAGACGGCACCCCATGCTCCGTCCGGACCGACGGCGGTCGAGGAGGCACGCCACCGCTTTCGGACCGTTTCCGAGCTGGAGGGCCGGCCGGACCGGGCGCGCTACCTCGAGGCGCTCAAGGCGTACGTCGCCTACGTCGAGTCCCGTCGCGCCGAGCTCGAGGGCTCTGCGGCCGAGGTCGCGAAACACCTCGATGACGTCGCCATCGCCTTCCATCGTCAATCCGACGCCGGCCTCGCCCAGCGTGCCGCCGACCTCGGTCTCAGCTTTGCCCCGGGGTCCTCGGCGCTCTTGCACCACAAGGCGCTCATCCTCATCGCGCGCAACCGCAACCTCGAGGAGGTCCTCCCGCTCCTCGACCGGGCGGCGAGCGGAAACCCTCACGACAAGTCGATCTGGGCGACGCGGGGGGACGCGCTCAAGCTGCTCGGCCGACCGGCGGAGGCCGCGGAGGCCTACCTCAAGGCGCAGCAGCTCGACGTGACCTCGATGCAGTACGTCGAACGTGCGCTCAAGCTCGTCCCCCAGGACCCCGTGGCCCTGCGCATGAAGCTCCAGCTCGCCACGATCCATGGCGGCAACAAGCAGGCGCTCGAGGCGTGCGATGCCCTCCTGAACGCCACGCCGAGCGACGCCCAGCTCCTGATGGCCCGCGCCGAGATCCTGACCCAGCTCGGCGAGGCCGAGGAGGCCCTCACGACCCTCGGACACGCGAAGGCGGCGGGGGCGGACCCGACGCGCTCGGCCCTGCAGCAGGGCCGGCTCCTGCTCGCCCTGGGGCGCTCCGAAGAGGGTCGCGCCGTGCTGACCGCGCTCCTCGCGAGCGAGCCCACGCCCGACGCCGCCGTGCTCGCCGAGGTCGCGGAACTGGCGCGGCACGACGGCCGCGACCCCGCGCTCGTCCTCGCCGCACGCGAGAGGTTGATGACGGCCGACCCGAGGAACCTCGCGAACCTGCAGGCCCTGCGATCGCTCGCGCGGGACCAGCATCGCATCGACCTCGGGATCACCGCATCCCGCGCGATCCTCGAGACCTCGCCGGACAACCTCGACGGGATGCGCTCGCTCGCGGAGATGGAGCTCGAGGACGGCCGGACCGAGGAGGCGTTCGCGATGTTCCGGCAGATCGTGCTCGCGCACCCGCACAACGTCGCGGAGCTCGAACGCGCCGTCGACGCCGCCCGGGACGCGGGCCGCGCTGACCTCGTCGAGGAGTTCGCGCGGGCCCTGCTCCACGAGCGGCCCGAGAACCCCCTCGCCCTCGAGGAGCTCGCCCACGCCCTCGACGGCAAGGGGGACCGCGAAGGGGCGATCGCGGCCTACGCGAAGCTCGCGACCTTGAAGCCGACCGAGAACCGCTACCTCTTCGAGGAGAAGCGCCTGCTCTCCGAGCTCAACGCGACCGAGCGGCTCGCCCCCGTCTTCGATGAACTGTTCCGCCGCGACCCGACGCGCTCGGACATCGCCGTCAAGCGCGGGAACCTGTACCTCGCCCGTGCCTTCGACGCGGCGGAAGGTTCGGCGCCCCGCTCCGAGGCCGCGCGGACCGCCCTCGTCGCCTACGAACGCGCGTCGCTCGACCCGGCCTTCGCCTCCCAGAGCCTGCTCGGCATCGCCCGCGCCTCCCACCTGGTCGACGACTCCGACCGGGCGATCCGGGCGTACACCGACTTCCTGGCCCAGCCCGGCAACTCCGACCGGGGGGACATCCTCAAGGAGGAGGGGCACGTCCTGCGTGACGTCGGACGCCTCACCGAGGCGAGCGCCGTGTACGAGCGCGCGCTCGAGCTCGGCCTCGACGATTCCGACCTCCTGTGGGGCGAGGTCGAGGCCCTCTCGCTCCTCAACCAGGAGGCGAAGGCGATGCGCTTCATCGACCTCCTGGTCCAGCGGGAGCCGAAGAACGCCCTCTTCCTCCGCCGCAAGGGCCAACTTCTCATCAAGGCCGGGCGGCGCGCCGAAGGGCTGCAGATCCTCAAGTCGGCCGTCGAGGGCTCCGAGAAGGACGCCCACGTCCAGTTCGAGGTCGCGGAAGCGCTCCGGGAGCAGGGCGCCTACGCCGACGCGGTCGAGTATTACCGCGAGGGGCTCGCGCTCGACGCCAAGAGCCGACCCGGCCGCCTCGCGCTCGCCGAGACGCTCGCCCTCGCCGGCCGCCACAACGAAGCGATCCCGATCGTCGACGGGGTCCTCAAGGAGGACCCGAACGACCTGCTCGCGTGGCGGAGCCGGGCGGACGCGTATCGGGCGCTCGGTCATGCGGGCGAGGTGCAGTACTCCCTGCGCGCCATCCTCCTCCTCGACCCGCACAACGCCCCCGCCCTCCTCGAGAAGTTCCGCCTCCATGCGGAGAACGGCGAGACGTCGGACGCCTACGCGGCCCTCGACCAGCTCCTGGCCGTCGGGGGCGCGGAGTCGCAGGACCCCGCGCTCTGGCTCCGGTTGGGGGACCTCGCGGCGTCCCTGGGTCACCCCGAGGACGCCCACAAGGCCTACGAGAAAGCGGCCCGGCTCGACCCGGCCCAGCGCTCCGAGATCGCCGCCCGGCGCGCCCGCCTTCGCCTCTCGGCGGGCCGTCCCGACCTCGCGTTGGAGGTCCTCGACGAGGCGCTTGGGCAGACCACCGAGTCGGCGAACCGTTCGGTCAACGTCCTCTTGCTCCGCGCCGAGATCCTGACGGCCCTGGAACGCGGGAACGAGGCGCTCCAGGTCTACGAGGAGGTCCGGGCGCGCGAGCCGCGTTCCCCCGTCGCGATCGCGGGGATCGCCCGCTCCCTGCTCGACCAAGGGAAGCACGGGGAGGCGAAGGAGTTCCTCTCCGGTGCGATCCCGCAGCTCCCGGCCCAGGACGCGCTCTTCCTCCTGCTCGCCGAGGCCGAGGCCGGCCTCGGCCACCTCCCGGAGGCCGTTCAGGTCGTCCAACGGGGCGTCGAGTCACTCCCGAAGTCCGCGGGCCTGTGGGTCCGCCTCGGCGAGCTCCATACCGCACGCGAGGCGTGGCCCGAGGCGGCCAACGCGTTCGCGCACGCGATCGCTCTCGACGGAACGAATCCGGAATGGATGATGCGGGCCGGGTTTGTGACCGAGAAGCTCGGCCACCCGAACGAGGCGCTCGCCCTCTACGAACACGCGACGCAGGTCGCGCCGGCGAACAAGGACGCGTGGTGCCGACGCGGGCTCGCCCTCCTCGCCCTGGGCCGCCCGGACGACGCGCGGGCGAGCTTCGAGCGATCGCTCGCGCTCGACTCGGATTTCGAGGCGGCGAAGGAGGGCAAGAAGCTCGCGCTCCAGCGGACGCGCGAGGTCCAGGTCGAGAAGTTCGGCCGGGACGCGCTCCTCCTCGAGGCGAAGCTCAACCGCAACGTCACCAAGAACGACCTCTTCGTCACGCTCCACGTCCCGTTCGACCTGCTCGAGCCCGTCCTCTCCGCGCTCTCGCGCAATCCCCGCATCGATATCGACCACCTGTCGGAAGCCGACATGCACGACCTCGAGAGCGCATCGTACCATCTCATCACGGCGGCGCTCGAGCGTCGCCCGGAGGGGATCGAGCGGCGCGGGTTCACGCTCGCCGATGTCGCCGTCCTGAGCCCGACCCACACGTCGTTGGAGCAGCTCCAGCGCCTCTTCGGCTACGTGAAGGCCGTCCTCGAGGCGCCGCTGCGCGGCGAGAACCTCCGCCTCACCCCGGACGTCGAGGAGCTCGCACGCCGCGCCCTCCTCCTCCCGCCCGGACAGCGTACCCTCTTCCAGCTCGTGCGCACGCTCAAGGTCGGACTGTTGAAGGCCCGTCTCATCAAGGCCGTCGAGGCCGCCGGCGGCGCCGTGCACGCCCCGATCCCCTCGCTCGACCTCGGCGCTTACTCGCCGGAGTTCCGTAGCTCGGGAAGCGCATCGGCCGCGCCGACCGAGCCCCCCGGCGAGGAGTTCTTCGCCCCGGAAAACCCGGCCGAAGCGCCGCAGGCCGAAGCGGCGGAGGCAACGGAGGAGGTGGAACCCCCGGACGGTACCTGGACCCTTCCGGCCGCGCACGCGACGGCCGCGCGGTGCGTCGGCTGCGGCGGGATCGCCTCGATCCACCATCAGTGCGGCGCTCCGGTCTGCCAGCACTGCATCGCCGAATTCCACACCTGTCCGAAGTGCCAGCAGCCGATCTCGACCATCTCGAGCCGGCCGGTCGGCGCGACGGCGAACCCCTCGACGTCCATGTCCGCGTCGGAGGAGCCGACCCTCTCCGGGCACAGCGCGCTCAAGTCGATGTTCGGCCGCGCCCGCCTGTCCGGGACGAAGCCGGCGGCCAAGACCGCGCCCCACCCGGCGGGCGCGTCCCGCGGGGAAGGACGACCCGAGAGCCGCCCCGAAGCGCCGTCGGGGGCGAAAGGGGCGGGCACCGGGCATCCGAAGCCCCCCGCGGGCCACGGCTCCGCGCCCCCGCCGGTGAAGTCCCCCGAGACTTCGTCCGAGGAGAAGCCTCGACCCACCCACCCTCGGGAAAAGCCGGACGACGAGCCTCGATTGTAGGCTCGAGCGCCGTCGCGCGAGGTCGACCCGACTTCCGAATAGTCTGATATAGAGGACCCGCGGTGATTCCCCGGCAAGCATGACCGGGGTCGTCGGTTCCGTACGGCGCGCGACGGGCATCGGGGCCATCCTTCTCGCGACCGTGCTGCTGGCCGTCGCGGCCCTCGTCTTCGCGGGAATCTACCTCGTCACGGCGGACCACTACGGCGCGCTCCTGGGGATCGGCGCGATCGCGCTCGTCCTGGGTCTCGTCACCTACCTCTTGCAGTCGCTCTCGAGCGATCCGGTCATCCAGCGTGCCCTCGGTTGGGGCTTCGGTGGGATGGGCTTCACGCTCCTCTTCCTTACGGTCCTCATCGACCCCGCGATCAACGTCACGGGCCGGATCGGGGGACTCATCGTCCTCCTGCTCCTCCTCGCCGGGGCGATCGCCGGCGTCGCGTGGCGGATGCGCTCGCACACCCAGGACGCCGCCCGGCACGCCCACCGCGCCGAGTGGGACCAACAGCCCGCGCCGAACGCGTTCGACTATCCCACCGCCACCCACGCCGTGGTGCCGCCCCCGACCGCCTCGCCCTCTCCGGCCTCCCCTCCCGATCCTCCCTCCGGAGGGCTGTGAGCCATGGTCGCATCCGACCCGTCCGCCGCCGCCGCTTCCCTGACGTGCCCGAACTGTCACGCGCCCGTGGCATCGGGGAGTCGCTTTTGCAACCAGTGCGGAGCGTCGATGGCGCCCGCCCCCGCGCTGACCGCGACCGCGACCCCGAGCGCGACGCCGTCGTCGGCGCCGACGTCCCCGGGCGCGCCGTCCGCCGGCACGCCGGTGGACATCCGCACGCGGGTCGAGGACGACCGTGGGATGCTGAAGCGTCTCCAGCTG
>JBOGRS010000087.1:0-5441 GCA_050749685.1 Thermoplasmata archaeon
CTGTCGGTCTCGGACGACACGTCCTCGGCGATCGACCAGATGCTCAATCTCGTCGTGGACGAGACGCTCGACGTGGGACGCGGCCGGGGGATCGGATGAGCGCGCCCACCGCACCCAAGATCCTCGAGATCCCCGAAGTGGACGGCCCGCTCGCGAGCGGGCTTCCCTCCGGATGGCTCGGCGTCCTCATCGGCAAGACCGCCTCCGGGACCCCCCTCCTGGCGAAGCAATTCGCCCACGCCGCCGCCGGGTCGCTCCCCGTCCTCTACTACACGACCTACGAGAGGACCGAGGACGTCGTCCGGGCGTTCCAGGACTTCGGCTGGTCCACGGACGGGGTGCAGATCATCAATCTGGCCGACGAGTACTTCGCGCGCGTGCTCGTCCGCGACCTCGAGGTCTCGCGCGCCCGCGAACGCGGCCTCAAGATCGCCGACCTCACCCCGAGCGCCATCCCGACGGTGGCGCCTCGCCCGTTCAACATGACGAGCCGTCTGCTCGCCGACCTCTCCGGCCTCACCGGCCCCTTCCGACTGGTCGTCGATTCGCTCGATTTCCTCCTCGAGATCCTCGAGCCGGGGGAGGTGCTGACGGTCGCCCGCCAGCTGCGCCACTCCGCGCAGATGCGGGGCGGCCAGGCGCTCGTCGTCATCCAGGCGGGGATCCACGAGCGCCGGACCTCCGGCCTCCTCGAGGACATGGCCGATCTCGTGGTCGAATTCGCCTCCGAGGACGGCGGCGGCGTCGTGCAGCACGGCCTCACGGTCCGCAAGGTCCGCAACCATCCGGACCGGATGCGGCGCTACCCCCTCACCGTGACCCCGAGCGGGTTCGCCGTCGAGGCCCCCCCGGCCCCGTAGCGTCCGCCGCTCCGCCGCCACCCGCCTACCCCGCCGCCACCGAACCGTTAAGAGCCCCGCCCCGCTCGCCGGGCAAGGAGCCTCGATGGACGACGTCATGATCCGCGTGACCGAGAAGGTCCAGCTGCGGGACCCGGTGCTCGTCGAGGGCCTCCCGGGTGTCGGCAACGTCGGGAAGCTCGCCGCCGACTACCTGCGCGACCGCCTCAAGGCGAAGCCCCTCGCATCGATCTACTCGAAGTTCTTCCCTCCCCAGGTCTACGTCGGCGAGGACGGGATCATCCGGCTCGTCTCGAACGAGCTCTCTTACTACCGCGCGCCGGGCGCCCGCGACCGGGACCTCATCATCCTCGGCGGGGACTACCAGGGGATCTCCCCGGAAGGGCAGTACGAGCTCACGCACCGCACCCTCGAGTTCACCCACCAGATGGGGGTCCGGGAGGTCTACACCCTCGCGGGCTTCGCCCAGGGGCACGTCATCGAAACGCCGCGCGTCCTCGGTGCGGCCACGTCGGTGAAACACGTGGACGCGATGAAGAAGGTGGGCGTCGTCTTCTCCCGGAACGATCCCGGGGGAGGACTCATCGGAGCGAGCGGGCTCTTCCTCGGCCTCGGACGAACGTTCGGGATGGAGGGCGTCTGCCTCATGGGCGAGACGAGCGGCTACTTCGTCGATCCGAGGAGCGCCGAGGCGGTCCTCAAGGTCCTCACGAAGGTCCTCGGGGTCGAGATCGATTTCTCCGAGCTCGAATCCAAGGCGAAGGAGATCGACCGGATCGCCCAGAAGATCCACGAGGCGGAGCAGAAGCCGGCCGAGGCGCCGCCCTCTTCCCGCGAGGACCTCGGGTACATCGGCTGACCGACGCTCGGGGTCGGCGCGATGGCTCCGACCCCGTCGTCGCGACGACCGCCCCCCGATCTGCTCGAGCGTCTTCGCCCCTTGGCCGATGCCGGAGGTGTGGTGCGATTCGACCGGTACATGGAGGTCGCGCTCTACGGGGAAGGCGTAGGGTACTACGCCCGGTCGGACCGAACCCCGTTCGGCCCGGAGGGGGATTTCTACACCGCGGCGCATGTCCACCCGCTCTTCGCGCGCGCGCTCGCCCGCCGCCTGCGCTCGGAGTTCGACCGGCTCGGACGTCCCCCGACCTTCCGCATCGTGGAAGTCGGGGCGGGCGACGGCACGTTGGGGGCAGGCCTCCTTGCCGCCCTGGCGCCGCACGTCCCGCCGGGACGACGCTGGGATTACCTCTGGGTCGAGCGGTCGGCGGCGCGCCGGGAGGAGCTCGCCCGGCGGAGGTTCGAGAGCTCGGTCACGGACCGCTTCGACGTGTCGGTCGAGGAGTCGATCGTCGCCACCGGACCGTTCCGCGGCGCGGTCGTCGGGAACGAGCTCCTGGACGCTCTCCCATGCCGACGCTTCGTCTGGAGGTCCGGGCGCTGGGCCGAACTCGGTGTGCGGTTGGGCGAGGACGGGCTCGACTGGGCGGAGGTCGCGAACCCGTCGCCGGTCCCCCCACCGACGCTACCGGGTGGACGCCGGGAGGGCGCGGTCATCGAGGTCGGGGTCGGGGCCGAAGCGTTCCTGCGCGAAGTGGCCGACCACCTCGCCGAAGGGTGCGCGATCTTCCTGGACTATGGGGCCTCGGAGCGCGAGTTGATCGACGGCCACCCCTCCGGAACCCTGTCGGCGGTCCGGCGGCACACCCAACTCTCCGACCTCCTCGACCATCCCGGCGACGCCGACCTCAGCGTCTTTGTGAACTTCACGCGCATCCGGTCGGCAGCGCGAACGGCCGGGCTTCACGGTACGGCGTTCCGTCGGCAGTCCGACGCGCTGGTCGCGTGGGGATTCCCCGACCTCGTTGCGGAGGCGCGAGACTCGGCCCAAGGAGATGAGGGGCGTCTACGGGTCGACCTGGCGGCCAAGAGCCTCCTCTTCGGTTTCGAGAACTTCCACGTCCTCGAACTTGCCGCGGGTCCCGCTCCGCCGGACGCCACGGCCGCGCCCGACTCCGATCCACGACCGGCTCCTTCGGGTCCGCCGCGGTAAGTGTACACGAGTTCGTCCTCCTCGCGCATCGAGACGGGCCGGTTCCTCGGATCGAGGAGCGGAGGGCGAGGGGGCCGGACGCAAGGCACCGCGGTATCGGGACGGTACCGGCGCCGTCCCCGGCGGTTCGGACGTGCCCCACGAACAACCTCCCGGCACGCTCCCACGCGGGGCCCCAGCGCAGGCGCCAAGGTGGCGCCTCGGCGGCCATCGAGAACGACGCCGTACCCACCTCGTAAGGGCCGAGGGACCTCCGGTCCGTGGCCCGATCGCCCGATCCGCCCCGACGAGAACGTCCCTCGTCGTGGAAGATCCGTGGGTGGGGCCGCCCCATCGGCCGCCTCGTTCACCGATGATTCTCCCCCGATGTCGTCCGGGACCCGCGCCGGACGACCGGGCCCCGATCAGGTCACCGTCCGAGGCTGAGCGGGAAGGATGAGCTCGCCGACCTTCGCGTTGATGAGGAGCCGCGCCGTCTCGATGGGCAAGCTGATCACATCCTCCTTGCGAAGATCGATCGTATCGCTACCGATTTCGATGGGCCGTCCGTCCTTCACGATCCGAACGAACGAGGAGACCGGCCCGGCCGGCGGGGTCGGGTCGACGGCGGGAGCGGGGTCGGACCGACCCGATCGTGGACGATCGGCGGACGGTTCCCCCGCCGAGGCCGAGGGAGCTCGGGACGGAGTCGCGGTCGTCACCGGGCCGGTGGGCTCGAGGTACGGGGCAAGGTCGGACCGGTGCGAGCGAAGGACCTGGACGAGCGCCTCGTGGAGGCTCCGTTCTTCGGGGAGCGCGTTCGCGAGGTCCCGCGAACCTCCGACGCTGGCCTGAAAGGCGAGCGAGAGGATCTTGGTCATCCGGGCCTCCACGATGTCGCGAGCGACCTGCGTCGCACGGGCGTAGGTCTGCCGCGCGAGATCGCCCTTCTTCCCGCTCGGGTTCTCCCGCAGCTCGCTCTCGAAAGTTCGGCGGACCTCCGCGAGGTAGTTCCGTGTCGCCGCATAGAATTCGTGCGGCAGCTTGGCGAGGAGGCGCGCCGCCGCCTCCGCGCGTCGCCACTCGAGCAACTGGCTGTAGTGATCCGGCATCGTCGGGGGGCGGGAGGATGGAGGGCGGGGAGGCTATAGGGGTTGTGGCCTCGGTGAGGGACGGGCGGCCCCCGGGGGAGCCGTACGACACCGGCGATGGTGGCACCGAGGACGCGGGACGTCTCCTGGGACGAGTTCTACGAGCTCTGGAGCGACTTCCTCGAGGACCTCCACAGGGCCGGGACGATCGTCGTGGTCGAGGGGGAGCGGGACCGCGCCTCGCTCGAGAAGCTCGGGGTCCGCGCGCCGATCCGACTCGTCCACGGAGGACGCACGCTCGCCCGGCTGGCCGAATCGCTGTCCGGCCCCGGCCACCGGGTCGTGGTGCTGACCGATTGGGACGGGGAAGGGGGCCACCTCGCGCAGCGCCTCAAGGAGTTCCTGGGCCACGGCGAGATCGTCCTCGACCTGGACTTCCGCCGGCGCCTCGCCCATGTGGTGCGGGGCGAGATCGTCCACGTCGAGGGTCTCGCCGGATGGGTCCGGCGGCTCGCCGAGCGCGAGGGGACCTCGATCGAGGTGTTCCGGCGCGGACGCGACACGACGCCCGACGCTACGGAATGACCTTCGTCTGCGTGCGTCGCACGTCCCGCCGGTTGCGCCGGCGCGATGGACGCATCCGCTCCGCGCCCTTGCCCTTCCAGCGGAGCCCGCGTCCGGCCTTGCCGGCGCTCGTGAGACCGCGGTAGACCCGGCGCGTGTGGGCCGCGCCCGCGATCCAGTTGATCTTGGGATCGCTCAGGATCTCGGGATGGGCCGGGTCGACGAGAATGACCTCGAAGAACTTCTCCTTCCCGTCCTCACCGACCCAGTACGAGTTGAGGACCTCCAGGTTCGGGTGGTGCTTCTGCGCGCGTTCCTCGGCGATGCGCTGCAGGCTCTTCGCGAGGGTCATCCGAAGGATACCCTTGCGCTTGGGCCGGCGGCCGGCGATGATCGCCCGCTTACGCTGTCCGCCCCGGCGCACGCGTACGCGCACGACGAGGTAGCCGCCCTTCGCGCGGTAGCCGACCGCGCGGGCCCGGTCGAGTCGGGTGGGCCGTTCGAGTCGCGTCACCGTCGTGTCCCGACGCCAGGTGAGCAGGCGTTCGTGACGCAACGCGGCGCCCTCGGGGCCGAGGGTCTGACGGAACGACGAGGAGATGTAACGATAGGCGGACTGCGTCATGCGGAGCGGGCGGGGGACCCACGCCCCCATTATAAAGGTGACCCACGTGCGAACATTCGACGCCCTTCGTCTCTCGAAGGTACGGGAGGGCGCATGCTCCGGTCCCGCGCGGAGGTCGGATCGACCGACGATCTTTTTCGGGAGCGCCGCCCCTATCGTTCGCCGGGCATGCACGAATCCTTCCCCCGGCAAGGCACCCAGCTATGTGGGTTCCGCTCGGCGGCCACTGACTGAAGGAGAGTCTCTCCCCGCCTCGACAGCTCACATGG
>JBOGRS010000088.1:0-5158 GCA_050749685.1 Thermoplasmata archaeon
GTCCAAGAGCGGACCTTCCTCCACTTCGCCCGCGAGCTCACCTTCCTCTGGGACTACGCTCTCGCCGACCGACGGGACTCCGGGTTCCGCGACCACCGCTCCGTCACCTACCTCGACCAGCAGGCTCGGCTCAAGGACGGGCGCGCCGGCGACCCCGAGGGACTCGGTCGCGTTCCCTACGACATGGCCCGGGAGTGTCTCCAACGACTCGACCTCGGCTACCGGGCCGGGTTCCGACGCTACCGAGAGGGAAAGGGTCGACCCGGCTTCCCCCGCTTCCGCTCCGAGACCTCCTCCTTCACCTACATCCCCGCCTCGCGGCTCTGTACGCTCGCCCCCGGGGCTCGCCCCCGCCTCCACGTTCCCAAGGTCGGCGAGGGCGAGGTCCGACGGCACCGCGACCCTCCCCTCCGAGGCATTCCCAAGAACGTGACGATCCGCAACGAGAGCCGGGGACGGTGGTTCGCCATCCTTCAGTACGAGATCCCGGACCCGCCCCCGCCGCCCCCCGGGGACCCGGTCGCCCCGGTCGGAGTGGACGTGGGGTTGCACCACCTCGCGGTGCTCTCCACGGGGGAGGTCGTGGACCCCCCTCGGTTCCGGGTGAGGTCGGAGCAGCGGCTTCGGGTCGAGCAGCGTCGGCTCTCACGGAAGAGGAAGGGGTCGCGCCGCTACGCGCGTCAGCGCGAGCGGCTGGCGCGATGTCACGCGCGGGTCCGGAACCAGCGGAAGGATCACCTCCACCGGCTCACCTCGCACTGGGCGGCCCGACACGATCTCATCGCGTTCGAGAACACGGACCTCGCCGAGTTCCGGGAGGCGAACCGGCGCGCGAAGGGGATGGCCGATGCCGGGTGGGGGATGCTGCGGTCCATGGCTCGGTACAAGATGCCGCTCCGCTCGGGTCGGTATGTCGAGGTCGAGGCGAGGGGAACGACCCAGACGTGTTCCACCAGTGGGCGTGTCGCCGACCCTCCGCTGACCCTCTCGGACCGGGTCTATCGATGCCCGTGCGGGCTCGAGATGGACCGAGACCGGAATGCCGCTCGAAACATCCTCGAAAGGGGATGGACCGAGGTACGCCGAAGCTCGGCGGAACTCACGCGCGTGGAGGCTGCGCCTCCACCGACCCGGGTCTCGGGTCGGCGAGCGTACCTGAGGAAGCGCGAACCACGTCCGGGCGGGATCCCGACGCCCACACCGTTCCGGGTGCGCATCGGGGAGACCGTGCCAGGAACGCGAGCTGCTACCATTCTACCATACTCACTTCCGTGGGTCGGAATATCCTTCGTCCGTCTCTCCCCCAAAGGGGGCCGACTGTATCGACAGCTGGTCGAATCGTGCTGGGACCGCAAGGCGAAGCGCTCCCGCACCCTCGTCCTCCAGCACCGCGGGCCGGTCTCCCCCCGATTTCCCCGCGCTGACTCCGGCCTCCTTCCACGGTCCTCCCCGGTAGCCCCCATCCACTTCGACCTCGACCTTCTGGAGGGAAGGGGCCTCGCCCTCCTACGCGACGGCGGCGATCTCGCCCTCACGCAGAGTTCGTTCTCCCGCCTTTCCACCGAGTTCCTCCTCCTATGGCGGATGCTCTGCGAGGAGGGCCTTGCAGAGCATGTCGCCGAGCTCGTTCCGCTCGTGGTGCAGATCGACTGCACTGTGACCCGGGGCGCAGCGGCCACCTGCGCGCCCGCCACGCCCTCCCCGGCGTGACATTGTGGGCCGAACAGCTCGAGGCGGAGGTCGCTCCGATCGATCCGAAGGCGCAGTACAACTTCACCGACCCGGAGTCGCGCATCATGCCGGACGGAGCGAACCGAGGCTCCTTCGTGCAGGCGTACAATTGCCAGGCGATGGTGGACGCGAAGGCGCAGATCATCGTGGCCGCGGAGTCACGTAGCCGCCGAACGACCAGCGCCAGCTGATCCCGATGACCGACCTAACCGTCGCGAACTTCGGGAGCGTTCCGGGCGAGCTTATCGCCGATGCGAGCTGCTTCAGCGAGCCGGCGATCCGTGCGGTGAAGGAGCGGGGCATCGACGTCTACTGTCCACCGGAGCGAGGCAAGATGGCCGAGCAGGAAGCGTGTCCCCGCGGACGGCCGCCGCTGGACGAGACCTTCACGCAGCGGATGAAGCGGAAGGTTCGTAGCGAAGCCGGTCGAGTGCACGACGGCCGGCGGAAGTACATCGTGAAGCCGCTCTTCGGCCGGATCAATCAGGGCCGGGGACGGCGGCAGTTGCTGACGAGGGGCGTGGAGAAGGGTCGAGGGGTATGGAGGGTGTGGGCGCTAACCCACAACCTCTCGAAGATCTACCGGGCCGAGCTCGTTTAGGCGATCCGGGAATCGCGACTCGCACATGCCGGGGTGCTGCGAACCGGTGCCGAACGGCATCGAGGGAAATTCCGAGCTCGGCCACAGGCTCTTAGAGGAGGGCGACGTCCCCTGCTCCAGAACCGTTCCTCCCGCCTCCACGAGCGGACCTCGGGTGCCGCCGGGGCATAACTGGCATATACTCGGCGCGGTCAGGGCATGATCGTGCCTCACGAAGCGTCGAGGTCTTGGGAATCCGGAGGCTTCTGGATGTTGGTGTTGGCCGTCGTGATCGCCGCCACTCTGATGAGTCCGATTCTGGGAGCGGCGGGGGGTCCTGCCGGGCAATCGCTCCCCGTTCCCTCTCCGAGCCCTATCGCGATGGGGGGATCTCCTGCCGCCGAAGAACATGCGCTTGGCGCTCCGAGCAGTATCGCTTCTTCTGGGCCGTTCCCGGTCGGCTTGGTCAACACGGTCGTCGCGACCGTCGCCGTCGGGAACACGCCGGAGGCCGCCGCGTACGACAGCCAGGACGGAGACATCTATGTCGCGAACGCCGTGTCGAACAGCGTGACCGTGATCTCGGATGCGTCGAACACGGCCATCACTTCGATATCCGTGGGGAGTAGTCCCGTGGCAATCGCGTATGATTCGGCCAACGGGCAGGTGTACGTGACGAACTACGGCTCGAATACGGTCTCCGTAATTTCCGGCGTCTTCAATACGGTGATCAGCACCCTCTCTGTGGGGGTCTCTCCCGAGGGCGTCGCCTGCGATGCCGCGAACGGGGACATTTACGTAGCCGACGGCAATTCAAACAACGTGACCGTAATCTCGGGGGCGGGCGCGATCATCGCCTCCCTCCCGGTGGGCAACACCCCGCTCGGGGTCGCCTATGACAGTACCAATGGGGACGTGTATGTCGCGAACGAGGGCTCGGGTAACGTGAGCGTCATTTCCGGGGCCACGAACCGCCTTTCCGGCACCATTCCAGTCGGCACCGGGCCGTACGCGGTGGCCTTCGATAGCGGCGACGGGAATCTTTACGTCGCGAACTATTACTCGAGCAACGTGACCGTGATTTCGGGCATCTCGAACCGCCCGATGGCAAGTATAACGGTTGGAGACTATCCGGACGGAATCGGCTACGACAGCGGGAACGCGGCTATCTACGTGGCCGACACGTACAGCGGGAACGTCACCGTGATCGCCGATGCAACCGACGCCGTTGTCGGCTACGTCGCCGTTGGAAAATTCCCGGGGAGACAGCTCGCCTATGACCCGGCCAATGGGGACGTTTACGTGCCCGACGCGGGGAGCGTCGCGGTCAGCGTGATCGCCGGTGGATTCACTGTGGAGTTCGATGAGACCGGGCTCGTGCCCGGAACCGGCTGGTCGGTCGTATTCGCGGGGACCCTGGGCGCATCGACCGCGTCGGTGCTAGAGTTTATCGCACTTCCCGCGTCGTACTCCTTTCAGGTCCCCCCGCTCGCCGGCTACACAGTGTCCCCGTCGGGGGGGAGCGCGACGATCGGGGGAACCTACCTCGTCGCGGTGAACTTCTCGGCCGTAACCTATCCGGTGACGCTCTCGGAAAGCGGACTGGTCCCCGGAACAATCTGGTCCGCCACGATCGACGGACAGCCCCGGTCGTCGACCGGATCCTCGATCGTCATCGACCTGATGAACGGCACGTATTCGTACACGGTATCGACCGTCAGTAACTACACGCTCACGGGCGGCGCTGGAACGGTCGACGTGGCAGGGGCTCAGGCCTCGATCGGTGCGACGTTCACGCCCCTCACCGTGACCTACCCGGTGACGGTCAACGAAACCGGGCTCGCTGCTGGAACGACGTGGTCGGCTATCGTGGCCGGCGTGGAGAAGACCACGACGGGCAGTTCCCTTACCTACTCGTTGCCGGCCGGAACCTACTCCTACCAGGTTCTCCCGGCCGCCGGGTACTCGGCTTCCGCTCTGGGTGGGACGGCCTCGGTATCGGGAGCCTACCTCATAGTCGTGGCGTTCACCGCCGTGACGACGGAGACGACCCCGGCGACTCAGGTCTCTGTGGGAGGGTACTCGACCAGCCTTGATGTCGCCATCGGCGTTGCGGCTCTGGCGCTGGGCGTCGGCTTGGCTGCCCTTTGGATGTCGCGTCGTCCTCCGGCTCCCTCCGCGGGATCCCCTAGCGGGGTGGCGGCCCGGTCCTCGGGACCCCCGCCTCCCCCGTAGTCGCGGTTCGCTGGCGAGCGGGGGACCGCCCCCATGATCGCACTCGTGGCACGGCCCCGGGAGAGGAATACGATCCGGCCTCAGATGACGGGTTGTCAGGCAATCGGGGGCCCGCTCATCACGTCACGTCAACCCGGATTGACGTGACCAAGATGCCCGACGTGGGAGGTGCCTCTCGTGGACCCTCCTCTCCCACGCAACGCAGATCCCCGTGCGGGAGGAAGGTCCACCAAGGTGGGGAACATGGCACCAAGATCAACCCCGATGTGTTCGTGGACCGGAGTCACTCCCGAAGGCGACGAGATGCGCGCCTGCGACAAACCGGCGACGGGGTTCGTCGAAGCGGGCGACGGCCGCAGGATCTACACATGCGACGAACACGCGGCGAGCGCGAAGGCGAAGCTCGCCGGTCGACTCATCCACGGCGACGGTCGGACACGCTGGATCGGGCACCCGCCCCAGGCCATGGCGAGCCCCACGACGGTCGGCAAGGTCCGCGCGTAGGCGACCCCGCCGCGCGCGTTTCGGTCGACCTCCCACCGTCGGTGGCGGGCCACGCTTCTTCGGACCGTCGTCGTTCGGACGGCTCCGCCCCCTCTTGAGGAGGAGGAC
>JBOGRS010000089.1:0-4738 GCA_050749685.1 Thermoplasmata archaeon
AGGAACATGGGCACCGGGGCTGGTAGCCTCGATCGGAACACCGAGGAAGCAGGCGAGGGGGAGACGGGGTGGAACGGCTCCGACGGACGGCGCCTCGGATCGGAGGTTCGAGCCCGGGGGCCTCTGAAATGCTTTCGTCCCTTCGAGTCCTCTTCGCGGTTCGTGACCGGCTCCCAACAGCCCCTCGATCGGCGAGGTTCTCCCCGGCGGTGTGCCAAGGTTTCCCCGACGGGGAAGGCGCGCGATCCACGCGTCGTCATCCCTCGAGGACGACGACCTCAGCCTTCGGGCTCTTGAAGCCGACTTTCGCATGGGTCCCGTCGCACATCGGCTTGTGGGAGGATTGACCGCACCGGCACAGCGCCATCTTCACCTTCCCGTCCACTGAAACGAGGTTGGGTCCGTTTTCTGAGGCCACAATCACGACCCGAGGCATCGGTGGAGAATGAACGCCCTCCTCCATATAAGCACCCTGAGCGACCGTCGCGTGCGATTCGTCCGTCGGGCGCGCACGTTCGAAAGAAGCGATCCCCCGTTGTGCGACGGGCGGCTGCCCCCTTTCGCGGTGGTGTCGAGGGTGAGCCATCGGCCCCTCAGGCGTGGAAGAACGAACTGGGCCTAACGCGCCGGAGCTCGGCGGGTCGCCGGTCCAGGTTCCCACCCGGACGGCTCGACGGCGAAGTGTCGCGTCCTGATGGGCTCGATCTGCACGTTGCGCTGCGAGAGTCGATCGAGCTCCTCAGCGCGGCGAGGTACCGACTCGATGAAATTGCACTAGGAGCCGTTCGCTCATTCCCGATCGCGAATCGGGTCTCACGAAACATCAATCCGAGGCGACCGGATCGCCTGCATTGACCAAGAGTGGTCAGGCGAGGTATGGCCAACCCCAAATACTTCGCGGCGTTGGACCCCCGAGGAATCCAACATGCCGAGCTTCAAGTGCGCAGACCTTGGGATGAAGTGTGGTTTTGAAGTGAAGGACGCGACCTCGAAGGACGAGGCGATTCAGCTCGCGTCTGTCCACGCCAAGTTGACCCATGGAATGCCTACCATCCCCCCGGACGTGGCGGCCAAACTATCGGGCGTAATTCACTGACCTGCGGTTTCTCCTTCCCGGGCAACCGACCGCGCCTTGATTACCGGCTCCAGTACCTGGCCATCGGTCAGACCTTTAAGCCGCTCGAATCATACCGGCGGGCATGCCGATCGATCGACAGAAGAAGCTCGCTGAAGTCATTGAAGCATTCGATGGCTACATGGCCCACTTGAAGGTTCTGCAGCAGAGATTCGAAGCCGGAGGTAAGGACCCAAGGTCGTCCTACCCATTCGTCGAACGGGATGAGAACCAACGACTCACGGCGTTTCGGCTCGCCGTGGCCGAGGTCTTCAGAGAGGAGTGGTCGGCGCCACACTGCGCGCCGGCCCTTCGCCTGAGCGCTGCTGATAGCGGATGGCCAAGTGCTGGAGTCTGGTCCAGAGCGTAACTCTCATGCCAAAGGACCGGCCGACCTTTCACGGCCCGCCCTTGGCTTCTCTCGCTTACGAAACCAGGACCTGTCGGTATGGTTCATCCCGTCGACCCACGAAGGACGGTAGATTGTCGATTGCCGCGCCATGGTGCCGGGAGAGAAGTCGTAAACGCGTTGACGAGGGCGTGCGGCCAGCCGAGGGTGCGCCTCCGCCCGGACCTCACCGAGGAGGTGGCCCTGCGCGCCTCCCACCCTGGGACGCCCGCCGAGCACCGGTACTCCTTCGCGCCCCGGCCTGTGGCGGCTCGAGTTGGCCGGGGGTCCGAGGGGATCGACCTCCGATGGACCGCGCGCGACGTGAACGGATCAACAAGACGCTCAACACGACCGTCCCACAGACAATCGCCATCGCCGCTACTTCGGGCCCCAGCAAGGACGGGGGTCGGACGGGGGTCGTCACGGGTGGGTTCCTCGGCGGGGAAGTAATTGTCACATTCGACTGGGCCGCGGTCGATCCCCCGACGCTATCGTTAACCCAGAGATGGACGGTGTACGCCCCGACCCGCTCATAGGCGTGTTCGACTGCGCTCCCACGGGCGACCCAACCATCCCCGAAAGTCCACTCGTAGGAATCCGGGGGGGTCCCCCCGGTCCCTGCGGCAATCCACGTCAGAGTCTCGCCGGTCGGGTGCGCTCCCGTCGGGCCATCCATCGTGGCCGCCAGGGCACGATTCACGACCAAGATCGCCACGTTGGATCCGATCGCAAAGCCGTCGGAATCTGTCACCATGACTCCGACCGCATCGGATCCCGCGAACTGGGGTCGGCAGGTGAATTCGGGCTGAGTGCTCGAGCACCCCGGGGGGAGTCCGGTCCAGGCGTAGTGGAGCGAGCCGCTCCCGCCCGCCGTGCTCACCGAGAAGTCGACGGGCATGCCCACGTCGGTCGTCGATACGGAAAGTGAAACGGCGGAAACCGCGGGATCCGAGTAGACCGTCACCGTCGAGCCTACGGTCGTTCCGGTCCCGCCGTTCTGGTCGCGCACGGACACCGCCGGCGCGTAGGACCCCGCGGCGTTCGCCGTGCAAACGGGTCGCAGAAGGGATCCCGCGCACGTCATCGCATCCGGACCCGGTGCGATCCAGTTCCAGTGGATCGTGTCTCCCCCGGCGCCAGGCTCGGTCACGGTCGAAGTGAATGTGATGGCTTGGCCGACGTCGACGGTCGACCGGTCCGCCAAGGGCGCGGACATCACAGGCAACGGATAGACGGTGAACGCCAACGGAGGGCTCTCCGCCTGCGCCCCGATGGAGTCGGTTACGAGCACGCGGATGGCGAAGGTTCCCGAGTCCGCGGTCCTGCAATCGATCGACGAGCCGCTCCCGGCGCAACCGATGGGGAGTCCGGACCAGGAGTACGCGAATCCCCCGCCCCCTCCCGAGACGTCGGTCGCGAACCGGATAAGCTGCCCCACGTCCGCGCTCGAACGATTCGCCGTCGGGATCGCGACCACCATATCGGGGTAGAGCGTCATCGCGAGATACTCGCCGGCGGTCAGTTGAATCTCATGGGTCGCGACGGTCCCGCTCTGGTTCACCAAGGCGATCCGGTAGGCTCCGGGCGAAAGTGTCAGGTTGACTTCGCCCCCAACGTAAGGGGTGGCCGAACGGTTCACGACGAGGGTTCCCGTGAGGACGGGAGTGGTCAGGTTGAGCAGCGAAATGTTGTCGCGGGAGTACATCAAGCCGGGGTTCTCGGTCCCCGCGATCGCAAGGGCCGAGGGGACTCCCGAAGTGCCGTTCAAGGCGGGCGACTCGGAAAGGTCGGCGGCCGCCTCGGCGGTGTAGCTGCCGAAGTCCCACGCGGTGATCACCGGTTGGAAGTTGTGGCCGTTGAAGAACGACAGCTCGAACGTCATGTTCGACTCGAAGACCGTGGCCTGCTCTCCCCCGAACGGACCGCCGAAGACGAACTCCACGTGGTAGTACTTGCCCTCCTGGACGGGGAACCCCGGGTCGATCCATCCCCGGGCCCATGGCATGGACACGTTGTCGTACGATACCCAGCCGTATCCGTCGTCGTACAAGAAGGCGACGTGAGGTACGCCGTCGATGACGCTCGAGTCGAGCTCCACGGAGATGTTCACCGGGAACGTCAGGTTCACGAGCATCCCCGGGGCGTCACTCGGCGCCCCGTCATAGTAGAAGCTCGCGAGGCCCTGGGACCCGTTGCCGGTCACATTGACGAGGCTACCCGAGAAGTTCCAGATGTTGTTGAAGAAGTAGACGAGGCCCGTGGACGTGTTGAGGTTCACCACGTCCTGGAACCAGTAGAGGATGGTGGTGGTGCCATTGGTGAATGGGATGACCACGTTGAGTTGGAAGCCGGTCCAGTTGCCCCCGTTCGAAGATGCGTTCGCGTTGAGCGAGGAAATGTGGACGGTCCCGCGGAAGGCCGATGTGGTGTAATTGTGGAAGGTCGAGGCGTTGCGGTAGTCGGAGTATCCGAAGTCGGCGATACCCATCGGAGCGATGATGGCCGTGGTCGGAGCCCCGCTTCTCGAGCCCAGATCCACTGGTCCTCCACCTCCGGCGAACGCGTTGACGCGGGACGGGCCCAGGGTGCTCAGTCGGGTCGACCCAAACGGGGAGTTCACCGGTGTTCGACCGATCGCCACCGAGCTTGGGGGACCACCAGCGGACCCGTTCCCCGTCGGCTCGACGGCACCATGGTCTTCTGCAAGGGTAAGGGTGTGCCCGGGAATACTCCCCGAGAGGCCGGGGGCGGTATCTTCACCTGCGGATGTGGGTGCATGAGCCCCCACGATGGAAGGGGCCTGATCGGCTCCCGACCACTGCCCACTCACACCGCCTGCGACCGACCCGAAGACAAGAACTACGGTGAAAGACAGGAAGAAGACGGATGCTCGACCCGGCACATCGAGGAGCATCGATGGCGCCAGCGTCCTCCGAAGCATAAACCCGCTGGCGCCGGACGACTGCGTTGGCGGAGTCGGACCCCCCCATTATGCCGAGAATGGGCTCATCGAAGCTTGAGAGGCGTTCGACCCGACGGCCGAATCGAGGACGGACCGGACGATCCGCGGGGCGACCTTAGGGCGGCCCGAGCTCACCAGAGCGCATCCCCGATGATCGCGATGCCGTTGACATTGCGGTCTCTCGCGCCTACGTAGTACGAGCCATTGTAGGTGAGGAGCGAGTACTCGGCCATCGCGTACGGACCCTGGCCCTGCTGGGCGATCTGGGTCA
>JBOGRS010000090.1:0-4733 GCA_050749685.1 Thermoplasmata archaeon
CGCTGACCGCTACCGCGACCCCGAGCGCGACGCCGTCGTCGGCGCCGACGTCCCCGGGCGCGCCGTCCGCCGGCACGCCGGTGGACATCCGCACGCGGGTCGAGGACGACCGTGGGATGCTGAAGCGTCTCCAGCTGCTCATTCCCGGATTCCGTGGCTACCGTCAGGGCGAGGACCTCCGCGCGGCGGACAGTCTGCTCCGGCTCCAGGTCGCGGACCGCGTCCACGGTGCCGTCACGGCCCTGCAGGGATGCCGGCAGCAGCTCACCGAGGCGAGCCAGTTCCAGGGCCTCACCGACCTCGCGCCCGCGTTGGCCGAGCTTCAGGAGCTGGAGGGAGAGATCCGGCACGCCGAGCAAGGTTACACGGGGATCTCGCCGGCCGTGCGGATCAACCCGCAGCAGCTCGAGACGCTCTACCAGTACGACTACGGATTCGTGAGCGCCGCCGACCAGGTCGCCGCGACGGTCGCTCCGCTCCAGGACGCGGCGGGCGCGAGCGATTCCGCCCGCATCGCGCAGTCGATCCGGACGGTCCGCGCGCAGTACCGCCAGCTTGACACCGCCTTCAAGGCGCGCCGCAGGGCCGTCGAGGGCATCCAGGTCTGACGTTCGAGGGGAGAGGATTCCGATGGTCACGAACAATCCGATCCCGCCCAAGGGCGGGAGCTTGATCGGCGCGACGACGGTCGTATGGGAAGACGTCTACAAGGGCCCGAACGTGATGTGGCGCGTCCCGCGCAACATCCGCTGGGGCGACAACGTCGTCGTGCGGGAGGACGAGACGGCGGTCTTCTTCCGGGACGGCAAGGTCCTCGCCTACCTCGACCGGCCCGACCGCTACGCGCTCACGAGCATCAACGCCCCCCTCCTGGGAAGGATCGTCCAGGCCCTTTCCGGAGTTCAGCAGGAGGCCGAGGTCTACTACCTGCAGCGGCGCATCTTCGACGGCAAGTTCGGGAGCGCGGAGCCCTACACGTTCCGCGACCCGGACTTCGGGATCGTCAACCTGCGCGTCTTCGGTTCGTACCGTTGGAAGGTCGGGGCCCCCGACCTCTTCATCAACCAGTTCGTCGGGACGTTCGGAGCGGCATCGACCACCGACGTCGAGGGCCGACTGCGCGAGCAGATGGTCCTCCTCGTCTACAACACGCTCGGGAAGCTCAAGGAGCAGGGCATGAAGGTCACCGACCTCGCGAGCCAGCTCGCGACGATCGAGCAGGCGGTGCTGGGCTTTGCCCCGGAGCACTTCGGTCCCCTGGGGGTCGAGCTCAGCCAGCTCCAGGGACTCTCGATCAACCTCCCGGACGACGTGCAGAAGGCCGTCGACACGCGCTCGACGATGAGCGTGCTCGGCGTGAACTACATGCAGTACCAGGCCGGGCAGGCGATGACGACGGCCGCCGCCAACCCGAGCGGGGCGGCGGGTTCGCTCGTCGGGGCCGGTGTCGGACTGGGCGCGGGTCTCGGCGTGGGCTACGGGATGGCCGGCCAGATGCAGGGAGCCTACCAGCAGGCGCCGGGAACGCCGTGCCCGAAGTGCGGGACGATGATCCCGTCGACATCGCGCTTCTGCCCCTCGTGCGGTGCCGCCGCGGCCGCAGCGGCGCCCCCCGCGGCCCCGGCCGCCGTCCCCGGGATCGCCTGCCCGAAGTGCGGGACGACGTCGCCCGCCGGCACGAAGTTTTGCCCGAACTGCGGGAGCGCGATGGCGCCCGCTCCGAGGGTCTGCCCGAAGTGCCAGGCCCAGGTGACGGGGAACGGCAAGTTCTGTCCCAACTGCGGCGCGCCCCTCGGGACCTGAAGGTCGCGGGCGCCGGAAGTATCGTCGAGGCATCGCATCATGTTCTGTCCCCAATGCCGCACGGAGCTACCGGCCAACGCCAAGTTCTGCTTCGCGTGCGGCGCCACGATCCCGACCGGGGCCGCCGCGTCCGGCGCCGCGTCGGCGCCGAGCCCCGCCGCCACGGCGACGACGGCGGCGCCGATGAGTTCGGAGTCGCTCAAGTGCCCGCAATGCGGCGCGCCGATCCACCCGGTCTTCGGCGAGATGATCGTGGTGTGCGACTACTGCGGCGCCTCGGTCACCCTGGGGGGCTCGGGGTGGAAGGAGATCGGCAAGCACACGATGCTGGCGCCGAAGGTCACGAGCGAGTCCCAGGCCATCGCGATCATCCAGAGTTGGCTCGACACCGGCTTCTTCCACCGCAAGGCCTTCGAGGAGTCGAAGGTCACCGACCACAAGCTGTCGTTCGTGCCGTTCTGGGTCATCCCCGCGTCGGCGACGACGAACTTCACCTACACGGACGTCGCCGTCGGCGTGGGATCGACGGTGGGCTCGATCGCGGCGGCCGAGGTCCTCGGAAGCGCACTCGGGGGCCGGCGGGGTGGGGGGTTCATCGCCGTCCCCTTCATGATGGGCTCGCCCGTGAACGCGACGCGCCAGGACACGATCGTCGGCCAGTACGAGTACCCGGTCGTCGCGGTCAAGGGGATGAGCGCCTACCAACCGAAGAACTACGAGTTCCAGCTCTCGGAGCGGACGTTCTTCGACAAGAAGGGGATCCCGGACGGCGCCCCGGTCCTGAACGGCGACCTGGGCGAGGACTCCGCGCAGTTCTCGGCGAAGTCGTTCGTCACCCAGCTCCAGAGCGAGCTCGCCCACAAGAAGCACTACATGGTGAGCCGGCTCGACTGCCAGGTGCAGGTGAGCGAGGGCGAGCTCCTCCACGTCCCGATCTGGTACTACCTGCTCGAGCGCAAAGGACAGAAGTCGATGGTCCTTGTGGACGCCCACGCCGGCCGCGTCATGCAGACGGTGGTCTAGGCGGTCCGCGTCGCCGGGCCGCTCCGCTCCGATCCCTCGGCGCGGGGGCGGGAGCGACCGGTGCTGAGGAAGGTGTAGCGCACCGGGACCCGTCGCTTGCGATGGGTCCAGTACGCGCACTGCGTGCACCGTGCGCCCAGTACGACCTTCTCCCCGAGGAGGGTCCGGTTGTGGATCGGACGCAGCTCTCCCGCGCAGACCGGGCAGGCTTGGAGGGGGGGAAGAGCGTCGGTCTCGCGATAGCGTACCTTGAGCTCGATCCCCGGGGCGCCCAGCAGCATCGCGCGCATCCTTCGGGCCCCGACGACGAACGTCGGGTCGAACTCCTTCAGCACCGGGAGGAGGGCGCGACGGAAAGCGGCCTGCGACGGGAGGTGGAATGGTCCGCGTCCGAGGGCGATGCGCGCCGCCCGTCGGACTTCGTCGCGTTCGGGGCGATGACGACTCGCGCGGGCGACTCGGGGTTCAGCGGGCGCGTCGTCGCCCGGTGCGGGCACGGATCTCCTCCTGGTAGAAGCGTCGCGCGAACTCCCCTTCCGTCGGGCCGATCGTGAGCGACGCGCTGTTCCCCTGACCGAAATAGGTGAGCAGCGCCGCCGCGGCGGCGAGCTTGACGGCCCGGCCCTTGAGGCGCGGCGAGAAGTTGGGGTGGGGCATCGACGCGAGCGCGGTGTCGGAGACCGACCGCAGCTTAGCGTAGAGGCCCGGGTCGAGCCGGACGGGCTTCACGACGAACCGTCCGGCGACGAGCGGATGGCGGGTCTGGATCGCGTGGACGAGGACGAGGTGGTCGCGCAGGCGGTCGGCGAGGGCGAAGTCGAGCTGACCCAGCTCGAGCCGTTCCGCGCTCGACTCGACGGCCCGGAACCTCTCGCGCGTCATCGGGTGGAAACGAAGGAGCATGCGGTCCTCGAGCGCGGCGAAGTTGGGGTCGGCGATCGTCGTCCAGTAGTCGGATGCCCCGGCGGTCCGGACGTTGTAGTTGACCGCGAAGAACGACCGGAAGGTGTACGGACCGATGGTGCCGAGCGTGGTCTCCCACTTCACCTCGCGCTGCTCCATGACGAGCTTGAGCGGCTCGACCATGCCCTTGTACTTGAACCAGTCATTGAACTCCGGGACGATGAAGTTGAACGTCCGCCCTTGGTAGAACGCGCCGACGCGCAGGAACTGCACCGGCGTGATCCCGCCGCAGTAGCGGTTGCGCCCGGGAAGCCCGTGGGCCGGCACCCCGCTCCTCGGGTTCCCGCGGACCATGTCGTCGATCGAGAACGTCTTGCCCGTCCCGGGAGGTCCGAAGAGCGCGAGGTGGAAGCCCGTCGAGCCGGTCGACCGACCCGTGGGCGCGACGAGCGGCACATCGGCAAGCGCGTACTGCTGGAGGAGCGCGATGAGCGAATCGACGTACAGCGCCTCACCGAAGAGGCCCTTCAGGTAGCTCGCGAGCTGGTCGACCCCGAACGAGCGGCCAAAGTCGAGGGTCTCCTCGAGCCGGTCGCGGAGGACGGCGCGCAGCGTGTCGAGGAAATCCGAGTCCATCGACCGGATCGCCGCGCCCTCGTCGGGGACGGGCGAGATCGGACCGACGTCGACGCCCTCGTCGCGCGCGAGCTCGCCCATTAGGAGCGACCGAAGCTCCCCGGGGAACGGGACTGCGTAGACCCGGTCGCTCCGACCTTCCGGGGTGTCGGCGACGAGCCCCTTGCGCTTGAGCCGGCCCAGGAGGCGGGTGGGATCGACGAAGACGCGTTCGCGCAGGAGACGGCTGCGGACCTCGGAGAGCCGGAAGCGCGCGGGCTGGGTCGCGACGCCGCGGACGACGCGCCGCCGATCGGCGTCGCCGACGAGGTCGGCGAGGACCCGTGCGACGGCCAGATCATCATCCGCGATGTAGAGGGTCCCGGTGG
>JBOGRS010000091.1:0-4634 GCA_050749685.1 Thermoplasmata archaeon
GTATCTCCAGGCGCGGGTGGCCGCACCGCTGCTGAACGCGGCGCTCGACGAGGGAGAGCGGGAGGAGCGGAAACGGCGAATCCTCTACCTGACCGAAGTGTTCGCTATCCCCATCCGGTTACGGAACGATCGCTTCGAGGCCCCTCCGCTGTGGGAAATCGCGGAGGGGCTATGATCGATCGACTCGTTGAAGTGCGGGAGTAGTACTAGTCGGTAGTATCTGGGTTTCAGGGCGGTCCGGTAATCGCCAGATTGTACACATCAAAGGCTCCGGCCGCCACCTGTACCCAATACTGAAGCGTTCGGAGTCCGGTGCCACGGTCGGCTGGGTAGCTTGGCCCCATTCGGACTGGGCATCGAGTCGAATACTTCGGAGCCCCTCTGACCAGCAAGCCCGATGGTACACACGCCTTCGCTGATAGCCTTCCTCACTGCGAACCCGAGTCCGCCGTGTTGACGATGCAGTCGGTCACTGTGGCCCTTCTTACGGATATCTATCTTCGCGGAACCGCGGACCCTCCGGAATCCCCCACGGGAACGTCTCCGGAATCCCTTTCCGATGGGGTTGCCGGAGCGGTATCCGCTAGGTCGGGAGCGAGTTCGAGAACGCGGTCACGGACCGTCGAGTACGAGACTCAGGTCACGCGGGCCCCCCGTCGTACGCGTCGTCCTGACCGCAAAGGAGGTCGAGCCTCTCTTCAGGGACGTCGACCGCCGGGCCGGCGGGTTCGAGTCCCTGCTTGACGACCTCAAGCGGGAGGGTAAGCCCGACGGAGAAACGGTCGTCCTCCTGGCCCGACCCCACCAGGTCGAAAGGCTCGTCCAGTACGTCCAGGCCTACGGACAGGGCGGTGCCCAGAACCGGATGAGGCCGATCTACGCGCAGCTCCGCAGGCTGGGGCCGGCGTTCGTCCCGAAGCTATCCCCCCGATGGGGTAATAATCCGTCGATCTCTACGATCGGGTATGGAGCCGGAAATCCACCCGAATCTCGTGGCCGTGTTCGGTAGCGAGACTCGGGTCCGGGTGTTGGCCGTCCTTGCCAACGCGTTCCGGCCGCTCACGGCCTACCGGGTCGCCAAGGTCGGAGGCGTTTCGATTCCCAAGGCGTACCGGGAGTTGGAGCGGCTCGAAAAGGCCGCGGTGGTGGTTCATCGGAAGAACGGATTCGTGCTCGCCGAGACCTCTCGTGCGGTGGGGGATCTCATCGCCACGAAGGTCCGGCTCTCGTGGGACAAGGATTGGGAGGCCGAGCAAATCCGGGAGAGAGCGGAGATGGAGTCCCTGCTGGCGCGTCTCTCCAGGATTCCCTGTCGCCGGCCGTCCAAGGGATTCGTCCCGAAGCATCCCGAATTGTATCGCCGCTCTCCCACCAAGGACCGGATCCTACGGGAGATGGGACTCCCCACCTCGATCCATGCTCAGTAAGCGAGAGTTCGACTCGGCGATGGCAACCGCCGCCGGGCCGGTCGAGAAGGTCATGGTGTTCGGCGCGGTTCTTGCTCGTGCCACTCGCCCCGGTCCGGTGCCGGTCGTGGTCGGCGGATCGGCCATCACCGTAATCACCGGGGGATGGTGCGTTTCCGGCGACATCGATGTGGTCGGTCCCTCGGTCCGAATCGTTCCCGTCCTCCAACGATGGGGCTTCCGTCTCGAGCCCGACCCGGACGGCCGACGGTATGGGGTCCGTCGCGAGTTCGGTCTCGTGGTGGACGTTCTCCATCGTGCGTCGGGCAGTGGCCGTTCCGGTCCCCTGCGAACGTTCCAAACCATGTACGGTCCGGTCCGGGTGTCCGCGATAGAGGACCTCATCGTTCGCCGGCTCGTGTTCTGGCAACGGGAGGGTCGCACCGAGTACATGGACCAGGCCGTGATGTTGAGGGCGAAGGCCGGGCGACGCCTCGATTCCGGCTACATCGAAGGCGAGATTCGGTATGAGAAGCTCGAAGAGGCATACGCCGAAATGAACCGTCGGGCCCGCGCGGCCGACCTCCGCTCGGAGTAGACCCCGCTTTCCTCTGTTCGTCCCGGACCCAACGAACGCTCCTCGGTCTCCGAGAGGAGGGTCAGAGAACCCACCCTAAGCAGAGCGTCATAAATAATTGCGAGTGCATGGGACCCTTGAGGTCCCATGCGTCCGCTCACGGTGTCTGACGCCGAGAATGTGATCCTCGCCCTCCAGGACGAGATACGACGGTCCGACGAGTCCCGATACGACCACCGTCTCCACGGGTTGCTTCTCGTGGCTCAAGGGATGACCGCGCCCGACGTCTCCCGCATGCTGGGTGACTCTCCTCGGACCGTGCAGTACTGGGTCCGTCGCTTTCACGAGGAGGGCCTCGCTGGTCTCGCCGAGGGCGATCGTCCTGGACGTCCCCGTCGATTGACGGAGGCTCAGATGCGCTCCGTGGAGTCCGCTCTTCGGAAGTCTCCGGAGGATGTCGGGCTCTCGGTGGGCCTCTGGGATGGCAAGACGCTCTCCGCCTACCTGCAGCAGCAGTTCGAGATCGATCTCGGCGTCCGGCAGTGCCAGCGCCTCTTTCGTCAGCTGGGGTTCCGGCTCCGCAAGGCTCGACCGGTCCTCTCGGAGGTTCCTCCCGAGGTCAAGGAAGGCCACAAAAAAAAACTCCGGGCGCTGATCGAGGATCCTTCTCTCGACCTCTGGGCGATGGATGAGGTCCACTTCCAGCAGCACGGTTCCCGGTGCCGGATGGGGGTGCCTCCCGAGGTCCGGGACCCGATCCTCCGCCACGCCTGGACCCACAAGTCGGTCGGATACCGGGGTGGCGGTTCAATTGCGCGAAGGGAAGCTGATCCTCCGGCGTGAGGAAGGCATGTTCGACCGGGTGACGTGCACCCATTTCCTCCACCAATTCTACCGGGACAGCACGCGGGGTCCGCGCCGAGTGGTCGTGATCAGTGACCACGCGGGGTACCACCACGCGCGGCTCCACAAGGACTGGCGAGCCGCGGTGGCTCCGAGGTTCGAGCTGTCGTTCCTTCCGCCGGCGAGCCCCGATCTAAATTCGATCGAGAGAGAGTGGAAGCTCACCCGTCGGCGATGCCTGCACAATCGATACGCCCCGAAGCTGGACGATGTGAGCGACGCGGTCGAAGGCACGTTCGAGAGCTGGCGCAAGGGGAGTGAGACGCTCCGCCGACTATGCGCCATTAGTTAAGTCGCCGCGTTTAGGTCTGCCCACTATCGTCCTCGAGTGCTCAACGGTCTTCCGGGCAAGGCTCGCACCGCCCGACTCGTGGAGACGATGGTGCTCAACCGCCTGTGCGATCCGACCTCGAAGTTGGGCATCCTCGAGTGACTGCAGATCTCCGCCACCCCGATGTTGCTCGGCAAGGCCGGGCGCGCCTTGCACGACAACCACCTCTACCGAGCGATGGACCCGCTCTGGTCCCGCCAGGACCTCCTCGAACGCCGACTCTTCGAGCGGTGCAGGTGTTCGAACCGGAGCTCACGACGATCCCGCGGCAGCTGCGGGAACTGGTGGGAGTTCCCGAGGGGGTCTATCAACCGCCGAACGAGGATGTGGCCGGGAAATTGGTCGATAGCCCGATCTCAGGACCGCGGAAAGTAGGTCGTGGTAGAACCTATTCATTCGTTTAACGCCGGTTTATGTCCGAACGCATTCTGATTGGCAATCGAGCAACGCGACCCAGGTTCGGTTACGAACTTTGGAGCGGAACAAGCTCGGGAAGAGGTCAACATTGGGGCGATGGCGCTTGTTGGGCGTCGCGTCAATCTGCGCCTTGATGCTACTCGTCCTTGTCCCTGCCCCGATTCCCGTCGCAGCTCTTCCCGGCCCGACGTCGTTCTCGGACCTAGGAGCGTCCAGCGGCGGGCTGCCGACCACGGTGTCGGTCGCCAACTACTCCCCAGTCCGGCACGTATCGGCGGCGACCCTCGGGATCAACGTGGCGGGGACCGATCCCTGGAATGCCACGGTCGCCTCCCTCATCAACGGGACCACGACGCGATACCTTCGGTATCCGGGGAGCGCCTGCGCTGAAGGCATCAATTGGACCTCGGGGGTTACCTACGGCAACCGTTGCGCGGTCAATCCCATCACGCTCACGGTGGCGGGCTTCGTGAACGACTGCAACATGGTCCACTGCCATGCGATCATGCAGGTGCCCACCGAGATCAACAGCTCGTCCACGGCGGCATATTACGTCGACTGGCTGGAGCACACGAAGCACTTCACCCCCGCCTACTATGAGCTCGGCAGCGAGCCGACCCAGTGGAAGTACTTCGGCTGCCCATGGTCGACGTGGGCGACGAACTGCACTTCGCATAACGCCACGCCGGTCAGCTATCCTCCGGTTGTCAAAGCCTATGTGGCCGCGATACGGGCGACGGGATCCAAGGTACCCATCCTGGGGCTGGGCGGTGATGGGCAGACGATCGTCCCCGCGGACGGGGGCATCCCGGGCAGCGGATACGCGTGGGCGTATGCCATCTACAAAGCGGTGGGCAACTCGATCCAGGGTTTGGTGAGCCTTCACGAACCGGCCTGACGTGAGCTGAAGTACGACAATCGCCGATGGACCGATGACTATTTTTCCGGGAAGCCTTTGACCCATCGGCGTGCCCCGCTTCGGAGCGCCGCGCCAGATCGT
>JBOGRS010000092.1:0-4579 GCA_050749685.1 Thermoplasmata archaeon
CCTCGACGGGAAGCTCGTCACACTCGCGTTCTTCGAGCCGTCCACGCGAACGCGCCTGTCCTTCGAGGCGGCGGTCCATCGCCTGCAGGGCCGGTGCGTCACGATCGCGGACCCGTCGGCGAGCTCGATGCGCAAGGGTGAGAGCCTCAACGATACGATCCACATGCTCTCCTCCTACGGGGACGCGATCGTGCTCCGCCACCCGAACGAGGGGGCCGCCCGCCTCGCCGCCCAGGCGACGGACCGGCCGGTCATCAACGCCGGCGACGGCGCCGGTCAGCACCCGAGCCAGACCCTCCTCGACCTCGCGACGATGCAGGAGTCGTTCGGGACGCTCACCGGCCTCAAGGTCGTCCTCCTCGGGGACCTACGGTACGGGCGCACCGCCCACTCCCTCGCCCACGCTCTCGCGATCTTCGGCGCGGAGCTCGTCCTCTCGAGCCCGCCGTCGCTCGGCCTCCCGGAGGAGATCCGCGCCCACCTCGACCAGATGGGCGCGAAGGTGACCGAGGAGGACCAGGTGCACCGGGCGGTCCGTGACGCCGACGTCCTCTACGTCACCCGCATCCAGAAGGAGCGGTTCGTCGACGACGCCGAGTACGCGAAGGTCGCCGGGTCCTACCGGATCGACGCGAGCGTTCTGGCGGGCGTCAAGCCGCGGCTCATCGTCATGCACCCGCTCCCTCGGACGGGCGAGATCGCCCCCGAGGTCGATGCGACCCCGCACGCGGCGTACTTCCGCCAGGCGTTCCTCGGGGTGCCGGTCCGCATGGCGCTCCTCTCGCTCATCCTCACCGGGAAGGCGGCGTAGGCGATGCCCGAGGAGCGCGCCGTGCGAGAGCTCAAGATCACGCCCATCCGCAACGGCACCGTCATCGACCACATCACGAACGGCCTCGCGCTCGAGGTGCTTCGCATCATCGGCGTGAAGGACCTCGACAAGGATTCGACGGTCTCGATCGCGTTGCACGTCCGCAGCCAGAAGATCGGATGGAAGGACATCGTCAAGGTGGAGAACATGGAGCTCTCCCCGCGCAAGGTCAACGCGATCGCGCTCCTCGCGCCGACGGCGACGATCGCGATCATCCGCGACTTCAAGGTCCGCGAAAAGCGCGCCGTCGACCTGCCCGAACGGATCGTCGGCGTCGTGCGCTGCCCCAACCCCAACTGCATCACGAACCAGCACGAGCCCGTGGAGAGCGAGTTCGAGGTCGCCCGACGCCGACCGGTGATCCTGAGGTGCATCTACTGCGAGCGCCTCGTGGACGAGTTCCTGACCCACCTCGCCTGACCCCCACCTCGACCTGACCGGAGCCTCGATGACCCTCTTCGACCTGCCCGCCTACGTCGTCGTCTTCGCGATCATCGGCGGGACCGAGGTCATCGACCGGACCAACTTCGCCCTCATCGGCCTCGCCGCGAAGTACTCGCCCCTCCGCGTCTGGGCCGGCGCCGCGCTCGCCTTCTCGGTCACCACCGGGCTCTCGGTCGCCATCGGGACCGCGCTCCTCGCCGCGCTCCACGGGCAGACGTTCTACCTTCGCATCGGTGGGGGCGCCGTCCTGCTCGGGTACGCCGCGTACCTCGCGCTCAAGACGGAGGGGAGCGAGGAGGTGCCCGCGCGACGTACGGCGTTCGTGACCGCGTTCCTCCTCATCCTCCTGCTCGAGCTCGGGGATACGACGATGATCCTCACCGTCGTCTTCGTCGGAACGCTCCCCAACCCGTACCTGGTCGGGCTTGCGGCCGCCCTCGCCCTTGTCCTGGTCGCCGCGAGCGCGAGCCTGATCGGTTCGCGCCTCGGCGTTCGCGTGGAGCCCGCGAAGCTCGCCCGGATCGTGATCGGGGTCCTCATCGTGGTCGGGTTGATCACCCTCCTGACCGCCTTCGCTCCCGGCCTCCTGCCGAACGTCCTCCGCTAGTCGCCGCCCGGGGAAGTCTCGCGTTCGTGGCGGGACGGCGGTCGCGCCGGGGCCGACGCCCGGTTATGGGGTCGGGCCCGGAGGGCCGATCTCCGGTCCGACGCGTTCCCAGATCTCCCGCCGCCACTCGAGCCACTCCGGTCGCAGGGCGGCCTCGAGGTCGCGCGTCTCGAGACGAGCGAGCAGATGGCGGGCCTCCTCGGGGCGCCCCCCACCCGCTTCGAGCGCCGCGAGACGCAGGATCGCCTCCGCGCGGAGGCGGGGCGGGACGGCGGGGCTCGCGATGTCGATGATCGCGGACCACCGATCGCGCGCGGACTCCTCCGCCTGGGAGCGCGCGGCGAGCCGGCCCTCGAGCAGCCAGAGGCGCACGAGTCCGGGCGACGGCGGGAGGAGGTGGAGGAGCTCCACGATCTCGTGCGCCCGACGGATCGCGGACGTCGCCCGGATGTCCGAGGGCTGATCGATGATCAACGCGGCGATCCCGATCTGATGCGAGAGCTCGGTCGCGAGGGCGCGCATCCGTTGGGCCACGGAGACCGCGCGCTCGTGGGCGCGTAGAGCGGCGTGCGTCTCCCCCCGCTCCTCGAGGAGACGAATGTGCACCTCCTCGGCGAGCTGCTGGAGCTCGTAGCGGCGTGCGGACCCCAGCATCACTTCGGCAGACTTGAGGAATCTCTCGGCGAGACGCTGCTCCTCGCTCGACCCCTCGACCCGCGAGAGGCCCACCGCGAGCAGCGCGACGGCCTGCACCGGTCCCCGGCCAAGGCCCCGTGCGAGCTGCGCGGCGCGGATCGCCTCGCCGCGGGCCTTCTCGGGATGGTTACGGTCGACCTCGTACTCGGCCAGGATCGACTGCAGGAGAACCTCCGCCCCGGTCGCGCCGGCATCGTGGCATCGGTCGGCGAGCTCGACGAGCGTCGTGACGAATCCGGGTCGGGGACCGACGGCGCGCAGGAGGGGTACGGTTTCCTCGATCCACTCCTCGAGACGCTCCTGGGGAAGTCCGCCGTGGAACGCCTCGTTCAACCCTTCGCGCAGTGCCTCCACGCCCTCCGACGGGCGTCCGGCCGCCATGAGGACGCGGGCGAGGAAGATCCGCAGTTCCGCGACCGCCTCGGGGCGGTCGCCGGTGGGGAGGGACGGGACGCACGTGAGCGCCTTGTCGAGGACCTCGATCGCCGTGTCGAACGCCGACAGACGTTCCGTGAGCTCGGCGGTCTCGAGAAGATAGCGGAGCGCGTGCGGACCGCGATTCCAGTCGAAGTAGTGCCCGGCGAGCTCAAGGCGGCGCAGGACGTTCGGTTCCGGGTTGAGCGCCGCGAGCGCCTCGGCGATCTCGCGGTGCATGTCGCGGCGCTCCTCCTCGGGGAGGAGGTCCGGGAGGACCTCGACCCACGCGTCGTGGGGCACGATGACCTTCGCCGCCTCGATCTTGACGAGCTTGGCTTCGGACGCGGGAAGGAGCGCTTCGGCGAGCTGCCGCCACGTCATCCGGGTGACCCGGCTCAAGCTGACCTCGCTCACGTGACCGCCCATGAGCGCCGCGTATCCGAGGACCCTCTGGGTCGTCGGGGGAAGGTGGTCGAACGCCTCCTTGAACGCGTGGATCTCCCGAGGGTCCGGCTTCGGCCGGGCGAACTTCACCCAGTCCACGTCCCCGCGGCCGAGCAAACGCTCCTCCCAGCTCCCGTAGGACGGGGTCGATGAGTCGAGGACGTAGACGAGCAACAACGGTCGTAGGCGCGCGAGGTCCGTCAGGGCGAGCAAGAAGCTGCGGCTCTCGGGATCGATGTAGACCGCATCCTCGACCAGGATGGCCACGGCGTGCTCGGATCCGCGTCGGAACTCGTCGATGAGGTCGCTCCAGTAGGCGCGGGCATCCCGGGATTCTGCGGGAAGTGAACGCGTGACGAACGTCTGACCGAGGATGACTCCGCGCCGCCCGCCCCGGGTCCGGCGCGAGCGCGCGAGCTCGGGCTCGGCGAATGCCAACGGGGGTGGAGGGATCGCACGGAGCCCCGGCGCGTCGCCCGCGCCCCGATCCGTCGAACCGGAGTCGTCCTCCGACGTCGCGCCCCCCTCCTCGTCGACCTCCACCCCTTCGACTTCCTCCTCGTCGACCTCCTCCTCGGAGGCGACGTCCTCTTCGGCGACAAGCCCGGCCAGACCCGAGAAGGAGGCCCCGCGATTGCGATACTCCCCCCGGAGGGAGACGACGCGGTGCCCGGCGCCCTTGAGCTCGGCCGCGAGCTCCTCGAGGAGCCCGCTCTTGCCGCTGACCGGCGGGCCGGCGATCGCGATCGTACGCCCGCTTCCGTCGACGAGCCCTGCAAGGGCACGGAGGATCGGCGCGGGGAAATGCGGCATGGAATCTCGAGAGAGGGGGTGGAGGAGGGATTTAAGACGCGCGGCTCGGCGATGGAAGGTGGCCCGGACGGTGCCGACGCGGGCTCGGCCGGCGAAACGACTCGAGGGTGGCGAGCGTATTTATGAGGTCGACCGAGATGCGCCGCGCGTGCCGAAGAAGCTCTCCACCGCGCGTCGCGCGCTGCTCCGAAAGAGCGTCCAATCGGTCGATGTCACGAAGGTTCGCGGCCTCGGGGACCTTCTGACGGCGTTCCAGGCGACGTCGATCCAGGCACGCAACCTGGGTC
>JBOGRS010000093.1:0-4373 GCA_050749685.1 Thermoplasmata archaeon
CACCTCGAGGTCGGTGAACGTGAGGTCCCCGTCGGCGCGGAACCTCCCTCCTGCCTCGATCCTCCCGCCCTTCGAACCGGCACCCAGGCGCACCGACCCTCCGACCTCGAGCGACCCGAACTCAAGTGAGCCCGAGCTCCGTAACTTGCCCCCCGCCTCGAGCGACCCGCGGACGTGACCCGCCCCTATCTCCACCGCGCCGTCGACCCCGACGTGGGTCGCGGTGAGCGCACCCCCCACCTCCACCGACGCGTCCCGCGCCCGGACTTCTCCGCGCACGGCGAGGTCGCCACGAACCGTGAGGCGGCCGTCCCGCACGTCGATCGCCCCGGCGTGAAGGGTCGCGTCGATCCCGGCATCCCCGCGGAACCCCGCGGTTCCCGCTACCTCGATCGTCCACCCGTTCTCCGCCGCGAGGACGACCCTCGGCCCGGCGCGAAGGTCCCCCTCCACTCGGCCCAATCGGGCGCGGCTCCCACGGGGTATCTCGGTCGTCGCCATCGGTTCGGCCACGGTCTACGGGACTAAAGGGGTAGGTCACGCCCGGCAAGTTGTCGGAGCGTCGCGCGCCTTCGGGGGCGCCCCACGACGAGGATCACATGCCGGATTGGCATGCGTTGCACGCGTTCGTGCGTCAAACACCGAGGGCTTATCCTTCCGACCGTTGGGTGGGTCCATGGACCCTCGCCCCTCGACCGACCCCACCGCGGACCGGGTGACGCGGGCGTTCGAGATCCGCTCCGAGCTCGCCCGATGGCTCGCCCAGCGCGGCGTTGCGGCGGTGGCCGAGATCGTGGGCGACTCGGGCACACCGGCGGTCAAGGTCCGACCCCTTGGGCCGGATGGTTCGCCCGACCCCGGATCGCGGGAAGCGACCTTCCCCGTCGGTGCGGCGACCGTGGACGACCAAGTTCGGGTCGTGGAAGCGGAACTGTCACGCCGAGGCTGGTTGCGCGGACGATCGCCTCCCGTTCCGCCCCCACCGTCCGACCTCTGGTGCGCTCCGGCCTGAACGGGACCCCGCGCGTTTCATTAGCTCGCTCCCGATCGTGCGCCGCGAGGCGGACCGACGATGGGAGACGATTCGCTCGCCCACCTGCGCGAGGAGGTCATCGCCTGCCGACGTTGCCCGCGCCTGGTCGCGTTTCGCGAGCGGGTCGCGCGGGAGCGGAAGAAGGAGTTCCGCGAGGAGGAGTACTGGGGGCGCCCGGTCCCGGGGTTCGGGGATCCCAACGCGCGCCTGGTCGTGGTCGGGCTCGCTCCGGCCGCCCACGGCGCGAACCGAACCGGCCGGGTCTTCACCGGAGATCGGTCCGCGGCCTTCCTCGTGCGCGGTTTCTATGACGCCGGTTTCGCGAATCGGGCCACGTCGACCCGTCGGGGGGACGGCCTGCGCTACCGCGACCTCTACCTGACCGCGGCGGTTCGGTGTGTGCCTCCGGACAATCGTCCGACGCCGGACGAGCGGGACGCCTGCCTCGGCTACCTCGTCCGCGAGCTTCGGCTCCTCACGGAGGCGCGCGCATTTCTGGCGCTCGGCGGGTTCGCGTGGGACGTCCTCGGGATGGCCGTCGACCGGATGTACGGTCCGAGACCGAAACGCGTGCCGTTCGCCCACGGTGCGTGCGCGACGCTCGGGGCCGGCCGGCCCCTCGTGTGGGCGTCCTATCACCCCAGCCCCCAGAACACGAACACCGGCAAGCTCACGCGTGCGATGTTCGCTCAGCTGCTCCAGCAGATCCGAGCGAGCTTCGCGTAGGGCGCGCCCGGACGCAGCAACGTTAACCCCCTCACTCCTTCGTCCCTGCGTGGGGAGCTTCGAGCTCAAGGAAAGGGACGGTCTCGCGCGTCTCGGGCACCTTGCGACGCCCCACGGAGCGATCGTCACCCCCGCCCTCCTCCCGGTCGTCCACCCCGACCCTGCGCGCCAGGCGATTGCGCCCTCCGAGATCCGTCGGCGCTTCGGCCTCTCGGCGATGATCACGTCGGCGTACATCACCTGGAGGACCCCTCCCCTGCGGGCGATCGCGGAGGAGCGCGGAATCCACGGCCTGCTGGAATTCGACGGCCCGGTGATGACGGACTCGGGCGCGTTCCAGCAGCACGCCTACGGCCATGTCGAGGTGGGCGACGAACAGATCCTCGGCTTCCAGAAGCGGATCGGAAGCGATATCGCGACGGTCCTCGACATCTTCGTCGAGCCGGACGCCTCCGAGGAGGTCGCCCGCGCAGGGGTTGAGACGACGATCGCACGGGCGAGGGTCGCCCGCTCGCTCCACCAAGGTCTGCTCGCGGTGCCGGTCCAAGGCGGCCGCCTCCCGCAGCTGCGGTTGCGTTCGGCCCTCGCCGCGTCCGAGCTCGCCGACGTCCTGGCGGTGGGGGGCGTCGTCCCGATGATGGAGCAGTACCGCTTCGCCGACCTCGCCCGCGCGCTCATCGCGGCGCGCCCCGGCCTCGCCCCGGAGTGCGCGATCCATCTCTTCGGCACGGGCCACCCGATGACGTTCGCGTTCGCGGCCCTCTTCGGGGTGGACCTCTTCGACTCCTCGGCCTACCACAAGTTCGCCCGCCGCGGCGGGCTCCTCTTCCCGGAAGGGACGATCCCGATCGACCGGCTCAAGGAGGCGACGTGCGCCTGCGCGCTCTGCGCCCAGCTCCCCTTGCCCGAGGTCGCCCGACTCCCCGCGCCCGAGCGCGAGGTGCGGATCGCCGAGCACAATCTGCTCATGTGCGCGACGGAGGTCGCCCAGGTGCGTCAGGCGATCCGCGACGGCACCCTGTGGGAACTCGCCGAGCGACGCGCGGCGGCGCACCCCGCCCTTCAGGCCGGGCTGAGGGCCGCGGTCCGAGGCGTGCGCATCTTCCTCCCGACGGAGCCCGAGAGCCGCGACTCGTTCCGCGTCATCGGGGCGACGAGCGGGTTGAGGCCGAGCGTCATTCGCTTCCTCGCGCACCTCCAGCAATGGCGGGCGGACAAGGGCGACTTCCGGTCCACCAACTGGGTCGCCCTCACTCCAGGGGCGCTCCGTCACCTCCCGCTCGCCGACCGCGAAGGCCGCGCGCTGCGATGGGAGACGATGACCCCGCTCGGCCCGGTGCCGCTCGAACTCACGGAGCTCTACCCGGTCGGATGCTACATCGGGCTGGAGGAGTTCGACAACGGCGCGTTGGCCCGCCGGGCGCCGGAGGCGCCGCCGGCACGGGCCGATCCGGGCGAACCGGAGATCGATCGCGCCGTCGATTGGGCGCGGGGCTGGACCGAACGTCACGTCGATTCCATCCTCGAGTGGCGTTACGGAGCCGATGCGCTCCCCGTGCTGCGTCGCGCCCCCCTGACGGGGATGCGGTCGCGCCGCACCGGGCGCCTGCGTGCCGTCGACGTGGAGGGACGGCACGCGTTCCTGCTCGGGAACGACGGCGTCCCACGTCCGACCTTCCACGGGGCGGCGCTCGTCCACGCTGCCCTTCCGTTCCCTCGGGCGCGCATCCGCGTCGCGGACGATGCCGTCGATTTCGTCCGGGAGGGTCGGAGCCTGTTCTCGCGTTTCGTCACGGGGGGTGACGGCGCGCTCGTTCCCGGTCAGTCGGCCTTGCTCGTCGATGAGCGCGACCACCTGCTGGCGGTCGGCCGGCTCCTCCTCGCGCCCCCTGAGATGGGTCGGATGCCCCGGGGCGTGGCGGTCCGCGTGACCGCCCACGCCCATCGCCCGGTCGAGCCCCTCCACGAGGAGGAGGAGGTTCGTCTCGACTCGGCGGTCGGGGAGTGAACCGGTCCCTCGACCGGTCGGCCGCGGACCTTAAGCGCACCTCCGAACTATCCACCTCCCTCCGAGACCGCGCATGCACACCTACCTCCTCCTCCAGCTCGATAGCGAGGGTGCCCCGTACTCCGAAGTGGCCGAGGTCCTCGAGGACCTGGGCTTCCGCCCCCACCAGGAGGGGTACGACTTCGCCTACGATTGGGGGCGACCGGCGACGGTGCGGGAGACGCTCGAGTTCGCCGATCGTGTCCAGGCGGCGCTTCGGGGCAAGCGGATCTTCTTTCGGGTCGAGTCCTCCGCCGACGACTGACGCGGGGCGCGTCGCCCGGTCCGCGCCCCGCGGTGTCCTGCCCCGTTTCAACTCGGCGCTCCGGGGGCGCCATCCCCCCGTCCGGGGCCGACCTCAAGTCGCCCGAGGTGGGGGCGGCGAGGAAGGCGATCCCCGTCAGGACGAAGCCGACGCCGCCAGACGCCGGCGGGGAGGCTCACGGCGATCGTCGCCGCTGATTCGGCGACGCGCACCACGGCGACGTCGCGCGGCGAACCCGTGCGGGTAAACACGAGCCAGGGAATTGCGACGTAGGCAATCGTGCGCCCGCTCTGCGAGGTGAT
>JBOGRS010000094.1:0-4293 GCA_050749685.1 Thermoplasmata archaeon
GGTCTTCGACAGGCGGATCGTGTAGGTCCCGTTCGGAACTAGAAGGGAGTAGTCTCCCGAAGCGTTCGTCGATTGCCAGAGAGTCGTGGATTCCACGCTCAGGTTCACCAACTCGAGGGGCGCACCCGTGGACCCGACCGTGACCTTCCCGGAAAGCCGGTAGGCGTGCGCGACCAGTGAGATGTTCTCGTGCACCGAGGATCCATTCACGGTCACCGGGACGCTCTGGGAAAGATAGCCCGGCTTCTTCGCCGAAATCGTGAAGCTCCCGTTCGACACCGCGAAGAGGTAGGTTCCATTGGTGTTGGTCTTCACGCGGGTCCCATCCGGGAGGGCGAGAGCGACTCCGGTGAGGGGGGTTCCCGTCACCGAGTCGGTCACGGTCCCATCGACGACGAATGCCGTCGGGGACGGGCTGCCGCCCGACCCGTTCGACACGTTGCCCGCGAGCGCCGTGAGGGCGAAGCCCTGCGTGACCGCGACGCCGACGACCGTGACCAAGGTCGTCTCGGGCGCGAATCCGGAGGCATTGGCCGTCAGCGAGTAGGACCCGTTGGCGAGCGAGAGCCGGTAGATCCCGAGCGCGTTCGTCGTGGCCGTGCCTCCGCCCGACACCTGGACGGTCGCCCCGGCGATCGCCGTCCCGCCCGACGCGTTCGCGACGGTGCCCGACACCGCGTAGGCGGATGCCGACCCGCCTCCCCCGCCGCTGGGAGCCCCGCGCCCCGCGAGGCAGCCGGCACCCCCGGTCGTCGAGGTCGCGCCCGAGAGGCTCGCCGAGACGTTCACCTGCCCGTTCGAGGTGGTCCCGAACGTCGCGGTGCCGTTCGGCGCCGTCACCGTGAGGCTCGTGGTCGAGCCGCCCGAGGTCGAGTAGCCCACCGAGTAGTTCGCGTTCTGCCTCCCCAGGCAGAAGCTATGCGAGAGCGCGCTCGCGGACGGGAGGCTATAGGAGAGCGTCGAGGAGTTCGCGACCGGGGCGGGGAAGTCGAGCGTCCCGTTGCCCAGCGACGGGCCAAGTACCGAGAGGCCGAAGGAGGGGCTGGACCAGCGAAGATACGTCGAGAACGTCCCCGGAAGCCCCGTCACCGGGTCGACGGTCCGCAGCGTGAGGCCGTAGGTCCCGTTCCCGGACCATCCCCCCAGCTCCGTCGCCGACCGGATACTTTCGAGGTAGGAGGAGGGGGCCCTCGTCGCCATCGACGTGTTCCAGAGGACGTCGATCACATTCGCAATCGGTCCCATCTTGTCGGAGGAGTCCTGGACGACCGCGGTCTTCGAGATGCCGTAGAGGGCGTTCCCGTAGACGAGGTTCGCGCTGCGGTTGTAGGTGCCCACCCCGGCGAGCTTCACGCTACCGAAGTTTCTGAACACAAAGCCAAACGTGGCGTCGATGATCCGGTTGCCCGCGAACGTCCCATACGAGCAGGAGGTCAGGACCGCCGCCCCGTCATACGTGATCGACACGCCGCTCACGTTCCCCCAGCCGAGGAACGTGTTGTTCACCACGGTGGTGTAGTTCGCCCACTGCCAGAGGACGACCGCGACGATCATGAACGTCGTCTGGCGGTTCGTGACGTAGTTCAGAAACTGGTTGTCCTCCACCACGTTGCGGTCGGACGCCCCGTCCTCGTACCAGGTTGCGCTGTCGAAGTGCCCGTCATTCCCCTGGATGTTGAGCGCGTTCTGGGTGGCGTTCAGCACCACGTTCCCGCGGATCGCGATGTCGCTCGTGTTCGACTCCAGGCAGATCCCGATCGATGCGAGCGTCGGTCCGACGCTCATGTCGATGTAGTTGTCGTCGATCGTCCCGTTGTTCACCGAGCGGATCGCGTAGACCCCGTTCGGCTGCGGGACCCCCGCCGGTTGGGGCTCGCGCGGAGGGAGGATCGAGTTGCCGTCAAGGTGGAACTGCGTGACGTTCTGCTCCACGCGGATCCCGAAGTAGGTGTAGTTGGAGACCACGTTGTGGTCGATCGTCAGGTTGCGGATCCACAGCCCCGGGGAGGTCCCGATCGTCACGCTCGCGTGAATCCCGAAGTTCCGGTGGGGACCCGGGTCGTTGACCACGTTGCCGGAGATGTTGATGTTCGGCGCGACGATGTCCCCCACATCGGCGCCGTCGACGTGGTTGTCGAGGAACCGCGAGCCCGCGGCGTTCGGGCTCCCGTGGCCGGAGTAGCCGAGCCAGATCGGGTTGGTGTTCGTCCCGCTGGAGTTCAGCTGGAAAGTGTTCCCCTCGATCAACGCATTCCCGACGGCGATCGAGAGCGCGCCGACATTGGCCATCGTGCGGAAGACGGAGCCGGTGAGCTGGAGGCCGGTGCCGCTCCCCAGGTCGCTCACGATGTAGGTGGAGGGGGAGGAGGAGGTCGAGTTGAGGAAGGTGCAGTGGGAGAGGACGGCGGAGGCGCCCTCGACCTTGACGGCGGAATAGTACTGGTCGAAGGTGACGCCGGTGAGACGAGCGCCGGAGGTCTGAAGGTCGACCCCGGGCCGGGAGGTGCCGCCGAGGCCGGTGAAGTGACCGCCATTCACGGAGAGGACGGAGCCCGCGTCGGCGAGGATCCACCAGTGGTTCGAGGCGAGCGTGCTCTGGATCGTGAGGCCGCTCGCATTCAGCGTCCCACCCTTCTGGACCTCGATCCCCGTCGCGAGGTCGGACAGCTCCGTGAGGTTCAGGACGACGTCGGAGAGGTGAAGCGTTCCCCCGGGCTCGATCAGGATGCCACCGAGCAGAGAGAGCGTGGTATTGGAATAGGCGAGAGAGGTCGAGACGTTCAGCACCCCCGTGAAGGTGATGGCCGGCTTCACCTCGCTCGACGAGCCCGCCCCGAAGGTCGACGTGGGCCCCGAGGGAACCACAAGCAGGACCCCCGGAGCGAGGAACAGCGCCACGAGACCCACGATGAGGAAGAGCTCGCTCGGATGATTGCGCGAGGGATGCGCCCGCCCTCCTGCCCGCGTCGAGTCGGGTCTGCCGCGGGGAAGTAGCCACCGGAACGGACGGGGGGCCTGCGAGGACGTCAAGCTCGGTGTCTCCTCCGGCGACGGAGGACGGCCCCCGCGGCCAGTACGACGGCGCCCGCGACCGCGAGGATCGGCCAGACGCTGACCGGAACGGACGGACCGAAGACCGTGGGCGGACTCGGCTGAGGCGCCGTCGGGGTCGACGAATTGGACGAATTGCCGGGGACGGAGCTCGCGGATCCGCTCGCGATGGAGAAATCCTCAGCGACCGGTGCGCCCAGCAGCGTGACGTCCGCATGGGTCGTAAGGTACCCCTTGTCCGAGACCTGAACCGTGTAGGTGCCGTTCGAGAGCTGGAACTCGTAGCGTCCCGAGGAGTTCGTGGTGTCCCATACCGAAGGAGTGACGCTCACATTCGCTCCGATGATGGGCGCGTGCGTCGCAACGGAGCGGACCGTCCCGTCGAGGAGGTAGGTCAGCGGGGCGATCCGAACGAGCGAGATGTCCTGGATGACCGAACTTCCCGCGACGCCCACCTTGACTTGCTGGGCAACGAAGCCCGGTAGCCGGATCGCCAGGGTGTAGGACCCGTTCTCCGCAAGGAACCGGAACGTCCCGTTCGTTCCGGTGACGGCGCTCCCGACTCCCGAGAGGCTGAGGTTCGCACCCGTGGCAGGGGTTCCGTTCGCCGCGTACTCCACGACTCCCGAGACGGAGTAGGTCGAGGGGGGAAGCGGGACCAGTGCGAGGGTGATCGAGACGTTCGATCCGTTGACCTCGACCCGGCTGGAGGACGGGGCGAAGCCGGACGCGGAGGCGGAGAGCGAATAGTTCCCATCGGCGAGACGGAACTCGAAGGTCCCGGAGGCGTTGGTGACGGTGCTGGCGCCGCCGAGGATCGCAACGTCGGCTCCAGGGATCGCGCTCCCGGTGCTCTGCACGCCGACCCGCCCGGTCACCGTGAAATTCCCGGGATCGGGAACGGGGCTCGCAAAGAGCGCCTTCATCGGCGCGAAGCTTCCGCCCGAATCGTTGTGTCCCGTGCTCCCGAGCCCGAGGAGCCACTCCGCGGTGGACAGCAGGTTGTAGTGGGTCGCCGTGGCCGTGTAATCCGAGGCGACGGCGGCCTTGGAGTACGGGGAGACCGCCACCATCCATACCTGGCCCCCGCACGCGGACGTCGCCCCCGAGGTCGTGCAGGTCGGGGTCGATGTCCCGGAGGTCGAGAACCCGGAGTTGTTCGACCCCTCGTCGAACGCGAGGAGGAAGGCGGTCGAGGCGGCCCAGGACCGGTTGAGCAACGGGGAGAGCCAGCCCTTCAAC
>JBOGRS010000095.1:0-4034 GCA_050749685.1 Thermoplasmata archaeon
TGGAGTACGTGGCCGGACTCGCCGACAAGATTGAGGGCTCGACGATCCCGGTGCCGGGTCCGCGGGTCGACTATACGGTGCGGGAGCCGCTCGGCGTGACCGTCCACATCGCCCCGTGGAACTACCCGCTCCTCCTCGCGATGCGCTCCGTCGCGCCGGCCCTCGCGGCGGGGAACTCCGTCGTGCTGAAACCGGCGAGCCTGACCCCCCTCACCGCGCTGCGGTTCGCCCGCCTCGCGGCGGAGGCCGGCCTACCGGACGGGCTCCTCAACGTCGTCGTGGGGAGCGGCACGGAGGTCGGCGAGGCCCTCGTGGACGACCCGCGCTGCCGTTCGGTCTCCTTCACGGGGAGCGGCGAGGTGGGCCGAAGGATCGCCGAGATCGCGTCCCGACGGGTCGTCCCGATGACCCTCGAATTGGGGGGCAAGAGCCCCGTCGTCGTCTTCCCGGACGCCGACCTCGACCGCGCGGCGAAGGGGATCGCCTTCGGCGTTTTCGGCAACGCGGGCCAGATGTGCTGGGCCGGCTCCCGCCTCATCGTCCACGAGACCCTCCACGACGCGCTGGTGACGAAGGTCGCCGCGATCGCGAACGGCCTGCGTCTCGGGCCGGGGACCCGCGAGAACATCGACATGGGCCCGCTCGTATCGCGCGAGCAGGTCGATCGGGTCCTCGGGTTCGTCCGCGAGGCGACCGACAGCGGAGCGACGGCGGTCACGGGCGGCCGCAAGGTCGATTCCGAGGACCTCGCCCCCGGCAACTTCGTCGCGCCCACGGTCCTCACCGGGGTGGAGTCCGATCAGCGCGTCGTCCGCGAGGAGGTCTTCGGGCCGGTCCTCTCGGTCCTCCCGTTCGACACGATCGACCGCGCCGTGGAGCTCGCGAACGCCACCCGCTACGGGCTGTTCGCCGCGGTGTGGACGAAGGACCTCCTCACCGCGCACACCGCGGCCCGGCGCCTGGAAGCCGGCATGGTCTGCATCAACGAGTCGCCGAACACCTTCCCCCAGACGCCGTTCGGGGGCTACAAGGAAAGCGGGATCGGGTTCGAGCAGGGGCAGGACGCGGTGCTCGCCTACACACGTCGCAAGAACATCCTCATCAACCTCGGCGCGTCGCGTCCGAAGAAGTAGCGGTCGGATCCTCGTCCGGGACCCGGACGCCGCGGAAGCGGCGGTACAGCACGAGGTCGTAGACGATCTTGAGCCCGCCGCCGAGGAGGAACGGGGCCGCGAGCAGCCCGGCGGCGTCGAAGGCGACCGCGGGGAACGGTCCGGCGCTCTGGGCGACGCCGCGGGCGCCCGCGAGCGTTCCCGCGACCCGGGGTCGATCCCGCCGGTCGACGAGGCTCATGGTGTACGACTGGCGGGTGGGAACGTCCATCTGCGAGAGGGCGGAGCGTCCCAGGAGCATCGCGAGCGCGAGCGGGAACGAGGGCATCAGGGGAACGAGGAGGAGCAGGACGTTCGACGGAAGATGGGTGACGACCATCGTCCGGAGGAGCCCGATCCGACGGGCGATCGGGTCGGCGAAAAGAAAGCTCGTCCCGGCGACGGCGCCCGCGAGCGAGAGGATGAGCCCGATCGATGCGTCGCCCTGATGCCATGCGACCACGAAGAAGGCGGTCAGGACGGGGTTGATGACGAGGCCCCCTGCGAACGCGTCGACGCCAAAGAGGAGGGCGAGCGCGCGCACGTGGCCGCGCACCTCGGCGGGCAGGGGCGGGGGAGGGGATGCCGCCGCCCGCTCGGACACTTCGACGGCGTCGGAGAGACCCGCGTAGGTGACCCAGGTGGTCAGCGCGAGGACGAGGTAGATGAGGAGGATCCAGGCGTGCGGGGCGGACGGAAGGAAACCGAGGTCGTGCGGGGCGAGCGCCCCCGGCACGACCAATAGGAGGGCGCCGCCGGCAGCGGCGTAGTAGGCGATGAGGTGGTAGACGGCGAACCCTCGGGTGCGCGCGCGTCGGGAGAGGACCGATGGCAGGATCGCCTGGTCGAGGCTCGCCAGCGGGCCGTTGTCGGCCGTCGACGCCGAGACTCCGCCGAGGAAGACCGCCGCGAGGACGACGTAGGGGTCGGCGGAGAGGAAGAGGAGCGTCGCGGAGAGGACGAAGAGCCCCGCGAAGAGCGCGATCGTGCGCCGGCGTCCCAGGCGATGCTCGAGCGGAGCGAGGGCGACCAGGTTCCACGCGGCGGCCCCGATCAGCGTGAGGCTCGTGACCGCGAGGCTGTTGAACGTGGAGAAACCGAGATCGTCGGCCAAGTAGAGGAACAGGAATCCGCTCAGCGCCCCGTATGCGGCCGCTCGCAGCCCCTTCGCGAGGAAGATGAGGCCCAGGTCCTCCCGTCGGCGCGCAGTACGCGGGTCCGGGGCGGGCGGGGGGGCCATCCGGCGCGTCCCTACCCGGTGGGCGGCTATTATCCCGCCGACCATGGCGAAGGTTCGTACGAAAGGGAAAAGCCCCTCCCGAGGTGCGTTCCCTCGACGTGTCGGCCACCGCTTCACCGTCGGAGGGCTGGGGAACCTGTCGCCTGTGCGGCGACGCCGTACCGCCGGGCGCCGCGGAGTGCCCGATCTGCGGCCAGTCGACGACTGCGCCGTTGCCCGCACGAATGCTGCGCCGGCGCTCCGGGCCGTGGCTCAAGTTGGTGCAGAGCGTGCGGGTCCTCATCGTGATCGGGGTCGTGGCCGGTCTCGCGGTCGTCCTCCTCCAAGCGGTCTGGAGCGGCCCGCCGTCCTATCCGGACCCGCTCACGACCCAGGGAACCCACTACGTCTCGGCGGGGAACTTCACTTTCCTGAGCGGCTCGATCACGGGGGAGGACTACATCACCGGGAACTACACCGTGCTGAGCCCGTCCGGAGGCAACGTCACCTTCGCGATCTACAATTCCACGGAATTCCTGGCGTACTTCCACCACGAGGCCTCCCAGCCGCAGCTGTCGATCGGGGGCCAGACATCGGGCCGGATCGTCTTCTCCGCACCGTACACCGACACGTTCTATTTCGTCTGGTTCAACGGCTTCCCCACCCCGAGCGGGATCGGGGAGAACGTGTACGTCGTGACGAACTACGCGTCGAACGTCATTCTGGCGTAGGCTCGTCCGCGACGGGGGGACCCGCGTGACGCGTGAGGTACTTCGCGGGGACCTGGTCGGTGAGGAAGACGGTCTTGCCCGCGCGCATGATGATGAGGCCGTCCGCGCGGGCGGTCTTGGCATCGACGAGGAGGAGGACCGGCTCCGGAGTGCGGACCTTGCCCGCGGCACGCGCGTCGGCGGCGGTCCGGGAGAGGTGGACCCGGCGGCGGTCGGAGGGCTTTAGTCCCACCTCGAGGACGATGCCGGACTCGTCCGGTGTCACCGGGAAGAACAGCTCGTCCGGGACGTTGTCCGTCGGGAGGTCGAGGTCGACCTCCACGGTGTGACCGTAGGTCGCCCGGATCCGGTCCCCGTTGACCTCGTAGCGTCCCTTCGGGTCGCTCTCGGCGATGGCGACCAGATGGTGGACCCGCAGCCAGTGGTAGCCGCGGTGGTGGCCGTTGATCGCTTGGACGAGCTTCGGGAGCTCGATCCATCCGTGGGCGTCGACGGCGAGACCATACTTCTCCGGGAAATGTCGCAGCACGCCGGTGATCACGCGGCCCAAGTGGTCGAGCTCGCGATCGTTCATCAAGAAGCGCGAAGGTTGGCCGCAGACCGGGCAGGTCTCCGCACGGAAGTACCCGTGCTGCGGGCACTCCTTCAGCATCGGGCCCAGCTCTCCGGTCAGGCCTTGATCTTCTCGGCCTTCTTGTCGAAGTCGGCGAGAATGTCCCCGTAGAGATCGGAGAGGTCCTTGAGGACGCGCTTGAGGACCTGCTGGGGCTTCTCCCCCTTGGTCTTGAGGTAGAGCGTCGGTCGGTCGAGGAAAGGGTGCCCGAGATAGTAGCGGGCCTCGACCACCTTCTCTTCGGCCTGAAGGCTCTCGACGAGCGGGATGAGAAGGGTCTCTTCCCCGCGGGGGATCTCGAGGCGGAGCGTGTAGTGCTC
>JBOGRS010000096.1:0-3611 GCA_050749685.1 Thermoplasmata archaeon
GACCAGGAGGGTGACCGTGGCAATGGCGCTCGCGGCCCTCCGTGGGGAACGACGCGAGGATGCGAGCACGGATGCGCGAACGATGCCGGGGCTCCCCTATTACTTTGTACTCCGGTGAGGGCGAGGGCGCGCCGTCAGGAGACGGCGGCCCGCGAGAGGCTTTAACTCCCCAACGATACCGCGGGGCCGGAGACACGGTGGACGCGCTTACGGGCTGGCTCATCGCGCTCCTCGTGACGGTGGGCTACGCCGTCGCGGTCGTCCTGCTCTACCGGGCCGGCCGGATCGGCCCGGATCGTGCGCTGAGCCTGTTCGGACCGGCGCTCATGATCAAGACGCAGCGCGGGCGCGGTATGCTCGAGCGCGTCGGGCGCTTCCGACGTCTCTGGACCGTGGTGGGCGACCTGGGGATCCTCCTCGCGGCCGTGGCGATGGTCGGTGTGGTGGTCGTCCTCCTCTTGGACGCCGCCGTCGCGGCTCGGATCCCGGCGAGTTCGGCGCCGAGCCCTCAAGAGGCGCTCGGGATCCCCGGCATCAACCCGATCATCCCGGTGGGGTATGGTCTCGTCGCCCTCATCGTGGGGGTCGTCCTGCACGAACTCTTTCACGGCGTGATCGCCCGCTCGCAGAAGATCGGCGTGAAGAGCCTCGGGATCCTCTGGTGCGTCATCCCGATCGGTGCGTTCGTCGAGCAGGACGACGCGGAGATGCAGGCCGCCTCCCGGCGCAAGCGCGACCGCGTCGCCGCGGCGGGCGTCCTCGCTAACTTCGCCCTCACCGCCGTCTTCTTCCTCCTCCTCGCCGCGCTCCTCACGTCGACCGTCCAGCCGAACGCGACCGGGGTCGGGATCTCCTACGTCGTGCCCGGCACCCCGGCGCAGAACATCACCCTCGTCCCCGGGGACATCGTGACGTCCATCAACGGCACGTCCACCACGACGAACGCCGAGCTCCTCAACGTCCTCGGGTCGAGCCGGGCGGGTGAGACGATGCCGATCACCTTCTATGACGTCCGGAGCGGCGCCACCGTGGCGACCACGGTCACGCTCGCCCCGCTTTCGAGCTACACCGGACAGTCCGCGGACGCATCCAAAGGCTTCCTCGGGGTGAGCCCCACCTTCCTCCCTCCCGCGCAGCTCAAGTCGACCCTCGTGTACCCGCTCGGAAGCTCGAACGGACCCCTCGTGGGATCGATCGATTGGCTCGTCCTCCCGCTCGCCGGCCTCGAACCCGTTCAGGGGACGAGCGCCTCCTTCTTCCACCTCACCGGCCCGCTCGCCGGCGCGGACCCCGGAACCTTCTGGATCGTCGTGAACCTCCTCTACTGGCTCGCCTGGATGAACCTCCTGCTCGGGGTCTCGAACGCGCTTCCCCTCATTCCGTTGGACGGGGGGCTCCTCTTCCGGGACTTCGCCGCCTCGATCGCGGCCCGCGTGAAGCGCGGCTGGGACGAGGCGACCCTCGATCGCTTCGGCGGTCGCGCCGCCGGCGTCGCCTCGGTCGTCGTGCTCGTGCTCCTCGTATGGCAGTTCGTCGCTCCGCACCTCTAGCCGAACGCGAGCTCTTCGGGGCCTACCCGTTCCTCCCGGGGGCGGAGAGCCTCGTCGCCGAGTTCTCGCCGTCGTTGAGGGACCTGTTCACGGATCCCGCGTTCGAACGCGCCCGCGAGATCGGGCGCGCCCGCATCCGCACCGCGGCCGACGATCCCACCGGGGCGACCGGCATCGCCGAGCTCGCCCACGCGAGCGCGGAAGAGAGCTTCCTCTCGTTCCTCTACGCCCGTCTCCTCCTCTCCTCGGCGCCCACCCTTGCCCCGCTGCGTCGCTGGGCCGTCGCCGAGGCGAAGCTTGGCTGGAGCCGGCTGCGCGCCTCGCCGGTCGACGAGATGGTCGACGTCGCGCGCCGCCTGGACTTCGAGATGACCTCGGTCGGCGCCGACGTAAAGATGCCGGTCACGGACTATCTCGAACTGGCGGCCCCGATCCGGGAGGGGGACTACCGCCTCGTCCGCCAGGCGCTCAAGGGCGGTGAGGTCGCTCTCGCGCGCGAACGGGGGGCCCGACTCCTTCAGGAAGGGGTCCGGGTGAGGCTCTCGATCCCGATCCTGATCGACGCGTCGGCGCGGGACCTTCTGCTCCACGACCAGTCCGACTTCCTCGCGGACCTCGCACGACGGCTGCCCACGCCCGTTCCTCGGGTGGGAGGACCGGCGGGGCCGCTGCGCCCGGAGCGCTTCCCCCCGTGCATCCGCAAGATGCGGCGGATGCTCGAGGCCGGTGAAAACCTCTCGCACGCGGGCCGGTTCGCCCTCGCGGCGTTCCTCTACAAGGCCGGCGCCCACGTCGAGACGATCGTGGACGCCTTCCGCGGTGCCCCCGATTTCGACGAGGGGATCACCCGCTACCAGGTCGAACACATCACGCAACACGATCAGGGACGGGGCTACGAACCCCCCGAATGTGCGACGGTGCGTAGCCACGGCCTCTGCTTTAGGGACGGGGACCCGACCGCGACGGAGGGAACCGACCGAGCGCGCGACCCGTTATGCTTCGAGCCGTTCCTGAAGCACCCGTTGCAGTACTACCGCATCCGAGGGGGCTCGGTCGCCGAGCGCGGCGACGCATCCTTCCCCGTGGAAGGAGCCACTCGCCCCAGCTCGGCGTAGATCGACCGGGCCCGAAGGACCGCCGTCACCTGGCCCGCGACGACGAAGTAGAGGAAGACCAGGTCGAGCACCGTGAAGGACACTCCGGCGAGCTGGAAGCGGGACCACGGCGCCGTCGGAGCCCACGGCCACGGCAGGGAGAGGTCGAAGACGAGGAACGCGCCCAGCGCCAAGAGGAGCAATCGGTCGGCGCGCGTCAGGAGGCCGCCGTAATGCCGTCCGAGCCCGACCGCCTGCGCCTGGGTCCCCATGTAGCTCGTGAGGAGGAGGCTCACCAGGGCGAGGAGCGCGAGGATCGGGTTCACATAGCCCGACACGGCGATCCCGAGGACGAGGATGATGTCGGCGTACCGGTCCACGACGTGGTCGAGGAGGTCCCCCTGGACCGACGCGCGACCGGTCCGACGGGCGACCTCCCCGTCCAGGACGTCGAACACCCCGCCGAAGAAGATCAGCAGCGCGACGGGAAGGAAGAGCACGTAGCTCGACCATCGCACGCTCGCCGCGAGGACCGACGCCGCGGCGCACAGGGCAAGCGCGGTCCAGGTGAGCGTGGAGGGCCGCCAGCTCAGGAACGGTCGCGCGAGCCGGGCGACGTACGGGGCGACCCGACCGCGGTACTCCTCGAGGACCATCGCACCGCCCCTATCGGGTCGGCGGCAAAAGATGCGCGGTCACCGAGGCGTCGGCCAGCCAGTCGACCGATCCGTGGTGGGGCGGGGGCCGGTGATCGAGGATCGAACGGACCTGGCGAGCGACCTCGGCGATCGATCGGCCGGTCGTATCGACCTCCCACACCCGGCGATGGCGAGCGAGGGCCTCGAGTAGGACGAGGTCCGTCGCTTCGGCCTCCACGTTCGCCTGACGGTCCCTTGCGGAGCCTCGATGGGCGCGCGCGAGGCGACGCGCGAGCTCGACCGGGTGACAGCGGAGCACGATCGCATCC
>JBOGRS010000097.1:0-3487 GCA_050749685.1 Thermoplasmata archaeon
CATCGAACCCAGGTGATGTTCGGTACCAGCCCCGAGTACGGCACCTGGACGGTCCTCGTGAACCTCACCGAGTTCACGAGCCTCTTCGAGTCCCCGGCATCGCTCACCTTCCTGTTCGGCGCGGCCGTGACGTCCGGCTACTTCCTCAGCAACCTCTCGATCGCCTTCTATCCCGTGCCCTCCGGAGGACCCGCGCCGGGCGAGCCGAACGCCGTCGTGCCGCTGTGGTACCGCCAGTCCCTCACGCCGTCCGGCCCGACCGTCACCGCCGCGAACGTGACCGTCCCGACGAACGCCACCGCGGCCGAACTCGAACTCTACCTCTACGGTTTCGCCGGCGACGAGTTCTGGTGGTCCACCGCCAACCCCGCTCGCGTCGCGGAGTTCGGGGTGGGGTCGACCCCGATCGCCGCCGTCCTTCCGTTTCCGTTCATCAATACGGGCGGGATCGACCTCTTCCTCTGGCGACCGATCACCGCAGCGCTCACCACGAACGACCGCCCCTACCTGCTCAACGTCTCCGGGGCGTTGGGCCAGCTCGAAGGGACCCACTCGGTCTGGCTCAACCTTTCGGGCATCTCGGCCGGTTCGAACTGGCTCGTCGCCGGCTCGCTGCTCGTGTGGACCAACGCGTCATATCGGTCCGCGACCTCCACGAGCGCCTCGTTCTCGGGTCCCGGCGTCCATCAGAGCGGGGGCTCGACGAGCGCGTCGGTCCATTCGGTCGTGGGAACGCAGTTCGTCACCGCCGCGAGCTCGGTGAATGTGACCTCGACGTTCGACGGAGCGTTCCGGGCCACGGTCCCGGCGTCGTCGACGTGGGAGAACCTGACCGAATCCACGACGCTCTCCGAGTCCACGGTCACGAACGGGACCGGAGCGCCGACGGTGGACCGCCTTTACCTGTCGTTCCCGCTGTCGGTCGACCTCGGGGGTCAGGTGAGCCCATCCTCCGGGACGTATCCGTACACGGCGAATTTCACGACCGAGATGCTCCACACCTACCAGGAATGGAATGAGGTTCGCACCTTCTCCGTCGCCGACGCGGCGGGGACGCGTGTCACGGGGTCGTCGAGCGTGAGCGACCAGCTCGCGGGCGCATCGGGCGTGGTGAACGGGGTCGAGGTCGTGACGGGTCCCAACTCGGCCACGCTGAGCTCCTACAGCCTCATCGCCTCGTCGAGCACGAAGCAGCTCACCGAACAGGTGGGCCCGGCCGGCTCCATCCTCCCGGGAGTCGGCGGCGGCGGGGTCTGGTCGACGTACGCCCACCTCCTCGTCGGAACCTCCTACCAACCCCCGTCACCGTACAACGCCGAGACGATCGTGAGCGACACCGTCGGCACCGAGCCGTTCGCCCTGTCCGCACGCGCCGAACTCTCCCCGCCCGTGGTCGTTCTCGGGACGAACGTCACCTTGACCGCCGACGTGACCGGTGGGATCCTCCCCTACCAGTTCGCCTGGTCCGGCCTCCCATTCGGCTGCGCCCCTTCCGACCTCCGCTCGCTCGTCTGTCGGCCGGCGGCGCCCGGTGCCTATCCGGTGGGTCTCACGATCATCGATGGGGTGGGGAGCACGACGCCCACGGTCCTTGTCGAGCTCCTCGTGGTAGCGCCCCTCAACGTGACCCTCGAAGCCAATCGGACGGCCCTCGACGTGGGGCAAGCGGTGAGCCTACGTGCCGACGTCAGCGGCGGGCTCCCCCCCTACGCCTGTACGCTCACGGGTTTCTCCCCCCTCCCGATGGCCCCCTCGCCCTGTACGACCGTATGGGTATTCGTGCCGCTGAGCCCGAACGCCGGGGTCGCCTCCCTTCGGGTGACCGACGGCCTCCACGAGACCCTGACGAGCTCGGCGCTCACGCTCCCCGTGGCCGCCGTGCCGGTGGTGGCCCTCGATTCGAACACGTCGGCCGGTAGCCGGGTGACCGTCGGGACCCCGGTGGAGCTGTCGGCGATCGTCTACGGAGGGAGCGCTCCCTTCACGTACGTTTGGTCGGTCAACGGGAAGGCGATCGACGGCTCGGGCGGGGCGGTCTACGCGTTCGTTCCGTCCGTTCCCGGGAATGCCTCCCTCTCGGTGCGTGTCCTGGATGCCGCGGGGAGCGCGGTCGAGAGCAATGTCCTCAACGTGACGGCGGTGACCGCCGCCCCCACCGGGGTCGCTCCGGCCACGACCTCCTCCGGCGACTTCGCGGGCTACGTTGAGGTCGCGCTCGCGTCCATGGCGGCAGCGGGGGTCCTCGTCTTCGTCCTACGCCGCCCTCCCCGCATCCCGAGGCGCGACCCGGTGCGTCCCATCGCCCGGTCCACGAAGCGCTCACCTCCCCCACCCTCGCCGGAGGGACCGGCGGGCGAACCGTAGGCGCGACCGCCCGATCGTCGGGTGGGTCAGGGAAGGCGCAACGTCGCCCCACACGCGGCGCACTTCGTCGAGGTGACCTCCACGAGGGACCCGCAGTAGCGGCACGGCACTTTCACGATCTCGCGCACGATCTCGCGGTGGACCGTCGGCAAGGGGGCGACGACGGGGGGTGGGGCGTGAAGCTCCTCAAGTCGTAGGGCGCGCGCTCCGGTGATCGTCACGACGATGGAGGCGACCTCGTCCCCGGCCGCCTGAGGGGTCGTCGCGCGAAAGGAGAACGTCCGCCGATCCACGACGAGACGTCCCTCGTAATGGTCGTGCTCGCCCACGATCCGGTGAAGCTGGTTGAGGGGGCTCGCGAAGTCGACCTTGGTCTCGGCGACCGAGCGCGAAGCGACGCGCACGAAGAAGAGCCGATGGTTCGAGAGGACCAGCGTCCCGGTGCGCGGGTGCCCGTCGACGGTGGTTTCGAGCGGTCCCCAATAGTCGGCGAACGCCTCACCATGCCATGGAAGGACCGCCTGGGCGACCCAGGGCGGGACCGGGCGCACGTCGGCTCCCACCTCGCCCCGCCTCAAGAGGTTTCGTAACTGTTCACCCGGTGGAGCCGACCTGCGGGGATCGGACGTCATTCCACTTTTCGCCTTCTCTACGGCCCACCGGCGTTCCCCGGTCGCTGTGCGACCCGGGTGCCCTTCGAACCGAGAATCCGTGTAGTTCCCCTCCGTTCGCCCTCGTCGGGTCGTAGGCGACTCTCCTACCGGTACCGCCTCTACCCCCTTCGCGACCAGCTCCCGATTCTCGACTCCCACCGCTCCGAGCTCGCCTACCTCTGGAACCACGCGCTCGCCGAGCGTCGCGACGCCTGGGCCCGGGATCAAAAGCCGATCCCCTACCTCGACCAGCAGCGCGAGTTGACCCGATGGCGGGCATACGACTCCGGGGGCCTCGGCCGGCTATCCGTCGCCATCGCCCAGGATTGCCTGCAACGCCTCGACCTCGCCTTCCGGGCTTTCTTTCGACACGTGAAGCGGGGAGAGCGCCCGGGCTATCCTCGATTCCGCCGCGAAGTCGACTCCTTTACCTTCTCGCCTCCGCAGAGTCCGATCGTCCCCGCTCCGAA
>JBOGRS010000098.1:0-3427 GCA_050749685.1 Thermoplasmata archaeon
CCCCTTGCGCCCGCGGCGCCGAGGCCGCCGCCTTCCGGGGCCACGCCGCCGTCGGCCGCCACGCCGGGGGCCGCCGCGACTTCGGCCCCCGGGGGGGAGAGCGCCTCCGGATTCTGCGTCAAGTGCGGGCAGGCCCGCGGATCGAGCGCCGCGTTCTGCGTCGTGTGCGGACAGAAGTTCTGACCCCGGCGCCACCCCTGCGATCGGACCACGTTGTCGACCGGACCGAAGCGCACGTTCGTCGCCGGGGGGCGCGCCGTCGGCCACGGCCAATCCGGGGGGAGGAGGAGCCCGGGTTCCCGGCCCCGAAGGAAGTCCTTCAGGGCCGGCGGCCCGCCCGTTTCCGGACGTGCCGGCCAGGTCGCGGTAGTAAGCCCCTTTCCGTTTCAGGCAGCATTCGACTCCGCGCTCTCCTCGACGGTCGGGGGACCTCCCTCATTCCGTCCGTTAGGGCTTGCTCCCGGGGAGACGGCCGTTTCACCATGTCCCGGGGGATCCTCCGGCGCAGCGCCATCACCGTGCCCCCAGGCTGTGTCGTGTCTGCTCCGTGGCTTGGGCTCTCGCCCAGCGGGCTCCCACCCGCCCCCGTGGTCCCCGGAGAGGGGACTTTCCTCAGCGGGGCGATGTCTCCATCGACCTCCACCGTCAGCTGCCCTCCGCCTCCTGGCATCCGTAGCACAGACCCCGCGGGGATAACTCCTCGTTCCGGGCCGGGCCAAAGGGGATATGCCCTGCGCGATTTCCGGTGCGTGTGACCCCGGCCTCCTCCCGCTCGGGTACGCCGAAGCATCCCCTTCCCCCCGGACCGATGATCGTGCCGTGCCTCATGATCGGCCGTGGCCGCGTGATGCTCCCGGCGGACGGGGGGCCCCGTATCGCGCGCGACTCCGACGGACGCCCGCTCGATGTCCTCGATACGGTCGATCTCCTGCTGGCGGAGTTTCCGAGGCTCTACGTCGTGGATCTGGATGGGGTCGATGACGGCCAACCCCAACTCGACTACCTTCAGGAGATCTGCCGTTCGGCCGATGTCTGGGTCGACGCCGGAGTGCGGAACGCCGATCAGGCGATCGACGTGCTCGTGACCGGCGCGCGACGGGCCGTTCTCTCGTCGGCCTACCTCGAGAGCGCGAAGGAATTACGGCGATCGTGGAAGCTCAGCCAGGATCTCGTGTTCGAGGTCGAGGTCGACGACGGTCGCGTCCACGCGCGCTCGCAGGAGTGGGATGGTCGGGCGGTCGCGGAGGTCCTTGGGCCGGCGCGCGATCTCGGGCTGGCGGACGTGATGCTCGGATTCCGTTCGACCCCGGTCGACTGGCACCTCGCCACCGAAGTCAGCCGGGCCGGGCCGACCTGGATCGAGGGGACGTTCGAGCGCGACGCCGCACCCCAGTTGGGCGAGGCCGGGGCGGCGGGAGGGATCTTCCATGTGCATGGGATCGTGGGCGGCATCACGTGAGGCCCTTCACCCCCGTCGTTTCGGCTCCCGGAGGTCCGTCGCGGGACCGAGGAACTTGAACGTCCCTGATTCACCCTGACGTGCGGGATGATGACACCTAGAACCGGCTGAATCGATGATGAATGATGGGCGAGCTGACCGCACGTTGCCCACGGGGAACCGAACGGGAACACGGTCGAGAGTGGGATGCCGAGATCGAGGGGTCGGTCCGAATCCGCCGGGCGGGCACGCGAAGCTTAACGCCGCTGCTCGAGGACGATCTCGAGGGGGAACTTCTCCCCGGGCCCTACGAAGGGAGGATCGGCGCGGTTCGGGACCGCCAGAGGCTCGATCCAGTCCGGCGCGAGCCGCAGGTGGGACTCCCCCCAGGAGGCATCGAGGACGTGCGCGTGGGGAAAGTGGGCCTTCTCGTTGAAGCAGCGTACCCCGATCACCAGAGGGTGCTGCGGCGCGGAATCCAAGGGCACACTCCACTCGCCGCCAGGGCTCTTCCAGGTGAGCGACTCGTGCAGGGGGACGCCGTTCACGCTGACGAACACGTTGTGGCGCCAGGGCGAGTAGCGGACTTCGACCCTGATCTTCGGATCCGACCCGACCCAAAAGGTGCCGCGTTCCGGCATGCTTCGACGTATCAAGGGCACGCGGGTGGCTTGAACCTTTCGACAAATCTATAAACGGAACGACGGCGCGTCGGCCGAGTTGACCCGACCGGGTCGCGAGGTACGTTCAGGCGGATCTGGCGGAGGTGGGCCGCGTCCGTGGACGTCACGCCCGTGTTCGGGCGGAAGGCGCCTCCGTTTCAGTGGTCGTCCCCTCGGCGGTCTTGGCCGAAGCCGCGAACCACGGAGGGTCGATCATACGTCGGAACAGCGGGGCGACCGTTCGAAGGTTGGAGAGCGGGATCCGGAGCATCCTACGGTCGTCCAGCGTTCGCACGCACTGGACCCTCCCCTCCACCTGGACGAGCCCGTAGAAACGGCGCTGGCGATGGAACTCTCCCATCGTAATCGTGCGCCACCGTCGCTCGTCGGCGAGGTTCGGGATCCTCAGCCGGACCGCAGGACCCTTGCGACGCGCGCGCGGCTTCGATCCCTTGGGGTACGCGGTCGTCCAGAGCCGAAGTTCGGTATCCTCGCGCGGGATGCGGACGAGATCGTGCGCCACGTACGGGACGATGAACCGGCTCGACGCGACCGCGAGGCGGTCGACCTCCCGGATCGAAGCGTTCCAGAGGGCGCTCTGCACCGAACGCACGCTGGCGTGAGGAGTCGGCAGCGCCTCCTCATCGGGATCCCGAACGAGGGACGTCAGTTCCACGACGTCGAACCGTGGCACCCGCATCGTGCCGAACGACGGCGGGCCGGGCACATGGAGCCTAAAGGGGGCGGTGGACCGATTCGGTCGAACGGATACGTCCTCCCTACTCGACATGGAAATTTCGGGAGCGGTAGCACTCGGTGGTGCTTCTTAATGGTTCGTACTCGGCGGTGGACGCCCTGCTACGGTATCCAATAACCGTCACGCCGTGACCCCTCCCCCGTAGTCTTTCCTTGACGGCCGCACGACCGAAACCTACATTCTACGTATCAGCTCACGTTTCTGGCGTACCGACCCGAGGCGCCTTCCGTCGGAGCCGTTCCACCCCGTCTCCCCCTCGCCTGCTTCCTCGGTGTTCCGATCGAGGCTACCAGCCCCGGTGCCCATGTTCCTCTCCTTCTAGTACCGCATCTACCCCACTCCCGTCCAAGAGCGGATCTTCCTCCACTTCGCCCGCGAGCTCACCTTCCTCTGGGACTACGCTCTCGCCGACCGACGGGACTCCGGGTTCCGCGACCACCGCTCCGTCACCTACCTCGACCAGCAGGCTCGGCTCAAGGACTGGCGCGCCGGCGACCCCGAGGGACTCGGTCGCGTCCCCTACGACATAGCCCGGGACTGCCTCCAACGACTCGACCTCGGCTACCGGGC
>JBOGRS010000099.1:0-3280 GCA_050749685.1 Thermoplasmata archaeon
CGCGTTGGGGATGGCTGCGGTCAACGAGGGGGGCAGGGTCGACATCCCCCTTAGGTCGTCCGGGGAGAATGAGCCTACCCCCTTCCACTCGAAAGGGCCACCATCTCAAGTGCGGGAGTAGTACTAGACCGGCGTCCCTCGGCCGTGGGCCCTACGATGGGGCCGCCGCTTCGAAGCGCAATCGCTACGGTGGAGGAGGCGACGGCACTCGGGGGGTCAGTCGCCCCCCCGTCCCCGTGAGGACGCGCGTGAAATAGCCGGTGAGGGCGGCCGACAGCCTCGCCCAGGCGATCACCGTGCGGTGGTTCTCGAGCAGGCGGCGGTACCGGTAGCTTCCCCACAGCGTCCCGTGCTTCTCGGTGAGCTGTTTACGGCCGTAGCCGTTCCAGAACGCCTGGTAGAGGAAGCGTATGAGGGTCGTCCGCATCTCGTGGTAGATAATCGCCGCGGGGGCGTGGAGGAGTCGGGCTCCCTGGTGGACGGCGCGCAGGTTGAGGTCGATGTCCTCGGCCGTGATGAACCTCGGGTCGAAACCGTGGAGCTCCTCGAACAGCGGGCGACGGTAGCCGAGGTTGCAGGACGGGAAGGTCACGTCGTTGCCGCGCTGGTAGAGCTCGACGCGCTCGAGCAGTCCGTACTGCGGGGCGCCGATAGCGACCGTGCGGCCCGCGACGACGTCCGCATGCCGGAAGCCGTCGCGCATCGCCCGCAGCCATTGCGAGTCGGCGAAACAGTCGCCGTCGGTGAACGCGATGAACTCGCCGCGCGCGAGGGCGACCCCGGCGTTGCGTCCGATCCCCCGCGAACCGAACCGCTGGACGGCGCGGAACGTCCCGGGATGGTCGCGGGCGAACTCCTCGGCGATCGCGAACGTGGCGTCGCGCGAGAGCGCGTCGACAACGATGACCTCGAAGGGCGGCTCCTGGACGATCAGGCTCTCGAGGAGCCGGCGCAGGTGGCGCCCCTCGTTCTTGACGGTGATGACGACCGAGATGAGCGGGGGAGAGGACGACTCACTTCCCAATGTCCATCACGACGACATCTTTGACCGCACGCATGCTCTTGAAGGGGAGCACGAGTCGGCCGGACCCGTCCGTCTGGAACAGGCGGGGTTCGATGTCGTCGCTCGGGGTGATCAGAACGTGGGCGATGCCCCCGGTCGTCGTGTCGACGACGAAGTTCTCGATCATCCCGAGGATCTGCCCGTCGTTGGTCATCACGGTCTTTCCTCGGAGTTCGGTCAGGAACTTGCGCATGGAGCGTCCTCAGCGGGCGATGGCGAGGTACGGTATTTAACCGTTGGTGGCGACAGGAAGCCCGCCGGCGACGATTCCTCGCCGGTGCGCCGACCGATGGTCCGGCCCCTCGCGGCCACGCCCAACCGGCAACCGTTATATCGGGCACCCGGGTCGAGGGCCTCCCGCGACCATGCTCCGAACGATTCGCAAAGAGAATCCGGAGCTCGCCCGTACGTTGATCGAGCTCCGTCGCGCGTCCAAGGCCCACGACGCCCCCGTATGGGCGGACCTGGCCGAGAAGATGGCGCGCTCTCGCCACCAGGTGACGCCCGTCAACGTCGGCCATCTCGAGCGCGTGGCGACGGCGAACGAGACCGTGGTGGTTCCGGGCAAGCTCCTCGGGGACGGCGACCTCTCGAAGCCCGTCACCGTCGCGGCGTTCCGCTACTCGACCCTCGCGCGGGCGAAGATCCATGACGCCGGGGGCAAGGCGCTCAGTATCGACGAGCTCCTCAAGGCCCGGCCCAACGGCTCGGGGGTGCGCCTCCTTGCCTGACCCCGCCGAGCCGTCGACCGCCCCATCGGTCCCGCCGTCGCCTCCGGCCTCTGCGCCCCCCCCGACCGCCCCCGCGAAGGCCCCGACCCCGAAGGGTCCGGGCCGGGCACGCTCCTCTCCCAAGCCCGCCGGGGGTGCCGCCCGCACCGCCCCTCCGGCGAAGACCCCCACGCCCAAGCCCTCGGACCGTCCGTTGGCGAAGGCCGCCCCCCTCAAGGTGAAGGCGGCGAAGACCCGCGCGGTGCCGTCGGGCACGGTCATCGATGTCTCGGGGCTCGTCCTCGGACGCGCCTCGAGCCAGATCGCGCAGCGGCTCCTACGCGGCGAATCGATCGTCGTCGTGTGCGCGGAGAAGAGCGTCGTCACGGGCTCGCGCTCGAACATCCTCGCCTTCTACACCGCGAACCGCGCGCGGGGCTCGAAGCGCACCGGCCCCCACTATCCCCGCTACCCGGACCGCATCTTCCGGCGCACCGTCCGCGGCATGCTCCCCCACCTCAAGACCCGCGGGAAGGAGGCGCTCGACCGGCTCCATGTCTACATCGGGTGCCCGTCGGACTACACGGGCACGACCAAGCACACGATCGACATCGCCAAGGCGCGGCCGGCGCTGCGCTCCCCGATGACGTTGGAAGAGGTCACTCGGCTTCTCGGAGCGCGGCTGTGAAGGCGCCGAACGTCGTCCTCACCACGGGCAAGCGCAAGGAGGCGATCGCCCGCTCCGCGATCCGCAAGGGGACCGGGAAGGTCCGCGTCAACCGCGTCCCGCTCGAGATCCTCGAACCCGAACTCGTCCGCCAGAAGATCCAGGAACCCCTCCTGATGACAGGGGATCGGTGGAAGTCGGTCGACATCCAGGTCTCCGTCGCCGGGGGCGGGATCATGGGCCAGGCGTCGGCGGCGCGCACCGCCGTCGCGCGGGGGCTCCTCGAATGGATGAAGGACCCGTCCCTCTCCGACATGTTCAAGCACTACGACCGCTCGCTCGTCGTGAACGACCCGCGCCGCAAGCTCCCGAAGCGACCGGGCGGCCGCGGAGCCCGCAAGCGCCGCCAGAAGTCCTACCGTTGAGCGAAGGGGGAGGGGAGGTCACCGAACGATGACGATGATGGTGCCGGTCCGCTGCTTCACCTGCGGGACCGTGATCGGCCAGACGTGGGACCCATTCCGGGAGCGCACCGCGAGGGGCGAGGACGCCGGCGCGGTCCTGACGTCACTCGGACTGCACCGCTACTGCTGTCGCCGCATGCTCCTCACCCACGTCGACCTGCTCGACGAGGTCGGCCCGTACGGGTAGGCGCGGCCGCGCTCGTCGACCGCCCTCGGGTTCATCCCCGGGTTCCGGTCCGGACCGAAACGATCGCCCCCGGCGCTACGGGGTCATGGGCTGACATATCCCTAAGGGGGTCCGAACATCACGAGGTGGCCGCCCGGCCCGAAGGCCACCCCCACGACGGACCGCAGGTCAAACCGGAGGGGGCCGGGC
>JBOGRS010000100.1:0-3260 GCA_050749685.1 Thermoplasmata archaeon
CGAGCCCGCGCTTGACCCCGTCCGGCTTGATGAGCACGAGCGTGCGCTCCATGGTTCCTTCGGGCATCGCCGGGCCACCCTCCCTCGCGTCAAAAGGTTTCGTCCGGGGCGGCTCGGGAGCCGGGGTTTTCCCTCCCGGAGGCGTGGCGGAGGTCCATGGCGCGCCTGCCTCGCGGAGTCGAGGGGTTCGACCGTGCCGCCGAAGAGTACGAACGCGGGAGGCCGGACTACCCCTCCGACGCGGTCCGATGGCTCGTCGACCGCCTCCCGATCCGTCCCGGCAATCGCGTGGTCGAACTGGCGAGCGGCACGGGCAAGCTCACCCGCGCGCTGCTCCCCACGGGGGCGGCGGTCGTCGCGGTCGAGCCGACGCCCGGGATGCGGAGGGTGCTCCATCGCCTCCTTCCCTCGGTCGACCTCCTCGCCGGGATGGCCGAGGCGATCCCCCTCGCCGACGGCTGCGCGGACGCCGTCGTGGTCGGCCAGGCGTTCCACTGGTTCCGTGTGCCCGCGGCGCTCGAGGAGATCGCGCGCGTCCTTCGTCCCCACCACGCGCTCGCCCTCGTGTGGAACCGACGCGACGCCACCGTTCCGTGGATGAAGGCGTTGGGCGAGGTCCTGCGGGCCCACGAGGCGAAGGAGTCCACCTCGGGACGGTCCGAAGCGTGGAAGGCGTCGATCGCTGGCGACGCGCGCTTTAGCCCGCTCGAGTCCGCCACGCTCGTCTACGCCCCCTGGTCGACTCCCGACGCGCTCATCGCACGCACCCTCTCCGTCAGTTTCGTCGCGCTCCTGCCCCCGGAGGAGAAGGCGGCGGTCGCGGACGAGATCCGGGCGATCATCGAGGGCGAGCCGTCGATCGCGCACCGCCCCGAGTTCCCCGTCCCCTACCGAACCGAGGTCTACGCGACGCGCCGTCGTTAGGAGGCCCGGGCGTCGCACGCGACCGCCCACGGGCAGCGGCGGCACCGTGCCGGGCTCGGCGTCGCACGGCCGTCGTACGGGCGGTCGACGGCCTCGCGCCATCGCAGGAGCTCGCGGCGCGCCTCCGCGGTCCACTCGATGCGAAACTCCGTCCCGTCGCCGTAGCGCACGACCCCGTACGGCGGTGCGATCCCCGTGACGTCCTCGAGGAGCAGGCAGTACGCCCAGACCTGCACGACGTGGGAGGGGGGAGGGCCGCCCGCGGGGGCGCGGCGGCTCTTGAGCTCGACCGGCACGGGACGGCCGTCCGGCCGGCGACGCAGTTCGTCCGGCCGACCCACCAGTCGATAGCGCGCCGACCGAAGCACCGGGCCGGGCTGGACGTCGACCGACTCGAGACGACCGTGCCGACGGGCGTGGGCGAGGGAGCGAAGCGCCGCGATCGACCGCCCGAGGACGACGAGCGCCGCGGCGGCGAGGGTCAAGAGGATCGCGACGGAAAGCGTCACCCGCCCCACCCGCCGAGGAGGAGGGCCGCGACGGTTCCCACGAGCACGACCCCGCTCGCGAGGGCGAGCGCGACCCAGAGCCCTCCCGAGGACTCGCGACGCGCAACGCGAGCGAGGGTGGCGGCGTGGAACTCCCGTCCCCGCTCGCTCGCGCTCACGCTCGACGCGGACGGTCCTCCCGGGGGCATATGGTGCCGGTAGTAGTGGGATCGCGGGCAGTAGGCGTAGTCGGCGAGGTCGCTCGCCGAGGACCAACGGCCTCCCGGCTCCTTCGCTCCCGGGCGTCCCATCGAGGGAGGCTCAACCGGTCGGGGTCTTAGGGCCCACCGCTCCAGTGGACGATGCCCGCGTCGCGGCGGGTGGATGCGAAGGGGTGGTTCAGTTCGGTCCGCCGGAGGCGGCCGTCTTCGGCTTCTTCGCCTTCGCCTTCGGTTTCTTCTCGTCGCCCGCCTTCGGAGGGGCGTTCCCGCCCATCGGGGCCGACGGCGGCTCCGAAGCCTCCTTCGTCGCCCCCGACGCCGCGGCCGCGGACGGTGTCCCGGCGGCGGGTCGAGCGGGCGTGGCGTCGACGGCCGGGACGGGCGAAGGCGTGCGGTGGGTCGACGGCGCGTCCGGCGCGGAGCGTCGGGTCCGTGCGCCGCGCTTCGCCGGCCCGAGGCCCTTCGCCGCCGCGGCGGCGTCCTTCGTGGAGGAGGAACGGGCGCCGGCCGCGCTGCTCTGGTCCGCGGCCCGCTTGAGCGCGTGGGCCCGCGTCCACTTGAGGTGGTGGCCCACGCGGCCGAGGTGCATCTGCTGCTTGCGGCAGGACGACGAGCAGAAGTGGAAGACGCTCCCGTCGCGCTTGACGAACATCGTACCGGTTCCCGGCTCGATCTCGTTCGCGCAGAACGAGCATTGACGTTTGACGACCATCGTGCGACCCCTTAGCGGACCGAGAGCTTGCGCGCCTCGCGCGCCGTCTCCCTCAGGATGAGGACGTCCCCGAGCCGGATCGGTCCGGCGACGTTCCGCGTAATGATCTTGCCCCGGTCGCGTCCGGCGAGGACGCGGACCTTCACCTGCGTCGCCTCACCGGCCATGCCGGTGCGGCCGATGAGCTCGACGACCTCCGCCGGGGAACCCTTGTCTTCGGGCATCGACGTCGACCTTCCGTCCTCGCAGCGCCCCGCGTGCCGCCTTACGCCTTGAGCGCCGGGACGGCCTGGGCGATCTCCTCGAGGAGGGACTTCGCCTCGCCGGCCTCGACGATCGCGACGCTCGCTGCGGACTTCGAGAGCCCGGCGGCCTGGCCGAGCCGCTGCTTCTTCGGGACGTACAGGTAGGGGATCCGCTTCTCCTCGCAGAGCATCGGGATGTGGACGAGGATCTCGACCGGGTCGACGTCCTCCGCCATCACGACGAGCTTCGCCTCCGAGCGCTCGCTCGATTTCGTGACCTCGTTGGTCCCGACGCGGACCTTGCCGGTTTCGCTCGCCACCTGGACGAGCTGCAGGGCCTTGTCGGCGAGTTCGCTCGGGGTCTCAAAACGCACGTAGATCGGTCGCGCCATGGTTGCCTCGCGTCAGCGGAACCCCTTCGTGAGGGGGTCCTCGGCTCACGGGTATCGCCGCGGTAGGGCTCGCGGTATTTAAGGGTGGCTTTCGCCGGTCGCCTCGAAGGCGGCCGGGTCGGCGTCGGCGTGCCGCGCGAAGTACGCGTTCGCCGGCGCGACGATCCGCTCGACGGCCTCGGCCACCGCGGCCTTGAGGTCCATCGGGTGAACCCCCCCCGCCTCCCACGCGGTGCGGAACTCGGGGGGCGTCACGAACTCGATGGGTCCGCCGTGCG
>JBOGRS010000101.1:0-3252 GCA_050749685.1 Thermoplasmata archaeon
GATCTGCTCCTCGATGGAGCGCGCGCGCACGAGGGCCTCCCGGAAGTGGGACGCCTCGAGGTACTCGCTCCCGGCCACCGCCGCGAGATCCCCTGCGGTGCGGATGAGCCCCCCGAGTTCGCGCAGGCGCAGCGTGAGCGCATTGCGTCGCCCGTCGACGAGCTCCGCGCGCCGTCGTGCTTCCCGGATGAGCTCGTCGATCGCCTCGCGCGTCGCGGGACGGATCCGCCCGTCGGAGGCGATCTCCTGGGCACAGAATTGGGCGAGGCGCATGCGGTTGTGCTCGGTGTCGGGCATCGACGTGTCGAGGAGGATCTCGTAGCCGCTGCCGGCGATGCGCGAGCGCAGCGGGGAGAGGATCTTGTGGATGTCCTGGATGTTCGAGGCCGCGACGAGGATGAAGTCGCACGGGACGTTGTCGACCCGGACGGCCGCCCCCCCGCTCTGCGGATTGCGGCCGGAGATCGGGAAGCGCTTCTCCTGCATCGCCGTGAGGAGGTGGCGCTGAAGGTGTCCGAGGTGGGGGAGCTCGTCGATGAAGAGGACGCCTTCGTGCGCCTCGTGGACCGCCCCGGGGATCGTCCGCTCGTAGGGGAGCGTCCCGAGCTGGGGGTGGCCCCCGTAGGGGTCGTGGCGCACGTCGCCGAGGAACTCGGTCTCGCTCGCCCCGGTCGCCATGAGGAACGTGTTGCGGTCGAGTTTCACGAGGACCTTGCGCGGGCTCTGGTGCTGGAGCGAGCGACGCCGCTCGAGGGCGAGTTGGTCGAGGACCTTGATCCGGTCCCCGGCGCGCTCGTAGGCGACGACCTCCTCGACGCCGTTCCGTAGGCGGGTCGTTCGCACCGCTTCCTGGGGGTTGCCCCCGGGGTTCACCGTGAGTTCGAGGATTCCCCCGACGAGGTCGCGGAACGGGTTCCCGCTCCCCGTCATGCCGGGGATGAGCTGCTTCGTGTTCCCACAACTCGGGCAGTACCGGTCGAGGGGAGGGGAGTAGAAGCTGCAACGGGCGCAGCGGTAGCCGAGGCGTTCGGCCACCGACGCGGGGGCGTCGGTGGGCAGGATGAGCTCGCCTTCCGTCGAGCGAGCGGCCTCCCGCTCCTTCACGACCTCCTCCCGGGTCACGACCTCGACGCTCGGGCGTTCGGGGTTCTCGGGATTGTGCACGATGCGGATCTCGGTGCGCGGTCGCTCCAGGTGGAGGGCGAGCGCCTGGGCCGTCATCGACTTCCCGATCCCCGGCGGACCGACGAGGAGAAGGTGGCGGCGCTGATAGGCCGCGACCCGCGCGATCTCGACCGCCTTTTCCTGCCCGATCACGCGGGCGAGTGGGTCGGACGGGATATGGACGTCGGCGGTCGTGCGGATCTCGTCGAGCGTGGCGGCCGGATGCCGGCCGGCATCGGCGGCTGAGGGGGTGGTGGGAGAGGGCGCGGTGATACGTAGAGGATGCCGCTCCGGGGGCATTAAGGTCGCGGGCGGTCGGGGCGGGGTCGCCCGTCGGCCCGCGGCGGGCGACCGTCAGCGCGCGGCGGGGGGCGCCGGCAGGTCGACCTTCGTGAGGACCCGGATGCTCTCCGGGATCTTCCCGACGGCCCCCATTCGGCTCGCCACGACCTGAGTGAGGCCTTTCTCCTGCGCCACGTCGAGGACGCGCTGGCTCACGATGCCGTCGAAGACGACGGTCTTCACCGGGACCGAGAGCGCGAGGAGCGCATCGACCATCTCCTTCACCGGAGCCTCGGCGACGACGGCGTCGTCCGGACCGAGGAAGAGGCACTTGGAGGTGTTCTCGACGCTCGCGAGGAGCTCGAAGAAGCGCTGAACCTCGGGGGGCAACGGGGCCATCGGGGGTGGAGGAGGAGGCGGGGGCATCATGGGCGCCCGCGAGGGAGGGGGCGGCCCCCGTTCCCCACCGTCGCGCCGGGGGCCCCGATCGTCCCGCCGGTCGTCGCGGCGGTCCTCGCGCCGGTCGCCGCGGCCGCCGCCCGAGCCGCCGTCCCCTCGATCGTCCATCGGGGCGCGGCTCGAGCCGGTGGACTCGAACCCGGTCATCTCGAGGTACTGCTGGATCGGGATCTTGTTGCGCAGGCACTTCACGAGCTGCTTTTGGGTGAGCTCCTCGACCTCGCTCCCTCGGGGGGCGCGGGCGACGAAGTCGAGGTCCATCGTCTGGAGCATCTCGCGGAGGATGAGCTCGCCGGCGCGGTCCCCGTCGGTGAAGGCGGTGACCGTCTTGCCGCGCGACAGGTCCTTGACCGTCTGCGGTACGCTCGTCCCCTCGACGGCGATGCAGTTCTTGATTCCGCAGCGCAGCAGGTTGAGGACGTCCGAGCGGCCCTCGACCACCACGATCGCGTCCGCCTGGTCGATGTTGGGGCCGGCGGGGAGATGCTCGGGTCCGTAGGTCGTGATCTCCTCGACCTGGACGGCCTTGCGGACCGATTCGGTGAGGTCGATGCCGACGCCCTTGGACTCCTCCTGGAGCTTCGCGAGGATCTCCTTCGCGCGCTCGACGACCTTCTGGCGCTTGGAGATGCGGATGTCCTCGACCGAGATGACCTCGATCTTGGCGCGGCACGGTCCGATCCGGTCGACGGTCTCGAGACCGCTCGCGAGGATCGCGGTCTCCACCTGGTCGAGCGATGAGGGGATCAGGATCTCGCCCTCGCTCTTGCCCTTGCGGGAGTCGATGTCGACCTCGATGCGGCCGATCCGGCCGGACTTCTGGAGGTCGCGCAGGTCGAGCTCGTCACCGAGCAATCCCTCGGTCTGCCCGAAGACGGCGCCGACGACATCGGGCTTGTCGATGACGCCTTCGGCGGCGATTCGGGCCTTGATCTGGTACTTTGCGGCGTTGGGGTCGTTGGTCATGTTGGTTGGTTCTCCGTGGATCGGGCGGAGCGCCGTTTTCGGCGTCGCCCGGAACCCCGGGGTCTAGAACGTGGGGACGCGCTCGCCGTACGGCAGCAGGTCACGAAGACGACGACAAAGGCTGTGGTGGAGCATGAGTCGTGAATCCGTGAGACGCTTCGACACGAGGAGTCGTCCTCCGTCGGTCTCCGGGGTTCCTTCCGATCGAACGAGAGCGATGGAGGGTATTTAAGCGCGCCCACGCGGACCGAGCGCGGTCCCGCGGTCGGTCCGCCGTAGTTATACGACCTCCGCACGGACCGTCGCGCCGGCGCTCCGTCACGCGCCATCAGTAAGAATGCCTTTATATCGGGGTCCGCTACGCCGACCCGGAGCCCTAGA
>JBOGRS010000102.1:0-3219 GCA_050749685.1 Thermoplasmata archaeon
TGGGTCAGCGCGGGCGACAGGCTGTTCGCGAACGTGGAGGAATGCCTTCCGCCCGCGGGCGCCATCGTGCCCAGGATCGCGATCCCGACCAGCACGACGGCGCCGGCCAGCACCAGGATGCTCGTGGCGCGGTGCTGCCGAAGGTCGCTCGCCGGGGGGTGGTTCATCCGTTCGCGCATCCTCTCGCTCATGTTCACTTCTCCGCTTCGGTCGGAAGGCCCAAGGGAGCGCCGTACCGGACGGACGGCGCAAAGGTTCGGACGGCCCCGTGGGAGGGGGGCCGTCGGGTGATCAGGACGACGACCAGCGCCATCGCACCGAGGGCCACGACCACGACGCTCATAATTCCTAGGAGACCGAGGGTTCCCGACGGCACCGAGGTCGTGGCTCCCACGAGGGGCTCGAGCTCGACGGTGAGCGCGTAGGCGGGCGCCGACGCGACGAGGGGGACCGAGAGGGAGCGTGCGTAGCCGAAGGAGGAGACGTTGGTCGTGTAGGTCCCTTGCGGGACCACGACGGTGAACGATCCCGCCGCATCGGTGACCAAGGACACGTCGACGGGGAGGCCGTCCGTCGATCGGCCGGTCTCGCGCACGCTGGCCCCGGCGATGCCGAGTCCCGTCGACCGGTCGACGACCAGGCCGTAGATCGTCGTCATCGGTGGCTCCAAGGCCACGTCGTGGGTCTGGCCCGCGCCGTTCACCTCGATCGTGAAGGCGACGGACGGGTAGGCGATCGCGCCCGCGCCCGCGTAGATCGCGCTCAGTCGGGCGGTCCCGTTCGGGAGGTCGACGGTATAGAGGCCGTCCGGCCCGGTCACGGCGAGCGTCATGCCCTCGTATCCGATCGCCACTCCTGCCAGAGGTTGGTGGGTGAGTCCGTCCGTGACCGTCCCATGGACGGCGTAGGTCATGACGCCAAGTTGAACGACCAGCCCGGCGATCGGGCCTTCGACGCGGAGGGAGAGGACCGTCGGCGCGTAGCCGGAGGCGACGACGCTGAGGTTGTAGGTCCCCCAGGGCACGTCGAGCCGGAACGCCCCATTGGCGGCGGTCAACGTGGAGGCCGCCGGGCTACCGTTGAGGAGGGCCGCGGCGACCGCGCCCGGTACCCCGATGCTCGGGTCGGAGGCCAGGACCGCGCGACCGCTCACGCGATAGGTGAGCCCCGTGCCGATCGGGTCGATCAGGATCGGCGGGATGATCGTCGTGACGCCGCTCACGACGATACTCGCCACGTAGCGGTCGGCGTAGGCCGGAGCGACGACCGCCACGACATACGGTCCCGCCGGTCCCGACGCGAGGAACCGTCCATCGGCGGAGGTGTTCTGGGAGGTTCGGCACGACCCTCCGCTCCATGCGGGACACGCGTAGACGACCGCTCCTTGCACGGGCGCGAACGTCGTCGAGGAACGGATCTCGCCCGCGATCCATCCGAACTCCTGAAGGAGGATCGTGCCGACGTCCACGTGCTGCCCGGGGACGAGACCGATCGCGAGGTACGTCGTGTTGAAGAACGACGCATTCGCCTCCAAGGTGTAGGTTCCGGCGGGCGCGGCGACTTCGAACTCTCCGGTCGCATTGGTCGTCGCCGTGTAGCCGCAGACCGGTAGGGGCGTCCCGAGGCTCCGGCACACGGAGACCCACGCCCCGGCGACAGGGAGGCCGCTCGGTAGACCGCGAACGAGGCCCGAAACGTACGCGTAGCCCTCGAGCCGGATGGCGCCGACCCACTCCCAGCAGTCCGAGCACGGATGGGCGGCGCTCGAATTGGCCACGAAGTTCGTCGCGGTCACGGAGATGGCGTCGAGCTCGGGCGGGGCGATCACCCAGTAGACCCCGGTCGAATTCGTGACCGAGCTCGAGCAGGACGCACCGGAACCGCTGGAGGCGAGGGGACAGACGGTCACCGTCGCACCGGCGATCGGCCGATCGCCGGGCGCCCCCACGACGACCCCGGCAAGGACCCCGTCGCCGGTCAATCGGACGCCCCTCGACCCGGTTGTCTCCGCCGGGAGGATGATCGTCGCGCCCGACCGGACGTTGAGGAGCGTTTGGTTGGCGAGGTAGCCGGGGTGACGGATGGTCAACGAATCGGAGGGTCCGATGGGGGCGTCGGTCACGAACTGCCCGACGGCGTTCGTTTGGGGCGCCTGCCCGCACTGCATCGCGGTGCTGCAGACCTGCAGGTTCGCGGAAGGGATCGGCCGTAGGTTCGATCGGTCGACGACGGTCGGAAGGTCCGGTACGAACGACGCGTTGACGTCGACGCTCCGCACCCACCCCCACGGTGGAACGCTCAGGTTCCCCACCCAGCCGGCGATCGAGCCGGTCAAGTTCACGTAGGTCGTCCGGCTCGCGTTGACCTCCACGGTGATGGTCGTCGAGTTGAGGTCGTTCGCCGGCCCTGCCTGGACGACCACCTCGCGTCCGATCGGGGCCGAGAGGTTGACCCATCCCGCGAGATTGGTCGTGCCGCTCGAAGTCCACGTCGTCTGGTTGGCGAGGTCGTCGAAGCTCGCCGTGATCGAGAGGAAGGGGGTGGGCAGGTTCGAGGTCCGGTCGACGGCCCGGGTCTCGACCCATCCCCACCTCGAGAGGTTGACCGAGGGGAAGGTGACGTTGCCACCGGGGGCCAACGCGTGTCGATACGTGTAAGACCACGGATAGTAGTAGCCGTTCATGCTGACCTTGAGGTAGGTCGTGCTGGGCGGCGCGTTCGAGGGCAAGAGGACGGCGTAGGCCCCGCCGCCTCCCGCGGTGACCGCGATCGTGCCGCTGGCAGTGCCGGTCACCGTGAAGGAAAGGCTGGCGAAGCGGGCCGGCAGTTGCGGCACGCCGGTCGAGTTGCGCGTCGAACCATCCCAGACCACCCCCTCGATCGAGGCGAAGATCGGGAGCCCGATCGGGACGCTCAGGTTCGTCCAGTTTCCCGAGACGTTACGGTGGGACGAATTCGGATCGAAGCCTCCCGCGACGCTTCCGGATCCGCCGCCAAAGATGCCGACGATCGACACGGTGTCGGTGGCCCCCGCTGGAGCGCTCACGTTGAACGCGCCCTCCGGGTCCACCGGCCCGGCGGGACCACAATTCGCTCCGTTGCGGTCGCATCCCTGGGCGTGCGCGCCCGGCGCGAACGCCACCACGTCGATCGTCCCCGAGACGTTCACGCTCACTTCGGCCCACGGACGCAGGACGGCGTGACCCGAGACCCACGGAT
>JBOGRS010000103.1:0-3209 GCA_050749685.1 Thermoplasmata archaeon
GTCGCTTACAGCCCGGGGAACGAAGCGAGGAGGCCGTTGAGGACGAACTGGACCCCCACCGCCGCCAAGAGGAGGCCCATCACGCGGGTGAGGGCCATGATCGCCGGCCGCCCCATGCGGCGCAGAATCGACGGTCCGTAGCGCAGGATCACCCAGGCGCTCGCCGTCGTCGCCGCGATCGCGACGAACGTGGCGGCGATCGAGATCGGGTCGCCGGCGGCGCTCCCCTCGTAGATCATCACGGTCGAGATCGCGCCCGGTCCGGCGAGGAGGGGGATCCCGAGCGGGACGACCGCGATCTCATCGCGTCGAGCGAGGGCGTCGGTCCGTTCCTGGTCGGTGATCCTGGCGCGGGTCACCTCCCCCTGAAGCATCTGGAACGCGACGAAGAAGAGGAGGAGTCCGCCGGCGATCTCGAAGGCGGCGAGCGTGAAGCCGAACGCTTCGAACAGGAAGCGTCCGACCAGGGCGAACCCGCCCAGGATCCCTCCGAGCACGATCGACGCCCGGGCGGCGACGTGGTGGCGGTCGGTCTCGTCGAACCCGTCGGTGAGCGCGACGAAGAACGGGAGGGTGCCGAAGGGGTCGACGAGCGCGAAGATGCTCACGACGACCGCGACCAAGAACCCGACGTCGGACATGCGATCTCCCGGACCTCGGAGGCCCGGCGCCTCCGGGTCGACCATCGTCGGACGGCCCGTCCGCCCACAAGACCCTTTCGAAGTGCGCGGCGCGCCCCTCCCGGAGGCATCCGGGGTCGGAACCGAGGCGACTCGGCGAGGGGACCTCGCTGATCACGTGATGCGAGGCCGCCCCTCCTTCAGAGGAAAGGTACCGAGATGCACCGGCCGAACGGCACGTCCCGGGGCTCGGGCATCACCCAGAGGACGGGAATCGGCGGTCCGCGCTCCGGGAAGATCCCGTCGCCATCGGTCAGGTAGATGATGCCCGTGGACGGGATCCCGGAGGCGTGCCGGGCGAGGTCGAAGACCGGGCGGAAATCCGTCCCGCCGCGGCCGACGGCCACCGTGGGCACCTTCTCACCGACGCGGAGTCGGGTGATCGAGCGGATCCGATCGTCGGCCTGGACGAGGACGAGATGGCCCCCCCCGCCGGCGAACTGGGCGATCCCGGTGACCTCGGCGAGGAAGCGGCGGGCCGTCTCGGGATCGATCGACCCCGACGAATCGACGGCGATCAGGACGTCCCCGACGTTCCGGCTGCGCGTGCCGGGAAGGTACAGCCCTCGGGCGAGGTGACGAGGGTTCGGGGGGATCCACGAGAAGTCGTCCGCGTGGGAGCGTTGCAGGAAGCGCGCGATCTCCGAGCGCCAGTCGATGCGGGGCCGGCCCAAGGCACCGAGGAGGGCGTCCGAGGCGCCCGCGTCCTCGCCCGCGAACGCCATCGACTGAGCGGCCCGCACCAGGCGCTGTCGCCATCGCTGGCGAAGATCGCGACCGGCCTCACCCTCGCCGGCGGGATCCTGCCAGCACTCATCGACGTCGGCGACGACCTTCACCTCGTCGGGGTCGGTGGGTTCGAGGGGCGGGAGATGCGCGACGATCTCCTCGGCAGAGCGGCCGCGCGCGACGTCGATCGGCGCCTTCAGCGGAAGGACCTGCCGGTAGTCGTAGGGGCTCCTCAGGAACAGGTCGACGAGCGAGAGGTCCGTCGCGGCCTGCCAGCGCCGCGCGTCAACGGCACGTCCCCGCCACGGGTGACCGAGGGCCCAATGGAGGACGGTGTGGAAGAGATGTCCCTCGAGGGTGAGCGGGAGGGCGGATCGCGCGAACTCCGGATTGTAGTACACACGGGTCCCGTCCGACGTCACGTAGCGCACCGTGGACGATTCGACCCACGGCATGCCGAGCGCCACGACGCCCAGGAACGGGTTCCGCGCGAGGAAGCGCGTCCGCGCCGCGGCGATCCGTCGCGCCGCCTCGGGATCGGGAGCGTCCAGGGCGACCTCCGTGCCGGGGAGGGGAGTTCGAGGTGAGGGCCGCGGTGGTCGCCCGGGCGCGCCTCCTTCGCGCGATGAGCGGTCGGACGGCGCACCGTCCCGGTCGGGGGCCACGGGCCGACCCCCTCGTCCCGCCCGCGACGGCAACGTCACCCCAGGGCGTCGACGTTCTCGTGGGCCCACGCCGTGAACGCGGCCGTCGTCCCGACCTCGGGATGGCGCCGAAGGAGGTCGCGGACGAGCAGGACCTCGAGCTCGCGAAACCCCCCGGCGCCGAGACGCCGGGCGTAGGCGATGAGCCGCGCCGCGTTCCGGGGCTCGGCGCCAAATCGCGCGACCAGTCCCGTCACGACCGCGTAGCCGACGGCCGCATCGGCGGGGAGGAGGTCTTCGCCCTTAAGGATCCTCTCGAGCTTCGGCAGCTGGCGGAGGGACTTGCGGTAGAGGTCGAACTCGGTGGCGGCCGCCGGTCCGACGCACCCCTCGAGCGCGTGGCCGAGCTCCTCATCGGTCACGTTGAGGGCGAGGACGCGGCTCACCATCTCCCACGTCCTCGGGCAGGGGAACGCCTTCGAGTCGTCGCGGTAGTCGTAGAGCAACGTCGGGCGGAACTCGAGGAACCCGATCACAGACGGGTCGATCGAGGCGCCGTACGCCCACTCCCGCCAGCTCTCGAGGTCGGGAACGAGCTCGAGGTGTTCGAACCGGGAGAGGAGCGCCGACGGCATCGCATGCGCGATCGACTGGTCCGACTCCCGGTTCCCGGCGGCGACCACGTACCAGCCATCGGGCAGCGCGTACTCCCCCACCTTGCGGTCGAGGACGAGCTGGTAGACCGAGGCCTGCACGAGCGGCGGGGCCGCGTTGAGCTCGTCGAGGAAGAGGATCCCGCGTCCTCCGTCGGGCAGGAACTCCGGCGGGGACCAGCGGACCTTGCCCTCATGCGGCATCGGCAGGCCCCTCAGGTCGACCGGGTCGAGCAGGAGCATCCTCAGGTCGATCACGGCGAGCTTCTCGGCGTCCGCGACCTGGCGGACGACCGAGCTCTTCCCCACGCCCGGGGGACCCCAGATGAAGAGCGGAGGCCATCGGACGGCGAGGTGCGCCGCGAGGAGATGGTGAAGTTGTCGCGCGGTGACGGTCCCGCCGTATCCACCTCCCGCCAGTCCCGCGCCCGCGAGCGCATTCGTGAGGGTGGGATCGGCCGTCATCGTTTAGCCCCCACGGGAGGGTCCTCCCGAGACCAGGC
>JBOGRS010000104.1:0-3163 GCA_050749685.1 Thermoplasmata archaeon
TGGGAGGGGGTCCGACCGTTCCGGTCCGGGACGTCGAACGCGCCCAGGTGGTGGCCCTGCTCGCTCGCCTCGGCCCTGCGGGCCGCGCCCCGTTCGCGACGGCCTCCCCGCGGGAAGAACTCGCGCAGGCCGCACCCCGCCGCGGCGTCGGGCGACCCGTGGTCGTCGCCGGCCCGTCGGACGCGCTCCGCGGCGCGGCCGACGCGGTCGGGGAGCGCAAGTGGATGCCCCGACTCGCCTTCGTCGCCCGGCCCGGACGCCCTGAGGCGCTCGCCGACGACTTCCTCGCGAGCACCGAGGAGCTCCTCGCCGCCCATCGAACGGCGCTCGTCGACGCGGGACGTTCCGGGTTGGTCGCGCTGGGCACGACTACCTTCGACCTCCCCGAGGGCGTGGACGAGCGGCCGACGATCGCCGCGTTCCTCGCGCGGTCCCGTTCCCTCCTCGCCCGCCGCGAGGCGACGGTGGGCGCGATGCGGACGGTGGGTGCCGGCGACGCTCCGCCCCCCGGGGCGGTGACGAGTGCGGCGTCGATCGCGACGCGCACCCTTCGGCCGATCCCGATGCGCTTCGGGATCACGGACGTGGGCTGCCTCCTCGTCGGTCTCGTCCCGGTGACGGACCCGAAGGCGTAGGCGCTCTTTTTTCCCCGGTCGATCGTTCCGGTCCCGATGCCCCGGATCGTCGACGGGTATCGATCGCTCTTCGCGAACCGCCGGTTCCGCTTCTACTTCCTCTCGCAGGCCGTCGGCGACGCGGGCTATGCCGTCTACGCGATCGCCGTCCTCTGGCTCGCCCTGTCGATCTCGCACAGCCTCCTCGTCGCCGGGATCGTCACCGGTGTCGAGTTCGGCATCTACGCGATGTCGTTCCTCGCCGGCCCGATCGTCGACCGCGCCGCGGACCTACGCACGGTTCTTCTCCTCGGGTATCCGCTCCAGGGCGCCGTCGCGGCCGTGCTCGGCGGTCTCGCCGCGTCCGGCGCTCTGACCGTCCCGATCCTCCTCGTCCTCGTGGTCGCGCTCTCGGCGCTCTGGGACTTCACGTGGACCGCGACCAACGCGATCGTGCCACGGATCGTCGATCGACGTGACCTCTTCCGCGCGAACGGCCTCACGAGCGCCGTTTCCGGCGGGAACCAGGTTGCCGGGTACGCCGCCGGCGCCGCGCTCATCCTCCTCCTCGGTCCGAGCGGCGGTATCCTGCTCTACGCGGCGCTCAACGTGGCGGCCGCGCTCCTCGCGTTGCCGGTGCGCGCACCGCGCGCGGCGCGCGCCAGCGCACGGTTCCTCGAGGATCTTCGGGAGGGATGGCGCTACCTCACCGGCGATCTTGCCCTGCGCGAGCTCGTGAGCTTCTCGTCGCTGCAGGCGTTCTTCTCGCCCGCCCCCCCGTTGCTCATCGCGCTCTTCGCCACCGTCTTCTTTGCGTCGCCCGCGGAGGCGTACGGGATCCTCGTCACGGCGTTCGCCCTGGGCGGGGTGGTCGGGAGCCTCGGCCTCGGGCATCTCGGCCCGCGCCGTCGCCTCTTCGGCGCCCTCGTCGGCGTCACGCTCGCCGAGGGCGTCGGCATCGCCGTCGCGATCGTGGCCGTTCCCGTGCTCGCGACGAGCGTCGCCGTGTGGTTCGCCATCGGCGCGGTCGACGTCGGCTTCTACGTCGTGCTCCTCGTCTACTTCCAGGCCACCGCTCCCGAGCCGCTGGTGGGTCGCACCCTCGCGAACGCCTACCTCTTCCGCGGCAGCTCGCGAGCCGTCGGTGCCGTCGTCGTCGGGGCGCTCGCCGCGTCGTTGCCGGCGCGCGACGCCGGGATCGTCGTGGCCGCCGGGTTCGTCGCGATCGCCCTGGCGGCCGCCGTCGGGTTCCCGCGGGCACGCTCGATCGCGTTCTAGCGGGCCGTAACTGAAGGGGGTACGTCGTTGTACCCGCTTGAGTTACCGTCCCGCTTGCGCCATGCGGCATCGATCGTCCTGACGCCGGAAGAACGCCGAGAGCTCGAACGCTGGTAGCGCGGTCGCTCGGTCCCTTAGCGGAGGGCCCTCCGCTCGCAGATCGTCCGCCGTGCGGCGGGGAGGGGCGGTCCCACCGAGAGATCACCGAGACGCTCCGAACCCATCCCATCACGGTGGGCCGTTGGCACTCCCGCTTCGCCCTCCTCCGCATTCCCGGCATCCGGCAGGACGCGCCTCGACCGGGTCGACGGCCCGAGCTCTCTTCCCGAGATCGTGCGTCGCATTCGTGCGTCGCATCGTCGACCGGAGCGTGAACACCAGGCCTCGCGGTGCGACCCACCGGTCGACCCGCACCCGGGCCGCCGACTCGGCGTGAGTCCCATGACCGTCCACCGCGTCTGGACCGACGACCATCTCCCACCACACCGTGTCCAGTCGTTCAGGCTCAGCACCGACCCGCGTTTCGAGGCGAAGCGGGTCGACGGGGTGGGCCTCGACCGCAACCCTCCCGAGAAGCGGAGGGTCGTCTCGGTCGACGAGATGCCCCCGGTCCAGGCGCTCGAGCGGACTCAGGCCGTACTCCCCCTGGGCCCCGCTTCCCCGAGGGACGTCCCCACGACGATGTTCGTCACGGAACCCTCGACCGATTCGCCGCGCTGAACGTGCTCGACGCCACGGTGGTGACCGAGTTCCACGATCGACATCGGCCCCCGGAGTTCCTCGCGTTCCTTCCGACCCTCGACGGTCCGACCCCACCCGATCTCGCGGTCGACGAGATCATGGACCACGCGAGCTCGCACCTGACCGAGGAGGTGGAGCGATGGCTCCGTCGCCATCCTCGATTCCGACGGCACCGGATGCCGACCGGATCCTCGTGGCGGAATGCCGTGGAAGGATGGTTCTCGAAGCTCACGCGGAAAGCCCTCCTCCGAGGGAGTTTCCGCAATGTCGGCTCCCTAAAACGGGCGATCGAGGAGGTCGCCGAGGTCAGCAACGAGAGAGCCCAACCGTTCGTGGGGACCCAGGACGTCGAGACGATCCCGCGGAAGGTCCCCAAAATACCGCGTCGGTCCGTTAGGGCCCACTAGGAGCGCGTAGCGCTACTCCGACCGACTGAGGGAGATCTCTGACAGAACTGTGGGTGACGAGGGTTCCTCCCCTCCTCACCCCGTCTTTCTCTCGCCCTTCGCCCTCAGCCGCCCCATGCTCCG
>JBOGRS010000105.1:0-3118 GCA_050749685.1 Thermoplasmata archaeon
CCCGCCTTTCCCACGCCCGTCCGCCACGTGATCACGGTGGTGCTCGAGAACCAGAATCCCTCCTCGGTCCTCCAGCAGGGCCCTTTCGAGCGATACCTCGCGCAGCGCTATGCCTTCGCGAACCACTACTACGCCGTCTGCCACCCCTCCGCCCCCAACTACCTCTCGCTGACCTCCGGTGAGCCCTGGCAATGCGGATCCGACAACTATAACCTCTATACCACGACCAACATCGCCGACCTGGTCGAGAAGGCCGGGCTCACCTGGGGCGCCTACGCGGAAAGCATGCCATCGGCGTGCGACACGACGGACTCCGGCTACTACGCGGTGCGCCACGTGCCGTTCCTCTACTTCCGCGACATCGCAGGGAACTCGACGCGCTGCGACTCCCACGTGCTCAACTTCACGGCCTGGTCCGCGGCCGTCCGCTCGAACGCGGTGCCCAACTACGCGTTCATCGCTCCGAACAAGCTCGATGACGGGCACGATACGAACATCAGCTACTCGGACGCCTGGCTGAAAGGCTGGCTGTCGCCGCTCCTCAACGACTCGTTCTTCAACTCGAGTGTCTTCTTCATCGTCTACGACGAATCGGCGGGGTCGGGGTACACTTCCGGCTACGACGGCCTTGTCGGAGGGCCGGTCTACCTGACCGCCGTAAGCCCGTGGGCCAAACAGAACTTCACGCTGAACACGAACGCCTCTCAGTACAGCCTGCTCGAGACCACGGAATGGCTCCTCGGCCTCGGGAGCACCGGACACAACGATTCGAATTCGAGCTTCGGCCCGATGAAAGCGATCTTCGCCAACTCCACCGCGGGCCCGACCTACTACGCGCTCAACGGCAGCGTCACGGCGGCGGCGACCGGCGCGGCGATCCCGGGGGCGACGGTCTCGATCCAGGGGGGCGCCTCGGTCCTTACGAACCAAACGGGCCGGTTTAGTCTCCAGGCGCTCAATGGCACCTACACCCTCGAGGTCTCGGCCGCGGGTTTCGGCATCGCCTCGGCCGTCGTGCTCATCGCGGGCTCTCCCGTGGTGCACAACTTCTCGCTCGAAATCCTGAATGCCTCTCTCTATCCGGTCACGGGATCGGTCGACTTCTCCGCGAATGCGAGCCCCGTGCCCGGAGCCCTCGTGGAGCTCCGGGGGATCGGGAGCGCGGTCACGGGGCCGAACGGCAGCTATCGTTTCCTCGCGGCGAACGGGACCTACGCGCTCACGGTCTCCGCTCCTGGGCTCTTTTCGCAATCCTCGATCGTCGTCGTTCACGGCGCGCCGGTGGTGCGAGACTTCTCCCTCATCGTTCCCCTCTACCCGGTCCGGGGCACCGTGACGGACCGATCGAACGGGTCTCCCCTCGCGGACGCCAACGTCACTCTCCGAGGGGTCGGAACCCTCGTGACCGGTGCGAACGGTACCTTCCGCCTCTGGGCCGCTAACGGGACCTACCAAATCGCGGCGCACCGGTCCGGGTACCTTCCGGAGAGCGTACGGCTCGTTGTCGCCGGGGCACCGATCGACGAGGACTTCGCGCTCGAGCAATCCCGCTACGTGATCGGTGGCGTCGTCGTTCAGGGGGCCACCGGCGATCCGCTCGCCGGTGCCAACGTCAGCCTCCCTCCGTCCGCGTGGCAGCTCACGAACTCCACGGGGGGTTTCGCCTTCGAGGTCCCGAACGGCAGCTACACGATTCGGGTCACCGATCAAGGGTACGTCGCCGCCACGCAGAACGTAACCGTCGCAGGGCAGTCGGTCACCTGGAATTTCACCGTGCTGCGCAACGGGTCCACGTCGGCCCCTCACGCCCCGTCGCCCGCGGGCGGCCTTTCCATCCCCGGGGGGGTCGACACCCTGGCGGTCGTCACGATCGCGCTCGTGGGGACCGTCGCCCTCCTCTGGTCTCGACGGCGACACCGGCGATCACCCCCGGGCTGAGCTTCTTTTCACCCGTCCGCCGACCTCCCCGGCGTGCGTCGGGGGCCGCCCCCGGCTGAGTTCGAGCCGGTTCAAAGTCGGCGGACGGTGGGACGGGCCGTCACCAACGCCTTCACGCCGGTGCCCGCCGCGGACGGCCGCATCCTTCCACCAACTTCTGGCTGCTTTTCGCCATCATTCAGGGCCACACCGATGTTTCACGGTACGTTAGGCGAGAAAGTGCATGCCAGTAATGTGGCAAACATCGCCCATATCGTTGCAACATGGTCACCACAATTCACGGAGTTCGTAGGATATTCAGTTATCAGTTGGATAGTATCTTTGGATGCTGGGTCTACATATACAGGTGGTTCGGATGTATTCTCGCAGCGGTGAGCAGGGCGCTCCGGCCCTGACCGCGGTGGAGACCTTCCGTGATGGATCGAGGGGTGAGATTCAACCCCCCGGCCGACGCGCTCCTCCGCCTCCTCACCGGGACGCTGTGCATCGCCACCATCCTCCTCATCTTCACCGCGCCGATCGCGCCGGGAGCGGTCGGACTCTCGGCCCCTGAGATCGCTTCGACGGCACGTCCTGCGGCGCTTCCCGGTACGCCGGTCCCAATCGGGCCTTCGTTCCCGACCCCGATCCACCACGTCGTGGTCGTGATGATGGAGAACTCCGGGCTCTCCCAGGTGCTCAAGGGAGCCCCGTTTGAGACCTACCTGTGGAACGACTACGCGCACGCGAGCGCGTACTACGGGCTCTGCCACCCGTCGCTCGGGAACTACCTCGCCGCGACCTCGGGGGTCGCGATCGGATGCGGTACCGACAATTATTACACGTACAGCCTCTCGAATATCGCCGACCTCACGAGCTCCCAGGGGCTCACCTGGATGAGCTTCGCCGAGAACATGTCGGCACCGTGTTCGGCGGCGAACAGCTCGGTCTTCTCCAACGTCTTCACCCCCCTCCTCCACTACAAGGACATCGCCGGTAACGCGTCGTACTGCGATGGCCATATCCTCCCGGTCACCGCCGGGGGCGCCTGGTACCAGGACATCAACGGGACGATGCCCAACTTCGTCTGGTACGCGCCGAACAAGCTCGACAACGGCCACTCGTCGAGCCTCGCGACGGGGGACACGTGGTTGAAGGGCTGGCTCTCCCCGTTGCTCAACCGGTCCTGGGCCGCCTCGAC
>JBOGRS010000106.1:0-3082 GCA_050749685.1 Thermoplasmata archaeon
GTCCGGCAAGATGGAGCTCTCCCCGGAGAAGTTCTCGCCGAAGCAGTCGGTCGCCGAGGTCTGCTCCGTGCTGAAGCCGATGGTCGAAGCCAAGCATCTGGAGCTCACGACCGCGGTCGACGGGGCGCTCGAATCGGTCGAGCTCTACCCGTTGAGGTTCAAGCAGGTCCTGTTCAACCTCGTCTCCAACGCGGTGAAGTTCACGGACGAGGGGGGCAAGATCGAGATCGACATCGGCAGCCAGAACGGAAGCCAGTTCGTCCTCACCGTTCGGGACACCGGGATCGGCGTGTCGAAGGAGGACCTACCGCGCCTCTTCCGCGAGTTCGAGCAGCTGGACGCCGGTCCGGGCCGCCGATATCAGGGCTCCGGCCTCGGCCTCTCGCTCACGAAGAAGCTCGTGGAGCTGCACGGTGGACAGATCGAGGTCAACAGCGAGCCGGGTCGCGGTACCGAGTTCCGGGTGGTCTTGCCGCGCAGCCTCGGGATGGGCGTGGCGAGCGAGACCGCGGGCCCTCCCGCGACCGCATGAGCGGCCGATGGCGCGGATCCTGGTCGTGGAGGACAATCCCCTCAACATGAAGCTCGTGACGGTCATCCTGCAGCGCGCCGGTCACGAGGTCATCTCCGCCGGCGACGCCGAGGACGCCGAGCGCAAGATCGACCGCCAGGTCCCCGACCTCATCCTGATGGACCTCGGCCTGCCCGGAAAGGACGGCTACGCGTTCACCCGCGAGCTGCGGCTCCGGCCGTCCACGAGTCGCAAGCCGATCGTCGCGGTCACGGCCTACGCGATGAAGGGCGACTGGGAGAAGGCGCGCGACGCCGGGTGCAACGATTACATCACGAAGCCGATCGATGGAGCTTATCTCTCAGAGAGGGTCAAGTACTGGCTGGCCGTATCGCCGGACGGTGAGACGACGGAGGCGGCCGATGCGATCGAGTCGCGTCGGGTCCCGTCGCGCGCCTCAGGAGGGTGAGGTCGGGTGAAGGTTCTCGCGGTCGAGGATTCGGCGTCCGCGCGCAGGGTCATGCAGGAGATCCTCCTGCGTCTCGGCCTCTCCCTGCCCGAGATACGGCTCGCCTCGAGCGCGGCCGAGGGCCAGGCGGTCTTCCAGGAGTGGCATCCGGATGTCGTCTTTCTCGACATCGAGCTGGACGGAGGCAATGGAGGCATCCCCGCGAAGTCCGGCAAGCCCACCCGCGCGTTGCCGATGAACGGGGGCGAGCTCGGGAAGCTCTTTCTGGAGGAGAACCCCAAGCTCAAGCTGGTCGTCGTCACCGCCCATGACCCGCAGCACCCGCCCGTCAGGGCGCTGGTCGACGGCGGTGCCGTGGAAGTGATCGTGAAGCCGGTGCTCGCTGCGAAGGTCTCCCAGGTCCTCGAACGCGTCCGCGCCGAGGAGCGCGGCAACGGACCGCGCCGTCGCTGGTAACCGATCGTCGGGACGTCGGCGCCGCCCGGGGGTGAGCGCCTAACCGTTGCCTTAGGGAGCCGTTCTTAACGCGGCTCGCATTCATGGCGCGAGGCCATGAAAGACCGGGTGCGTACCTGGCTACCCGACGACATCGTGGGGGTCCGATCATGTCCCGAATCCTGGTGGTCGAGGACGATCCTCTCAATCGCAAGCTCGTCTCCCTGATCCTTCGACGGGCCGGCTACGAGGTCGATACGGCATCGGATGCCTCCGACGCCGAGCGACGGATCGGCACGTCGCCCCCCGACCTCATCCTGATGGACCTGGACCTCCCGGGAAAGGACGGGATCACCTACGCCTCGGAGCTCCGGCGCCGAAAGAGGACGGCGGGCACCCCGATCGTGGCGGTGACGGCGTATCCCCTCACCTGGGGGGAGACGGCCACGCGCGCCTCGGGTTGCAACGACTACGTCACCAAGCCGTACAACGACTCCGAGTTGTTGCGGCGCGTCCGGCGCTGGCTGGCAAGGTCGATGCCGTAGGTGTCCAAAGGTCGTTGACCCTCCGGGACGGTACGGCCCGATCCCTCTCCCCGGCTACCGCAACTCTTGGGTGACCTGGACGTTCAGATCGAGGGTCTGGTCCGTGGGCCCCTGGTCTCCGACGTCGAAGCCCACCGTGATGGTCGCATTCGTGAGACACGTGCTATCCGGACCGGTGAACCCAAGGTTGACCGGCAGCGGTTGGCCGTTCACGGCCGCCCCGCTCACCTGGAACGCCCCCGACGCAGAGGTCACCTGGGCGACCGAGTAGGTGTAATTGCAGTCGAACGTGTCGGACAGGACCGCGGTGAACGACACGCCGTCCGTATCGGAAAATGACTGCCCGGTCCGAAGCGGCTGCGCGCACGGAGCGCTCCCGTTGGTGCAGGAGAGGGTCCCGTTCTGGCAGGTCATCGACCCGGGCGACGAGGCCGTGCACATCGCGGTGGCCCCCGACCCGACGTACGTGACCTGCACGCCGGTCATGTGGAAGGTTCGGCTGGGGGCGAGCAGTCCCGGCAGTTCCTCCACGACGACCACGCCCAGCACCGCGAATACCGCCACTACGACGACCACGGCCGCGATCGTGCGATTCCGCGGGCGGCCGGCGGCCGCCGGGCGCTCCGGGGAGGCTCCCTCGGTCATCGACCCTCGGTCGTGCTGGATGGGCTGCCCCTTCATAGTCGCCCGCTGTTCCGCCGTTCAGTTCCACACATCTTCGATACGGAGGCTTTCACTCCCCGACGTCTGTACCGGTACGAGAGGGTGAGGCCCTCCACTCCCCTCGGGCAAGGCGTAATCCCGGCGCGTGCGCCTCGGTTGGCCATCGGCCCGCGGAAGCGGCGTGCGACCCGTCGCGACACGCCCGGATACGGCCTGAGCATCCGGTGACTATCTCCTCCGGCGGTAAGCGAAGGGATGTCAATCATCGCCCCGCTAGCACGAACGAAGGACCATGTCGGATCGCATCGCGACCGCGGGCCGCCAACGCCTCGCGCTCGGCACGTCGGTCGCTCTCCTCATCGTGCTCCTTCTGGTCGGCGCGGCCGGTCCGAGCGGGGTCTCCCGCCTCCCGACGGGGAGCGGCAGCCCGCGCGTCCAGGGCGATCTCCTGCCCATCGG
>JBOGRS010000107.1:0-3056 GCA_050749685.1 Thermoplasmata archaeon
TCCCGCCCCCGACGCGCGCGAAGAGGCTCATCAACGACGCGCCGAACAGCAACCCGACCATGTCGAGGACGTTCCCCCCGACGACTGCGTAGAACCCGACGAGCTCGAGCAGCGCAAGGCCGGCGACGCTGAGGCCGGTCACGCTCCCACCGCGGAAGGCGTAGCTCATCGTCGCCCCGAGGTGGCCGCGTCGAGCGTGGGCGGCGGTGCGGACGTTGGCGCGGACGCTCACGAACATCCCGACCGCTCCGGCGAGCGCGCTGCCCGCGGCCCCGACGAGGAAGCCGACGGCGAGGTCGATCGAGTTGACGGTCGTGCTCGTCGAGAATCCGAGGGCGATGAGGACCGCGACGATCGCGGCGACCAGGAAGACCGCGGTGTACTCACGACGCAGGAATGCGACGGCGCCCTCGCGGATGGCCGCGGCGATCTCGCGCATCTTCGCATCCCCCTCGTCCTCCCGAAGGACAAGGAAGGTCTGGAGGCCGGCGTACGCGAGTGCGACGAGCGATGCGACGAGGACGATCCCTTCGATCTGTCCGGAGGAGAGCGCGATCATGGTACTACGAGGTGGGTTCGGGGCTCGCTCACCGGGTTACTATTAAACACTTGTGGCCGGACGGAGGCCGCGCCCTCCCTCGAACGGCCGAGGGCGTCGTCCCTCCTCTCGAACGGGGGCTTTTCATACCTCCCCTTGGTACACGGGCTAGGATGCATTCACTGCCGTCCCGCGAGGTCGGTGCCGGCCGGCGTGCACGGGTCGGATGCCCGAAGTGCGGCGCCTTGGTCGATCTCTCGCGGATGCGCAGCCACCTTCGGTCGGACCACCAGGTCGGGGCAGCCGAGCTCGAGAACATCTTCTTGAGCGCGCGACGGGACGCTCGCCGCGGGGCCCGGACGGCCCGGCGCTGAGCCCGGTCGTTCTCCCCGGCGCCTGCTTACGGGTCGAACGCGCGGGACGTCACTTGCGCCTTCACTCGGGCGATGAAATCGGCGACCGGAACGCTCGCTTGTCCCTTCGTCCCGCGGGTCCGTACTGCGACGCTCGCGTTCGCCGTTTCGGCGTCACCCAGAACGGCGACGTAGGGGACGCGGTCGACCTCGGCCGCGCGCACGCGCTTACCCAAGGTATCGGTGCTCCCGGTCGACGTCGCGCGCAGGCCCGAGCGTCGGAGTTCGCCGACGAGGGCCGCGGCAGCGGCCTCGTGGCGCTCCGTCACCGGGAGCACGCGCACCTGCGTGGGGCTGAGCCACGGAGGGAGCCGGCCGTTGCAGTGTTCGAGGAGGACCCCGGTGAACCTTTCCCACGTCCCCAGGATCACCCGGTGGATCACGATCGGGGTGTGCATGGCGCCGTCGGCTCCTTGGAATTCGAGCTGGAAGCGCTTCGGCATCTGGTAATCGAGCTGGATCGTCCCGCACTGCCAGGGTCGGCCGAGGCTGTCGCGCACGTGGATGTCGATCTTCGGGCCGTAGAACGCGCCCTCGCCCGGCGAGATGCGGTAGGCGACGCCGGAGTCCCGCAGCACCGATTCGAGGATGGCCTCCGCGCGGTCCCACGTCGACGCGTCGCCGAGGAATTGCGCCGGTCGTGTCGAGAGCTCATAGCTCCACTCCAGTCGGAGGGTCGAGAACGCCTCCCGGATCCAGCCCATGAGGACGCGCAGCTCGGGCTCGACCTGCTCCTCGGTCACGAAGAGGTGGGCATCGTCCTGGACGAACTCGCGGGCCCGGGTGAGCCCGTGGAGCGTCCCGCTCGCCTCGAGGCGATGCAACGGGGCGAACTCGGCGAGACGAAGCGGGAGCTCGCGGTAACTTCGGGCCCGCGATCGGAAGATGAGCATCGACCCCGGACAGTTCATCGGCTTCAACCCGAGGACGCGGTCCTCGTCGGCGACGAGGAACATGTTCTCGCGATAGTGCTCCCAGTGGCCGCTCGTCTCGTAGACGCTCTGCGGGAAGAGGAGCGGCGAGCGGATCTCCGAGTACCCGGCGGCCTCGAGGTGTTCACGCACGAACCGCTCGAGCTCCCGGACGACGATCATCCCGTTCGGGAGCCAGACCGGAAAGCCCGGCATCTCCTCGAGGAAGGTGAACAGCTCGAGCTTCGGGCCGAGGACCCGGTGGTCGCGTGCCTCGGCCTCGGTGCGCAACTTGAGGTACGCTTCGAGCTCGCGCGCCGTCGGGAACGCGACGCCGCGGACGCGTTGGAGGGGCGCCCCGTCCGGTTTCCCTCCCGCGGTGATCGCGGAGAACCCGAGGATGTGGGTCCCCTCGAGCCGACGCGTGTCGGGGACGTGCGGGCCCCGACAGAGGTCGACGAACGTTCCCGTGCGATAGAAGGAGACGGGGTCTCCGTCGGGAGCATCGGCGAGGTAGCCTTGCTTGTGCCGGTTCGAGGCCACCCATTGGAGGGCCACGGTCTTCGGGACCTCGACGCGCTCGAACCGCTCGCCCCGCCGGACGGATTCCGCGATCTTCGACCGGAGGCGCTCGAGGTCCTCCGGGACGAGCGGCCGGACGTCGAAATCGTAGAAGAAGCCCTCCGGGGTCGCCGGGCCGACCGTCGGGAGAGCCTCGGGGATGACGGACGTGAGCGCCTTCGCGACCACGTGAGCGGCCGAGTGCTGAAGGATCTGGCGACCCATCGGGTCCTGAAAGGTCAGCGGAGCGAGCCCCCCCGAGGACGCGAGCGGACGGTCGAGGTCGATCGGCTCACCGTTCCATGCGGCGGCGAGATACTCCGCCACCGAATCCGGTCGCCACCCTCGCAGGACCTCGATCGCTGTCGTCCCGGTCGGGACCTGGGTGACGCGGCCGTCGGGGAGCCGCACCTCGATGGTCGAAGAGGTCTCGCTCATGGTCGACATCGGACCAAAAAAGCGAACGCGGAAAAGGTTTCGGCCCCTCGGCGAGGCGAGGAAGGGCCTACGCCGCTCGGAGCCCCGGTCGATCGAACGGCGGTCCCAGGACGAGTTCCGCTGGTGTGGACCACCTCCATCGGTGCGGTGTGGATCGCCCGCGAGCGTCCCTCGACCTGGTTCCCGGGTCGGCGC
>JBOGRS010000108.1:0-2852 GCA_050749685.1 Thermoplasmata archaeon
TCGGATCGCATCGCGACCGCGGGCCGCCAACGCCTCGTGCTCGGCACGTCGGTCGCTCTCCTCATCGTGCTCCTTCTGGTCGGCGCGGCCGGTCCGAGCGGGGTCTCCCGCCTCCCGACGGGGAGCGGCAGCCCGCGCGTCCAGGGCGATCTCCTGCCCATCGGGCTCAGTTCACCCACGTTAACCGTGACCGGGGAGACCCCCGCAAGCCTTTGCCTCAACTGGACCGCGACCAGCGACCTTCTCTTCTCGGAGTACGAGATCCAGGACTCGACGGCGGGCAGCACCGGGACGTGGAGCACCGCGGGCACCGTGGGCAGCCAGTCGGACACCAGCTATTTCGCGACGGGTCTCACCCCGGGAAAGACGTACTGGTGGCAAGTTGTCGAGCTGGACACGCTCGGCGTCGGGGTCTCCTCGAACGTGGTGCAGCAGGCGCAGCCCGCAGTTGCGGGTCTCACGGCGACCGTGAGTTCCCCGTCTTCGGTCCAGCTGAGCTGGACCAATCACGCCTCCTACGGAGGCTTTGTCGCGTTCAACTCCTATGTCGTGAGGGAGACCCCGGGCGGCGGTGCCTCAACAACCCTCGGGACGATCACGTCCGAATCGACGATGACCGCGACTGCCGCGGGGCTCTCGACCGGGACGTCGTACACCTTCCAGGTGGAGACGATCGACGTGTGCCGCGGGGCGTCCAACTGCGGATCGAGCGGCCTCACCTCGGCGACCTACTCGAATCCGGTCAACGCGACCCCGGCCTCGACGGCGGCCACCTACTCGGTCACGTTCACGGAAGCGGGACTTCCCTCAGGCACTCCTTGGTCGGTCGACCTCGCAGGCTCCCACCAGAGCTCCAACGGGTCTTCGATCGCGTTCACCGAACCGAACGGCACCTACACGTACTCGGTCGGGGAGCCCGGTGGGTATGCGGCTTCGCCCGGATCCGGGTCGGTCTCCGTGTCGGGAGGGGCCACGAGCCAGTCGATCTCGTTCAGCCCTCTCTCGAAGGGATCCTACTCGATCACCTTCTCCGAGACCGGCCTGCCGTCGTCGAGTTCCTGGTGGGTGACGCTGAACGGCTCGACCCAGCATTCCACCGGCACGTCGATCGCCTTCATACACGGGAACGGCACCTACCCCTTCACGATCGGGGGTCCGTCGGGCTACTCGGCGGCTCCCTCCAACGGCTCGGTGCTCGTCCGTGGGTCGTCGGTCACGGTCCCGGTCGCGTTCGGGTTCTCCTCGGGCGGCGGTTCCTCCGGCTCGAACTCCACGGCCTCGGTCGATCACGTGGTCCTCGTCATGTTGGAGAACCAGGAGGTGACCAATCTTTGGAAGAGCGCGCCGTACGAGCGCTACCTCGCGGCCACCTTCGGGAACGCGACCAACTTCTACGCGACCTGCCACAGCTCGACGTCGCTCTACCTCGCCGTCACGAGCGGGAACACCTTCGGATGCAAGAGCATCTCGGCCAACCCCGGCGTGAACGTCACCCACCTGGGCGACCTCCTCGACCACAAGGGGCTCACGTGGATGGCCTACCAGGAATCGATGCCCTCCCCCTGCGACACGACGAGCGAGCAGACCTACCTCGACTACCACGACCCGTTCATGTTCTTTCAGGACGTGAGCCACAACCGGACGCGGTGCGACACCCACGTCGTGAACAGCGCATACTTCAACGCGAGCCTCGCGAACGGCACGCTCCCCACCTTCTCGTTCTACACGCCCAACTACATCAACGACGGGCACGGACCGGAGTATTCCCCGTGGAACGCGGCCACGGGCCTTCCGCACATCGAGGCGTTCCTGAAGGCGTTCCTTCCCCCGATCCTCAACCACACCGGACGCTACGCGTCCTCCGCCGAACGGGCGCTCGTCAACCACACCGCGTTCATCCTCCTCTACGACGAGGGCGTCTCGAACCAGGGATACACGGTGGGCAAGGTCCACACATCGGGATGCTACAACCAGACCGGGCTCAAGGAGACGGCGTGCGGGGGCCGCGTCCAGTTGACGGTGATCAGCCCCTACTCGCTCCACCGCACCTACACGGCGGATGCGACGACCTACAGCGTCGAGTCGACGGTCGAGTGGCTCTTCGGGCTCCCGAGCGACGGGGGATGGGACGGGACCCCGAACTTCCCTCCGCTGAAGTCGCTCTTTTCGTTCACCGACAATCACTTCGGTCTGGCGCGGCCGGTCGCGTCGGCACCATCCGGCGGATCGCCGGCTGGGGTTCTCTCCGCGACGTGGGCCGCCGTCGCGTCTCTCCCCCTCCTCGGTGATGCCCCGGGAGGTCTCCTCATCATGGCCGGGGGCGTGAGCGCGGTAATCTTCCCGACCGCGTTGGTCTATCGCCGTCGGGCATTCCCGGTCGCGGAGCGTGCGGGCCCGTTCGACACCGATCGGGCAGGTGAGGGAGGCGATCGGACGGCACGGGGACGGGATTGAGCCGGCCTGTCCACCGCGGAGAGCCCCGCGCGTCCGTCGGCGGACCCGGGCGGGCGCCGCCGCCGACCCATGCCGCGGAGCAGCGCCCCCACACCGGCAAGCGCCACGAGGAGCCCCGCCCCTGCCAGGGCTACAGCCGTGGACGAAGCGGGCCTGCCGGTGAACGGAGGAGATGCGCCGGGCGGTGGCGTGAGTTCCACGGTGAAGTTCTGGTCCGTCGGAGTGCCGGTAATCGTGATCGTCTCATGGACCGGGACGTAACCGGTCTTCGACAGGCGGATCGTGTAGGTCCCGTTCGGAACTAGAAGGGAGTAGTCTCCCGAAGCGTTCGTCGATTGCCAGAGAGTCGTGGATTCCACGCTCAGGTTCACCAACTCGAGGGGCGCACCGGTGGACCC
>JBOGRS010000109.1:0-2847 GCA_050749685.1 Thermoplasmata archaeon
ATAACCCGTGCGCGGGGCCGAAGGACGCGCGAACGGGTGGCTCACGGCGTCGACCGGATCGGTCGGATGATTCTTATACCAAGAATCTCCCTTTATTTCGTCCGTGGACCGTTCTCGGCGACACTCTCCCGCTCCGGGAGGGCCGTTCTGCGGCTCAACTCCGATCGCTCGTGCGTGGCCGGTGCTCATCCTGCTCGCGCTCCTCGTGGGCAGCCTGCTCGTCCTACCGGTCTCGGCGGCACCGTCGTCGTCCGGGACGCGAACGGTCTCCGCCGCCGGGGCGGCGGTCCCTTCCCCGGTCGCCTCGACCCACGGGGACCTCATCGTGAACGCGACGAACTCCCCGTACATCCTTTCCCCCGCGACCACGGGTGCGGGCACCTACTTCCAGCAGGGCAACATCACGGTCGCGAGCGGCGGGACCTTGCTCGTCCAGAGCGAAACGATCGACTTCATCCAGTTCATCGGTTCGACCGGGTCCGCCGCGAACCGGCTCAGCCACATCTACACCCTCGAAGTCCAGGGCGTCCTGCAGGTCGACAACTCGACGATCACGACGAACGCCAGCGTCCTCAACGCCTACGCGAAGCTCGACGTGAACGTGAGCGCCGGAGGCCAGGCGACCTTCCAGCAATCCGCCCTCCTCTTCCCCGGTTGGCTCAGCGTGTACGGCACCGGAAGCCACCTCGCGATCGAATCGAGCAACGTCTCGGCGAACCCCGGCGTCGCGACGGTGGTCGAGAACTCGACCCTCCAGCACGACGATCTCTACGGCCCGACGATCTCCGTCGGCGGAGGAGGTCAGGCGATGCTCGCCAACTCCTCGCTGCTGCAGTACTTCAAGGACAACACGACCGCGTGGGGCGCCGATTCGCCCACGATCACGTCGGCCGCCGGACAGGTCGCGAGCTCGACCCAGAGCCCGACCTTCTCCTCCTGGAACCTCCCCGCCGACCCCGAGAACCTCTCGCGCGCGTCGCAGTACCGCACGATCACCGGCGGCAACCTCACGATCGTCTACTCGAGCGCGGGCGCGTCCACCGCCTCGTCCTCGACGTTCAACTTCGGCGGCGCCTTCGCGATGGGGACGATCGGGTTCGGGACCGGGTCGGGCAACGTCGTCACCGTCGAGCTCACCCCCGCGATCGTGAGCGCGATCAACACGCAGGGCGTCCTCGCGCTCCTGGCCGCGACGGGGGCCTACGGAGGGACCTCGAGCCTCTCGTACAACGTCGGCACGACGAACTCCGCGACCGCCGTCAACATCAGCTCGGTCACGATCACGCTCGACGCGGCGCGCCAGTACAACGTGGTGGTCAGCGGCGCCGGGTCCGTCCTCACGGCCGTCGACTCCGTCCTCGACGTGAACTGGAACCTGACGCCCGGCACGCCGGTATCACTCGGCACCCCGGTGCCGTACGCCTGGGGGTCGAACAAGATCCTCCTCGAGAACGGCGCCTCGGCGTTCCTCGCGAACGTCTCGGTCGCGGGACGGAGCGGGACCTACTGGAACCAGTCGATCGCCCTGCCCGATGCGTCGAGCCACGCGTACTTCTACCGATGGCTCGACGTCCCGGTGGTGGGGGCGGCGCAGCTCGCGATCCCGGACGCTCCGACTGTGGCCTTCTACGCCGGGGACTCGAGCCAGCTCAACAACCACACTTCCGCGCAGATGAACGCGCTCGCGACGATCGACCCGGACCTTGGCGCGTACGTGAACGCCCAGGTCGTGCGCGAAGGCCTCGCGCAGTACGGGGCGACGAACCCGAGCGGGGTCGCCCAGCTCCTCCTCGGCACGACCGAGCTCGATCAGACGAACCTGCCGGTCGGCGATTTCGTCGGTGACTACCACGTGGGGGTCCACCTCCCCGGTGGGGCCAACACGACCCAGTGGGTCTACGTTGCGACCACCCCCTACCCGCTCGGGATGTCCCCGGCGACCCCCGACCGCAGCGTCGCCGTGGCGTACACGAACTACGCCCCGAGCCTCGCGATCGGCCAAGTCTCGATCACCATCGACAACGTCAGCGCGACGAGCGCGACCCACGTGCTCATCGGCCAGTCGATCGCCTTCGACCTTCAGCTCGTCAACGCCGGGCTCCTCCCCGTCGCGTCCTACGGGATCACGATGGAATTCACCCCTCCCGGGAGCTCCGTCCCGCTCCTCATCACCGCTCCGTCGCAGGGCGCGAACGTCCCCGGCGGCGGATCGACGTGGTCCAACTTCACGTGGGTGGTCAACGAGACGGTCGTCGGCCGCCACGGGTTCGGCGAGCACGGCCTCTTCGGCTTCTCGGGCCAGTGGAGCGGCGCGGCCGGTTCCGTCGGCGGGACCGGAGGCGCTCCCGGTTCGATCGTCGGTCCGCTCTTCACCGAGGTCAACGTCACCATCGACCCGGCCCTCATCCGCCTCTACGCCATCGCGCCGTCCGGCCAGTACATCCTTTCGAACGAGTACGCGGCCAACGGAAGCGTGACCTTCCTCGGGAGCAGCACGGCGATCGTGAACATCTCGGGCGTGGCGTCATCGGGACAATCCTACCTCATGGCATCGATCCGCGTCGCCTCGGGACCGTTCACCACGGCGATCGTCCCGGACCCGTCGATGACCGACGGGACCTACTCGCTCAACGTCAGTGCGTCCTACAACGGCCGGACGGTCTACTACACCGTCCCGAACCTGTTCACCGTCGGCACGGTGACCGCCCCCACGACGAACTGGTGGCAACAGACCTTCCTCGGGCTCGAGATCCTCTACTGGATCATCATCGCGATCGCCATCGTGGCCGCGATCCTCGGGATCGTCCTCGTCTCCAGCCGCAAGGCGCGGGGCAAGCTCGTCGAGTG
>JBOGRS010000110.1:0-2827 GCA_050749685.1 Thermoplasmata archaeon
GTCTACATATGGTCCGCGTCGTCGAACTCAATCTTCACTCCGTCGCCCGCCTATGGGACGTTCGATATCCTGGGAAGAGGCTACGGGACCCGGGTCGCGTTCGCACCGCCACCGCCTCCTTCGACGACCTACTACCAGGTGAACTTCACCGAGCGGGGCCTTCCCGCCGGAACGAACTGGTCGGTCTTCTTCAACGGGACCGGCATCTCCTCCACCGGATCAACGATCCACGCCTCCGCGGTCAACGGGAGTGACTTCTTCGCGGCGTCGGCGGCGGGTTTTGGTCCGGTCTATGGATTCGTGACGGTGGCCGGCGCGCCAGTCGCTCAGGGGGTGAACTTCTCCCCCGCCTACACGGTCTCGTTCAACGAGACGGGCCTCTCCACAAACGCGACCTGGTCGGTCGATGTGGGCGGCACGTGGTACTACGGGACCTCCGGCACGGCGATCGTCTCCAACGAGACGAACGGAACCTACTCCTTCGAGGTGATAACGTTCGGATTCCTCGGGCAGGGGAGCTACGCCGCGACCCCGTCGAGCGGCAACGTCACGATTAGCGGGGTCGGGACGAACATCCTCATCCGGTTCACGCCCTTGGCCCAGTACAACGTGACTCTCGCCGAGACGGGCCTCCCGTCGGGAGCGATATGGTCCTCGTTCGTGGGCCACAACTTCCTCGATATGATCGGGGCGACCGGGAACCTCAACCCCGTGTCGTTCCCTCTTCCCAACGGATCGTACGTCTGGCTCGCCTATGAAAACGGACCGAACACGAGCTACGTCCCGACCGCCCTTGCCGGGTCGATCGTTGTGAACGGGCACGCGGTGCAGGTCAACGTCACCTTCCGCTTCGCTCCGGGACTCCATGAGATGGAGTTCGAAGAGTCCGACGTTCTCTTCTCATCGCGCCCCGCGCCTCCATCGATGGCGTGGAACGTGAGCGTGGGGGGCCGGACCTACTCCGCCGTGGACGGTTTCCTCTTCCTGGCCATGCCGAACGGGTCCTTCACTTTCTCCGTCCTACCCCCGGCAGGACATCTCGCGTTCCCATCCGGGGGCACGATCGTCGTGAACGACCCGACCCCGTTCTCCGTAACGCCGTACTTCGGCAACCTCACGATCATCGTGGACTTCTACCCGACCGCGAGCAACCCGCTCGCTCCCTTCACCAGTGCGGACGGGATCGGGGGACCCATCGCGCGGGGCGGATCAGTGCCGTCGGAGACTGGAGCGGGATTCGGCTCCGGCGCGCTCGTCGCCGGCACCGTGACGGCACGGCTGGGCGCCCGTCGGCCATAAGGTACGGTCGGCCGCGCCTCGGGTATTCCCCCGACCGGATTCAGGTTCGAGCTCCGAACCGCTGGACCGATGCCCATGAGTTCGCCCCGTCTTGAGGTCCGGAAAGTCGTGGGTCGGGGGGCGAGGCGCCGACGGTCAACGTGACCGCGTCGGGCTCGGCGGGGACGTCCGCGGGCGTGTCCCAGGTTGTTGCCTTTGTCATCTCGTGTCCCTCCCATTTGGCACCCACGGTCGACCTCAACGGGATTCTGCTCACCGTCCTGAACTTCGCCGTAGCCGGGGGCGGCCGTGGTGAGCGTCGTCGTCTGGCGACGGAGGACATGACGAGCCCCATCGGCCGACTACGCGGTAGCGCAGCCAAACTCCGTGGAACAGGGAGCCGCCCGATGGATCTTCGGTGGCCTACCCTCGCGTCTTGGTCCCCCCCGGACGGATCGGGGGCCCAACGAATCGTGCGAGTGCTCCAGCCTGATCCAAGCCCATCGGTCGACCTCCCGCGCGCGAGGGAGGGTCGCGTTCTTCCGACCCCTCTCCGACGTTGGACCCCACCCGGCCTCTCGATGCCCAGAGCGCCCGGGCGACGGACGTTCCGCGAGGGGGGAGCCCGTGGGCCTTCACCCGTCGACTGATCCCGGCCACATGACGACTCGAACTCTCGACCACGCCAGCGGCGACGAGGCGGGCCAACACCTTGCGGACCGAGTCTTGACCTACCCCGAGGGCGTGGGCCATTCCCTGCTGGGTGGACTCGGCAGAAGGAGCCGAGTCATCCCTTCGCGACCCGGACCACAGTAGGTGCAGGAGTACGCGCTGCGACAATTGAAGACCCGGATCGTGGGGAGTCTCGCCCCGGGCGATATCCAACGGCGAAGCTCCCGCCACCGTGGTCGAGGACGACCGGTCGACTTCTCGACTCGGCGTGCGATCGACCTTCGCGGCCGCCCCCGAGACTGGTAGACCCGGGGGAGCCCCTTCGGTGCTCGGCGTCGTGCGCCCTCCGACCCCGGCAATCCCCTCGCCCCGATCGGGTGGGGCTCGTTCGAGTCCTCCGTGAGCGCGGAGGCGAAGCACGGCGAACGGCGCCGTACCGACGATTCCGACGCCGACCACGACCGCATCGATCGCACGGGGCGATAGCCCGCCCCACGACCCTGCGGTCGGAACATTGGCGGACTCGTTCGTGACTTCGACCGTCTGGCTCGCGGAGGCCGAGGTCCCTTGGCCGTCGACCGCTCGCACCTGGGCGAGGTACTTCCCGGGTTGCGTGTACGTGTAGTCAACCACGCGGCCGGTCCCTTCCCCACCGTCCCCAGGCGTCCACTGGATCACGGCGCCCCCGATCCCCACGCCGGCATATTCGAGCTTTCCATCGTCGCCCGTCCACGCCCACCGAACGTCGAATCCCAGCGATTCCAGCACTTGGCAACCGGCCGCCTGACGTGATCCGTTGAGTCCTCGGGCCTTCCGGGCCCTCCCCGATTTCCGATGGAGTTCCCCGTTGATGAGGGGGACACCGCGGACAGCCCAG
>JBOGRS010000111.1:0-2787 GCA_050749685.1 Thermoplasmata archaeon
GTATCGACCTCCCACACCCGGCGATGGCGAGCGAGGGCCTCGAGTAGGACGAGGTCCGTCGCTTCGGCCTCCACGTTCGCCTGACGGTCCCTTGCGGAGCCTCGATGGGCGCGCGCGAGGCGACGCCCGAGCTCGACCGGGTGACAGCGGAGCACGATCGCATCCCGGATCGGGAGAAGGTGGGCGAGATGACCGACGATGAGGCGGTGCCGGAAAAGGTGGCGGTGGGCGCGGAACCGCGCGGCGAGGGCCGGTAGGTCCACCTCGATCGAACGACCCCTTCCGCGTCCGACGCCGAGCTTTAGGGCAAGGGCGCCGACCTCGACCGGTCGATGGCCGGCGGGGAGCGCACGGGCGATCGAGCTCTTCCCCGTCCCGGGGGTTCCGGTGAGCGAGGCGCCCGGTCGAGCCTTTGAACGTCGCGCGCGGGAGCCCGTTCCGCGATCCCGGTACGCTGCGTCCGACCAACTCGATGAGTATATTGGGACTCCCCCTTTGGTCGTCCATCGGGCGGTCCACCCTGACGGAGCGAAGTCCATCTTTGGCGAAGGTCTTTAAAGATATGCCAGTATGGTCGCCCGCCTCGCCGCCGTGCCGGGGCACCGATCGGAGCTACCAGCCATGAGCAATCCCTCCTTGGAATCCGCACGCCCATCCCGCCGGACCTCTTCGACGCCTCGCGTCGTCCACCTCGCCACCGTGATCGCCCTTGCGGCCCTCATGGTCCTGGGGGGTTTCCTCGTCCTGGTACCGCTCGCGAGCGCCGGCGCGGTGGCCGCTGCCGCCACGGACCCCACTTCCCTCCCCGCCCCGCGGCCGGTGATCTCGGGAACACCGAACGGCGTGCAGTCGGGCGCCTCCCTCCAGAACGGCCCCTTCCTCACCAATCCCGGCACACCGTTCACGGGCCTTAACAATGTGAGCGGTACGTCACCCCTCCCTTCCACCACCCCCGTCCAGTTCACGGTAGGATTCCAGCTGCAGAACGCGACCGAGCTCGCGCAGGTCATCCAGGACCAACAGACCCCCGGGTCACCGGGCTTCCACCACTGGCTCACCCTCGCCCAGGAGCAGCGGATGTTCGGGCCAAACCCGGTGATCGTCCAGAACACGATCAACTACTTCACGTCGCTCGGATTCACGGTCGGGACCCAGGGTCCGATCTCGGTCTCGTTCACCGGCACCTCGGCGCAGGTCGACCAGGCGTTCCGCACCCAGATGCAGGGCGTCCAATTCCAGAACGGGAGCGAGAGCGCGATGAACACCGCTCCCCTCTCGCTGCCGGCGGCCATCGCGGGCGGGATCTCGACGGTCAACGGCCTCGACCGCACCCTTCAGTTCCACCCGACGCATTCGGTCAACCCTCAGCTGGGCCAGGCGATCACGGACCTGGGCGGAACTCCGGCGCTCTCGGCGAACTCCCCGCTCGCCCAGCTGTACGCGAACATCTCCACGGTGTTCAACAACTCGAACCACGCCTTCCTCTGGATGCACTTCTACTCCCACGTGAGCAACAAGTACTACACGTGGCAGACGCTCACCCCCGGGGCGCTCACCTACCTCTACAACGGGACCCAGCTCATCAACCAGGGGATCAACGGGAATTCCACGGGCCGCCCGATCAACATCGCGATCGTGATGGCAGGAGGGATCAACCCGGGCGACCTCACGTCCTACGGTCAGCTCGTCTGGAACAACCCGAACAACATCCTCCATCGCCTCACGCCGATGCCGATCGATGGGGCGTTCACGACCAACGGGACCGTGACCTACACCGATGGTGCGTCCGGCGAGATGGCGCTCGATATCGAGTACTCGAGCACGATGGCGCCCGGAGCCCACATCACGGCGGTCTACGGTCCATGCCTGTGCACCAACGTCCTCGACGATGACTACGCCGTGCTCGACAGCCTGGTGACGGTCCCCAACATCATCTCGAACTCCTGGGGCGGGGAGGAGGACACGAGCGGGAACATCTACGGCCCCAACTACCAGAACGACCAGACCATGCACTACTATTTCGCCCTCCTGGACGCGCGCGGCGCGACCATCCTCGCGTCGAGCGCGGACGGCGGCGGGTTCGACAAGACCACCGGTATCCTTTCCGGGAGCTTCCCCGCGACGGACCCCTACGTCCTCTCGATCGACGGGGTGAGGACGGCCGCGGCCCAGGGATCCCAGGGGGTCTTCCCGACCGCCCCGACCTTCGGGTTGGCCAACGTGACCGTCTATACGCGCGCCAACTACCCCAACTGGATCGGACAGGCGACCCAAATGGCCTACCAGTCCTACTGGTACGAGCCCGTCTCCAACACGACGGTCCAGACGCTCCCTCCGAACGGCTCCGGCGGTTTCGGGACGAGCTATTGGTTCAACCAGAGCTGGTGGCAACACGCGCCCGGCGTCCCGGACCTGGGGCGTTCGCTCGGGAGTGGGGTGGCCGCCGAGGCGGACTTCAACCAGACCATCTTCTTCGACGGCGGTTTCCAGTTCTTCTACGGAGGGACGAGCTTCGCCTGCCCGACGACCGCCGGCGAGCTCGCACTCATCGAGGACTATCTCGTCTCCCACGGGACAACCGCCTACCCGGGCTACCTCGGCAACGGGAACATCCCGGTCTGGACGGTCGCGAACGCGTGGATGAACCACAACCTCACCCTGATCCCGTTCTTTGACGTGAAGAACGGCACCAGCTTCTGGGGCAACCGGGGCGTCTCGCACGGCTACTCCTGGCCGCCCGGCCAGGAGTTCCCCATGAATTCGACGACGGGCGCCCCGGCTTACGGC
>JBOGRS010000112.1:0-2777 GCA_050749685.1 Thermoplasmata archaeon
GTCCGGCGCCGTGAAGGGGCGACGCCTACGCCTTCGCCCGGTACGCGTAGGCGTACGATGGGCTCACGATCTTGCCACCCTCGGCGATGAGGAACTCGGGGTCCATCGGACGACCGTCGAAGAAGCGCGCGAGGCAGTCCCGGATGCCGTCGGCGTAGCGCTTCTGCGCCTCCAGCGTGGTGCCCGAAACGTGGGGCGTCATCGCGTGGCGGGGCATCGTTCGCCACGGATGGTCCTTCGGGGCCGGTTGAGGGTACCACACGTCACCGGCGTAGCCGGCGATCTGGCCGCTCTTGAGCGCCTCGACGAGGGCGTCGGTGTCGACGATCCGGCCGCGTGCGGTGTTGACGAGGTACGCCCCCCGCTTCATGCGGGCGAGGCGCTCCCGGTTGAACAGACGGTCCGTCGCCGGGGTGAGGGGGGAGTTGATGCTGAGCACGTCGGAGGTGGCGAGCAGCTCGTCGAAGGGGAGGTAGCGGGCGCCGATGGTGTGCTCCTCCGCGACGGTCAGGTGGCGGTTGTCGAAGTAGTGGAGGTTCACGTCGAACGGCTTCAGTCGTAGAGCGACCCGCTGACCGATCCGGCCCATCCCGAAGATCCCGACGTTCTTGTCCTCGAGGTCGTGCGAGCGGGCGGCGACCTTACCGATGTCCCATCCGCCCTCGACGACCTCCAGGTAGGCGGGGATGTAGTTCCGCACCAGGGCCAGCACCTGCATCACGACGTGCTCGGCGACGCTCACGACGTTGCTCCCCGTGATCTCCGCCACTGTGAGGCCGTGGTCCGCCGCGGCCGCGAGGTCGTAGTGGTCGGAGCCGACCCCGGCGGTGAGGAGGAGCTTGAGCTTCGGCGAATGGGCGATCCGATCCGGACCGAGGTAGACCGGCCAGAACGGTGTGGCCACGAGAACATCGGCGTCCTTGAGCTCCGTGTCGAGCGCAGGGCCGGTGTCGCTCATCGACACGAGCGTGTTCCCGCGCGACTCGATGAACTCCCTCAGGCCGAGCGCACGCTCCGCGCACCCGAGGAGTTCGGGAACTTCCTTGGCGGCCGGGCCTCCGGGGTAGAGGACCATGACGACCTTCTTGCCGCGCCCACCCCTCGCGGCACCGGACGTCGGTCGGTCGCTTGGGCGACTCATCGGGGAGGTCGGGGAGCCTTTGGGCATGCCGGATCGGAAGGCGAGTCCCTACTTGTGCGTTCGCGGGCCCGGCGCGCCCCCGGTGGCCCGACCAAGGGTCGCGGGCCTCGCCGGGAATAGGTTGTGCGACATCACGGATCGAATCATGTCGGCGACCCCCGCGCGGTCACGGAGAGAACCGTGTCCGGGATGGTGGCCCCCCGAACGATGACACTGGCCACGTCGGCGTAGGTCGTGAACCCGGGTCACCGAGGAACACTAGACCCTGCGACACCCCATTCGATCGCGCGAGCGCTGCACCGACCGCACGGGAGAAAACCACCCGCGCTGTCGCCGAACGGATCACCAAACTCGGGGGGGGACCGGGAGATCCCGATCTCAGATCGGGGCTCGTGGTCGCCCGGCCGACCGCCCGGAACCGAGGGATTCAGGCCCCGTAGAGAACGTGCGGTCCACGTCGCGAGGAACCTTCCCGCACCGAATCCGAGCGAATAGACACGCCGCGCCACCCCACCGGTGACGGGGGGCCCTCGGAGAGGGTCGCGGATTCCGAAGTGGGTCCGTGCACGGCATCGGTCGTGATCCTTGCCGGCACGCCCGACGCCTTATATCCACATATGAGGATGCATATGCATGTCGTCCCGAAACGTCGCCGTTCGCAAGGATGTCTACGATGCCCTCCACCGCGAGAAACGAGGCAAGGAGAGCTTCACCCAGGTGATGCTGCGCCTCCTCCACCAGCGCGGCTCCCTCGAGGAGATCTTCGGGAGCTGGAACGCCTCGGCAGCCCCGCGCGACGAGGCCCAACTCCGTCAGATCCGTGGCGGGATCCGTCCGAGGGGGAGCCGCTGATGAAGGGTCTCGACACACCGGTCCTTCTCGCCCTCCTACGCGGCCGTCCGGCGGCCCGAACGCTCCTCCAGTCGCTCCAGGGGGAGGAGCTCGCCACCACCGAGTGGAATCTCTTCGAGCTCGAGCTGCTCGCGCGAGGGCACCCTTCGTCGGGCCTCGTTCGGAAGCGGGCCGCACTCGAGAAGCTCCGGCGCCGCCTCACCGTGATCGCGCTCGACCAAGCGGCAGTGCGAGCGAGCCTTCCGAGGACCGGTCGTGCGTCCTCCGACCTGCCGACCGCAGCGATACTGACCCTCATGCTCGGGGCCATGGAGGCGAATGGGGCCACGGAGTGGTACACGTCGAAGGATTGGGCCCGCGTGAGAAGCCCCGGGAAGTGTAGGGTGCGTGCATTCGATGAGAAGCAGCCTAAGTCGCGTTAGACTCGCTATTTAGAATACTCCAGCTCGATTATGGCGATCGTGATGGGAGATCCCCTGACGGACAGCGTCGAAGAGGCCTCTCCGGGGCATTCTCGGAGCGGGGGTGGCCAAAGATGGCTCTCGGATCGTTTCACCCCCCCCATTCCATTGGAGTAGTCCTACGACTTGCTATAATCGATACGCCCATTCCTGACGCACGTAACCTCGACAACTCATGGGCCCGCGACCCTCCACCAGCTCGGCCCGTGCCCGGTGGTTCTCCTCGGGGAGGCGTATAACACGAGTTATACGAACCTCGATCGCCGACGCCGCCCGCCCCGACGAGGAACCTCGCACGAAAAGGGGGAAGCATAGCGCCTTCC
>JBOGRS010000113.1:0-2758 GCA_050749685.1 Thermoplasmata archaeon
CACGGCGTCGGTCGGGATCGTCACCGAACGCGCCGAGGTCCTGGGACTCGCCTCGGACATGTACCGTCCCCCGAAGGGCGGGATCCATCCGCGCGAGGCCGCGAACCACCATGTCGAGCTCCTCCCCGGCCTGGTCGCGAACGCGCTCGAGCAGGCGCACGTGCGCCCCCATGAGATCGACGCCGTCGCCTTCGCGCAGGGGCCCGGCCTCGGGCCGTGCCTTCGCGCCGGCGCGACGGTCGCCCGGACCCTCGCCCTGGCCTGGGACCGTCCGCTCGTACCTGTCAATCACTGCGTCGCGCACATCGAGATCGCGCGGGTCTTGAGCGGTCTCGACGACCCGATGCTCCTCTACGCGAGCGGTGGGAACACCCAGGTGGTCGCGTTCGGTTCCGGCCGCTACCGCGTGCTCGGCGAGACTCTCGACGTCGGGATCGGGAATTTCCTCGACAAGCTGTGGATCTCGCTGGGCGGGACCTTCCCCGGGGGGCCCGCCCTCGAAAAGGAGGCGCTCCTGGGCGAGGAACTCCTTCCGCTCCCCTACTCGGTCCACGGGATGGACGTCGCCTTCTCCGGGATGCTCACCGCGAGCCTCGCCCTCCACGGGAAGGGGGCGCGGCGCACCGACCTCGCGTACTCCGTGGAATCGACCGCCTACAGCATGCTCACCGAGATCACCGAGCGGGCGCTCGCCCACCGGAAGCGCGACTCCGTGGTCCTCGGCGGAGGGGTGGCGTGCAACGAGCGACTTCGCCGCATGGTCCGCGAGATGGTCGAGGGACGGGGGGGGACGTCCTTCGCGCCCCCGAGCGCGCTGTGCGTCGACAATGGGGCGATGATCGCCTGGACGGGACACCTGGCCCACTCGGCCGGGGGTCGTGTCGCGATCGACGCCTCCGCGGTCCAGCCTCGTCAGCGGACGGACCACGTCGCCGCGCCCTGGCGCGTGCGCTGAGGCGGCGGACGCCCGACGCCGCCGTCGCGCGACGCACGCTAGACGTCGGACCGTAGGACGCACCAGGCCAGGCTGGCCGCGTGCGCGTGGGCGAACGCGTCGCGCTGCGGCGCACTGAGGGCGAAGTCGGGCATCGGTCCGCCGAGGGTCGGGTCGGCCCGGCCCGCGTCGCTCGGTGCCGTATCGAGGGTCGGGGCCGGGGGCGCCCGGATCACGGCGGTGCTGCTCGTCGCGTGGTAGCTGAGCACGATCGTGTGTCCCGTCCCGTAGATCGTCCCGAGGCAGGACGGGTACTGATCGTTGAGGTAGGGGAGGGTGTCGAGGTTGAGGGTGGGGCCGGCGCTCGACGGCTGGTTGTCCACGAACAACGTGATCTGATGTCCCGGGTCCGTGGTGAACCCGAGAAGGCTGTTCGCCTGATAGCTGATCGGCTGGCTCGGGTGGGAGGCGTTCACATAGGCGCCGGCGGCGGACTCGGACCAGACGGCGAAGAAGGTCGAGAGGTTGTACTCGTAGGGCCACGGCGAGGAGATCTGCACGACGTTCGGCGCCAGGGTGGTCGTCGTCGAGATCGGGAGGTCGCATTCGTACCCCGTGTAGTTCGAGTTCCGCCCCACGTTCGACGGGATCTGGGCGGTCTGCCCTTCGATGAGGATCTTGATCGACGGATGGACGACGAGCACGACGGGGGCGCTTTGCGGGCACCACGTCCCGGAGAAGTCGGTCGTGCCCTTCGCCGGGAAGTTCGGCACCCCGGAGGAGGCCGGGATCGGCTGGAGTCCGAGGCAGGGGGGCGCGGTGTGGAACGGATTGAGGATGAGCAGCGCGACGGCCGCGACGATCACGACCGTCGGGATCCCGACCATCGCCGCCCGACGCCAGGGAGTCCCGAGCCCCTTCGGCTGCCGACGGTCGCCCGCGCCCTCACGCTCGCGCTTGCGACGGGCGCGACGCTCGGCCGGGCTGAGCTCCTGGACCGGTCGCTCCGCCTCGCGGGCGTGGAAACGTCGCTTGGCCACGGCCGCCCCACTTAGCGTCCCCCCATAAACCTCACCGGTGCCGGCGCGCGGTGGGCCGGGCCCGATTTATATCGGGACGCGCGCTCGTCCGTCCGTGGAGAGCGCCGACGTCCTCATCGTCGGGGCGGGGCCGGCGGGCACGACCGCCGCCTACGGCCTCGCCCGACGGGGCCACGACGTCCTCGTCGTGGAGGAGCACGCGCGGGTGGGGCACCCGGTGCAATGCGCGGGGCTCGTTTCCGAGCGCGTCCTCGACCTCGCGGGGTCGCGCGCGATGGTCCGTACCGCGGTCGTCGGGGCGACGGTTTTCAGCCCCTCGCTCAAACCCGTTCCGTTCCGGGCGGCCGAGCCCCGCGCCTTCGTCATCGACCGCGCGGGCCTCGATGTCGAACTCGCCGGGCGCGCGGCTCGCGCCGGCGCCCGCATCGAGACCGGGATGCGCTTCGATTCGGTCGCCCGCCCCGACGGCGGCACCGTGAAGGTCCGGCTGGTCGACCCCCAGGGTGCGACGGTGGAGGTCGCCACCCGCCTCGTCGTGGGCGCGGACGGGGTGTCGAGCCCGGTCGCCCGAGCGTTCCACCTCCGCCGGCCGGTCGAGATCCTCCCGGCGTTCGAAGCGGAGTTCCCGCGGAGCCCCGGCGACCCCGACCAGGTCGAGATCTACCTGGGGAACGACCTTTCGCCCGGATTGTTCGGCTGGTGGATCCCGGACGGGGGCGGAGGTGCCCGGGTCGGCGTGGCTGCGCGGGCCGGGAGCACCTCCGCCCGCGCCTACTTCGATCGC
>JBOGRS010000114.1:0-2665 GCA_050749685.1 Thermoplasmata archaeon
CCCCCACGAACGGCACCCCTCCCGCCGGCGTGACCGTGAGCTACAAGCCGCAATATCTGAAGGCGACCCAATCGGCCAGCCTGCGCGAGCGCATGGCCGCGCTCATGGGCGACCCCACGTTCGACGTGAAGCTCTTCGAGCGCGAGCTCGTCCCCGGTCTCCATCTGGATGGGGTCCTCGACGTCGCCCTCCCCGACCTTTCGGGCGGCGAGCTCCAGCGCGCCGCCGTCGCGCTCGCCCTCGCGCGGCCGGCGACGCTCTACCTCCTCGACGAACCCTCGGCGTACCTCGATGCCGATGAGCGGATGGCGATGGCGAGGCTCGTCCGCCGTCAGGTCGAACGTCAGGCGTCGACCGCGCTCGTCGTCGACCACGACGTTTACTTCCTCGACCTTGCGTGCGACGGCCTCATGGTCTTCGCGCCCGAGGGGGCCGAGGGGGGCCGCGGCGATGGTCCGTTCGCGATGCGCGACGGGATGAACCGGCTCCTCAAGCAAGTGGAGATCACGTTCCGCCGGGACGCCGAGACATTGCGGCCTCGGATCAACCAGGAAGGGTCGGTCCTCGACCGGGAACAGCGCAGCCGCGGCGAGTACTACTACGAGCCGGCGGATCGATAGGCCCATCTGCCCTGCGCGACCCTATCGGCGCGGTCCCGGAGCTCCCCCTTCCACCTTCGAGCGAAATCCCGCCCCCGGTGTTCCCGCCGACGTTCCGAAGTGCCGTTCCTGTGGTCCATTCGCGAAGGGGGTCCGTCCGCGGTCGGGGGTGTCGCCGCGACATCGCGGATGACGGAATGGGTCGGGTGCGCCTTCCCCCGATGCGGGATGTAGACGACCGACCCGGTCTTCCGGACGTGCTGTCATCGCGAAGTGGGAAGAAACGCCCGTCCTGGGCGAGACCACGTAGCGGGTCCTTCCGCGGACCCGCACTCGAGACCAGGGCACCGTCACGCTTCGGAGCGGGGAATCGAGGACGATGGCTTCCCTGGAAAGGCCGATCTCGGGGGCGGGGAAGGGGGGCCACCTTGACCCGGCAAGCAGCGGGTCGATCCCGGACGTTACGGACATGAGATTGATCGCAAGTTCCGGGACCGGGGCATGTCCTTCCCCACTCCCGAAGAAGGCGCGGTTCAGAATCCGATTGCACGCCGCGTCCGTTGACAAGGAGACTGCCCGAAAGCCGAGGATCCACGGGTTGTTCGAATCGTTGACGATCCGCTCGATCGGGGAGGCGGGAGCGTATCTGTGGATGAGCGGGCGCCCCGGAATGCACGCTTTCGGAAATCGGCCCGACGGAACGCCGAGCTTCGAACTCCGACGCATCTGACGTCCTGGAACGCCCTCCGCCTGACACGGAACGCCATCGTGCTCGGGCGGATGTGGCTAACAGGCGACACGGGGAGGGAAGCCTCGACCGACCCACCCGAGTTTCCGCGCGCGAACGGGGATCCCGGGAGTCTCGAGCACATCGCCGGTCCCCTCGACCCGACCGCATCACGGCCCATGCGGACGGACACAGGACCCACGTGAGGAGGTCGACCGGGAAAGCGCAAGTACTACCGCTCCCCGTGGGCCGGGCGACGTGTCCGAGCGCTCGTCCCCCCGAAGCGAACGCGGCGATCGGTCCGTCCGTCCGGCGGAGTGCGGACGCACCAGGATCTCGTGAGCGGGCCGGACCTGGCGGAGATGTACCGCCACCCCGCGACGGTCTCGTACGGCGTCGTGGGGTTCTACGCCGTACTCGTCGTGCTGCTCATCCTCGCCGGCCAGAATCCGGCGTTCGCGGCGGTCCCGGACCTCGTCTATCTGCTGGTCGTCGTGCTCATCCTCTTCCTCGTGCGGTATCTGTCCACAAGGTACTGGATGGACTCCGAGCACGTCGGGGCATGGAGGCTCTTCGGCTCGCGGACGGCCCGGTTGGACGAGGTCCGGAGGATCGAGCGCGCCAACCTCCGCGACTTGGGGCCGGTGGGATTGTTCGGGTCGTGGGGATGGAGGGGTCGGATGTGGAGCCCGACCATCGGCACCTTCGACGCGATCCAGACCGGATCGGACGGACTCCTCATCACGGTCGGCAAGGTGCCGCTCTTCATCTCCCCGAAGGACCCTGGCGCGTTCGCGCGCGAACTTTCCCGTCGGGTGCGGTCGTATACCGGTCCGCTCGACGCGGACGTCGGAGAACCCGCGACGTCGGCCTAGGATTTCGGTGCGGCGTTCTCGTCCGGGGCGTCCGGCCCGTTCGGCGCCGGCGTCCAGGCCTTCACGCCTTCGGGAGCGTGCCGTCGGCCGAGGCGACGACCGATCAGCCCGAAGATGAGGGCGCCCGCGATCGTGAACAGGACGAGATAGATCACGGCCGAGGATGGACCGAGGTCGACGAAGCCCAGCTGCTGGGCGAGGAGCGTCGAGGCGAGGCCGATGACGATCCCGGCGCCCGTTCCCCGGCTCCCGGCCGACACGCTATCCACCCCCGGTGGCCGGTGGGGAGGGAGGAGGGGCCAACTTCGCACGGCGGCGTCGCCCATCGGAGAGGACGCGTGAGCCTTCACGAACCGGCCTGACGTGAGCTGAAGTACGACAATCGCCGATGGACCGATGACTATTTTTCCGGGAAGCCTTTGACCCATCGGCGTGCCCCGCTTCGGAGCGCCGCGCCAGATCGT
>JBOGRS010000115.1:0-2574 GCA_050749685.1 Thermoplasmata archaeon
GAGGCCGAGCGCGGCGCCCACCGCGAACATCGCCGAGACGGCGCCCTGGGCGCCGGCGACGTGCTTGGGAGGGAACTCCTCGCCGATCATCGCGAACGCGAGGGGGAACATCGACATCCCCACCCCCTGGACCCCGCGCACGCCGATGAGCAGGTAGATGTCGGAGGCACGGCTGATCCCGAGCGCCGCGCCGATCTGCGGGGTGAAGCCGGCGATCGAGACCGCGACCGCGTAGACCCCGATGACCACGAGCAGGAGGCGCTTCTTCCCGTAGATGTCGCCCAGCTTCCCGATGATCGGGGTCGTGACGACGCCGACCAGAAGGTAGGCGGAGAGGATCCACGCCACGGTCGAGTACGGCGGGAAGTCGAAGAACGTCTGGAACCGGTTGAGGGCCGGGACGACCATCGTCTCGACGTAGGTGACCATCATGGCCATCGCCGAGAGGACGAGGAGGACGCTGCGCGCGCGTCCGGGATCGAGACGGTGCTCGGGCTCGGCGGACGACGGGGTCGGGGGACGCGCGGTCTCCATCCGACGGCGAGGTTCCCGGGAGGGATTTAGCCGTATCCCATGCGGTGGCGCTCGGGCCACCCGCTCACCCGGGCGCGCGCGTGAGGACGTCGACGCCGTTCGCGCGCACGAGGACGGTGTGCTCGGCCTGCGCGACCCACCCGTGGCCCTGCTCGACGAAGACCGGGTACATCTGGAGCGACCGGCGCGCTCGGGCGAGGTGGCGGCGGTCGGAGGGATCGACCCAGCGCGCCGTGAACGGAAGGGTGCGGAATCGCTCGAAGAGGCGCGCGACGTTCGCGTCCGCACCCCCCGGGTCGCGGCGGAAGCGCAGGATGTTCCCGAACGCGCCGTTGCCGATCGCGCCCGCGCCGTTCGTCGCGAACGGCTCGATGGCCACCACCTCCCCCTCCTCGAGGCGGTCCGCGCTCATCCCCGCCACGTTGGGGATCGACTTGTCGCCGTGCAGGAGGTAGCGCTCGATCGTGTGTCCCGTGAGGTTGCGAACGGGTTTGAGGCCCCGAGCGTGGATCGCCGACTCGATCGCCCGCGAGAGGTCGTCGACGGCCACCCCGGCGCGGACCTCGGCGATCCCCGCCTCGACGGCCTCGTGTACCGCGCGAACGAGGTTCTCGTAGCGTCGCCCTCCCCCGACCTCCACGGTCATCGCCGTGTCGGAGATCGCTCCGTCGAGGTGAGCTCCCACATCGATCTTGACGAGGTCGCCCTCGGCGAGACGGGCCTCGTCCTCGGGGGACGGGGTAAAGTGCGCGGCCTCGTCGTTCCGCGAGAGGTTGAGCGGGAACGCCGGTTGGGCGCCGTCCGCACGGATCGACGCCTCGACCTCCTCGGCAACGTCCCGCCGACGCGCCCCCGGGACGCATCGCCGCGCCCCGAGCTCGCGCGCACGGGCGGCGATGCGCGACGCCTCGCGCCACCGATCGAGGTCCTCGGGGTAGAGCGCCAACGGCTCACCCCCCTCGCACGACGTGCGGGACCGGACCGGTGAGGTCGACCACCGTCGAGGGGGACCCGGACGGGGGAGGCCGCGCCGGAACGTAGCGCGACACGCTGGGGCCGAACACGCGACGCGCGGCGAGGATCGTCCGGCACGGCGGATCGCCGTGGCGGTTCGCGGAGGTGGCGACGATCGGACCCACGACGCGGGCGAGCTCCCGCGCGACCGGGTGGTCCGGGATGCGGACCCCGATCGACCCGGAGGGGCCCACGACGCCTCGCGCGAGGCGTCGGCGCGCGTCGGACGAGGCGGGGAGGAGGAACGTGTAGGGTCCGGGCAGCGCCCCCCGAAGGAGCGCCCGCTCCCGCTCGCCGAGGCGCGCGAGCGGCTCGACCTCCTCGAGCGACGAGACCGCGACCGAGACGGGCAGGCCGTCCGGCCGCCGCTTGGCCGCGAACAGACGGGCGACCGCGTCGCGCCGGTCGGCGCGCACCCCCAGTCCGAGGAGGGTGTCGGTCGGGTAGACGACGAGGTCGCCGTGAACGAGCGCCCGCGTCGCCGCCTCGAGGTCCGGGATCATCGGGCTACGCGAACTCCTGATCGGTGCGCGCGTAGGTCTGGTAGTCCGGGGCGGTGAAGTAGAGCGCGAGCTCCCGCTCGGCCGACGTGGGGGAGTCGGAGGCGTGGATCAGGTTCGGGGTCATCGCCGAGCCGAAGTCGCCCCGCACGGTGCCGGGCACGGCGCGCGCGGGGTCCGTCGCGCCGGTGATCGCCCGGACGACCGCGATCGCCGACCGTCCCTCGATCGCGAGCGCGAGGACCGGGCCCGAGGTGATATGCCGGACGAGCCCCGGATAGAACGGCTTTCCCTGGTGCTCGGCGTAGTGCCGGGCGGCGAGGTCCGGCGTGACCGTGAGGAGACGCGCGGCCACGATCTTGAGGGTCTTGCGCTCGAGGCGGTCGACGATCGCGCCGGCGAGCCCGCGCTTGACCCCGTCCGGCTTGATGAGCACGAGCGTGCGCTCCATGGTTCCTTCGGGCATCGCCGGGCCACCCTCCCTCGCGTCAAAAGGTTTCGTCCGGGGCGGCTCGGGAGCCGGGGT
>JBOGRS010000116.1:0-2476 GCA_050749685.1 Thermoplasmata archaeon
GGCCCAGGCGCGCATCGAGGCGATCTACGGCGAGCTGGGCCAGCAAGGCGACGAGGAGTCGCTGCCCCATAACGGCGCCGCGCTCCTGAAGGAGCTCGACGAGATCGCCGACCGGTACTCCGTCTACCGGATGGGCGGTCGCCGTCTCAACACGATCCGCGGCAAGCTCCAGATCGTCTTCCAGGACCCGTTCTCCTCCTTGAGCCCGCGGATGCTCATCCGGGACATCGTCTCAGAGCCCCTCGCCATCCACCACCTCGGCAGCCGCACGGAGCGCTACCAGCGCGTCGCCGAGCTCCTGCAGTCGGTCGGGCTCAATCCGGAGCACCTGTGGAGGTTCCCCCACGAGTTCTCGGGAGGACAACGCCAGCGCATCGGGATCGCCCGCGCCCTCGCGCTCCGACCGGACTTCATCGTCCTCGACGAGCCGACGAGCGCGCTCGATGTCTCGGTCCAAGCGCAGATCCTCAACATCCTCAAGAAGCTCCAGGCGGAACAGGGGCTTGCCTACCTGTTCATCTCGCATCACCTCTCCGTCGTGCGATCGATGTCCCACCGCGTCGTCGTGATGTACCTGGGCAAGGTGGTCGAACGCGCGCCGACCGAGGAACTTTTCCGGAGGCCGCTCCACCCCTACACCCAGGCGCTTCTCGCCGCAATCCCGATCCCCGACCCGACCGTCCACCGCGAGCGCATCATCCTCAAAGGCGATGTGCCGAGCCCGGCCGCGCCCCCCCCGGGGTGCCACTTTCACACGCGATGCCCGGCGGTGATGCCGATGTGCTCGAAGATCGAGCCACCGTTGATCCGCATCCGGGGCGACCACTTCGTCGCCTGCCACCTCTATCCGACGCCCGAGGCGGCGGCGCCGGGCGAATCCGCGACCGTCTCGGTGCGCCGCTCGGCGGCATCCGATGTCGGCACCACGTGAGCCGACCGAGCGGGCCCGCACATCGAAGGGGCCCCTCGGTCTGCCGAGGGTCGACGGGGAGGCGCGGCGACATGCCATCGCGGACCCCGGGCCGAGCTGGAGCGAGTGGTTCTATTTCGATTTCCTCAAGGTCTGGATCGCGCTCGGTTTCCTCGTCGTCGACTCGTGGATCGCGGCGGCGTGGCTCCAACCCCCCAACTACCTAGGGCTCGCGCTCAGCTTGGTCGGCGCGGTCTACCTTGAGGTCCTCGGATACCGCGCCCTCTGGTACCGCCCACGGGCCACCGGCCGGTCGATCCGCGTCGACTTCGTTCCCTGGGGGTCGCGACGCCCGAAGGCCTCCACGGGCCGACGCGACGTCGACGCCTCCTTCCCCAATCTGTTCACCCCTCTCCCCTACGGTCGATGGACCCCGGAGGCGAACCGTGTCCGCCGTGGGCTGCATCCGTTCGAGGCGACAGGGTCGACCGGGCCCGACGCGAGCGAGTTCCTGTAGCCTCGATCGAACGTCCCTTGGCCGCGGAGGACAGCACCTCGGGGGCCATCCGGAGCGCGACGACGCATCGATGTGTGACCTCCAGGGCGTGGTTGCGCCGGAAGGTCCCCCGACCGTTGCCGGAAGGTCGGGGGGGAAGCATAGCTCGGCGTGGCGAGTTCACAGCGTGGTTCTAAGTGGGGGTATCCCGGATGATTCCTGCGCGAAAGATGGTCCCCGTTCTGGGGGTCGATCATGAAAAAGGGCAGGAGGAAGGGGTTGTCCGACCCCCCCTCCGAAGAGGGGGGGTCGAGGGAAAGGTTTCGACTCAGACCACGCCGTTGCCCGTGATCGTGAACCAGGTCTGGTCGTTCCCGCCTCCGATCGTCACGTTCGAGTTCAGGCTGGTCGCGTTGATCCACGACGCGTACGACGCGACCAAGTTCTGCTGGGCCCAGTAGGAGTACAGCGCGAGCGAGTTGGCGATCTGCTCGATCTCGGCGTAGAGCAGGACGCGCGCCGGTCCGGCCGGAGTGACCGCGGCGATCCCCATCGCGATCTGCATCGCACTATAGGCCGCCCCCTGGCACATGTTCGAGACGGGGTTCGACGAGTACCACGTGTAGTCGGTGTACGCGTGGCAGCTGCTGTCGTTGAACGTCGCCACGTTCGTCTGCTCCCAGACGGCGTCACCGTAGGTGTAGCTGCCGTCCGCCTGGTACATCGGAACCATGTAGTCCGTCGGGTCGGGGTAGTCGGGCGCCCAGCCGAGGTTGTACAGCGGCATCGGGTCCTGGTAGGCCGGCGAGTAGAGCGAGTTGATCACCAACGAGATGAAGTTGATGTCCACGGGCGTCACGATGATCCGCCCTCCGCTCAACTGATCGATCGAGGATGCCCAAAGCGCCAGCCGCTGATCAAGGTCCGGCGAACCCGTCTGCCCGAACACCGGGAACTGGCATGGGTTCGTGGTCGTGCAGCTCGCGAGCTCCTTGTCGTAGTAGGGGCTCGCGGGGTCCTGCATCTGCGCGAACCAGTAGCCCGATGTGGTTGGTCCGAGCGGTGTGGAC
>JBOGRS010000117.1:0-2324 GCA_050749685.1 Thermoplasmata archaeon
AGCACGAGGACGCTCGCCTTGGCCCCGACCGCCTTCCCCACCGCGGGCAGGTCGACGAACACGATGTCGGTGAGCTCGGACTGGGCGTGATCGGTGATCCCAAGGACGAGGAGGTCCCCCTCGGCCATCACCCACTCGTGGCTCGTCGTGTAGCGGCGGTCGTCCGGCAGGTTCTCGGTGCTCATGTCCCGGTCTCCCAGCTGGAAAGGTAGGAGCGCTGCGTCGCGGTGAGTGTCTCGAGCTGCGCGCCCAGGGGGGCGAGGGCGGCGAGCGCCACCGCCCGGTCGAGGTCCGGGGGGACCGCGTAGACCTTCGGGGCGAGGCCTTCGCCCTTCGCGCTCAGGTACTCGGCCGAGAGCGCCTGCAACGCGAAGCTCAGGTCCATGATCTCGACCGGATGACCCTGCCCCGCCGCCAGGTTGATGAGCCGTCCCTCGCCGAGGAGGTAGACCCTCCGACCGTCCGCGAAGACGAACTCCTCGACATGCGGCCGCACCGGGCCGTGGGCGACGGACATCCCCTGAAGGTCGGTCTTCGAGACCTCGATGTCGAAGTGGCCCGCGTTCGCGAGAAGGCAGCCGTTCTTGATCACCTTGAAGTGCTCGCCGCGGACGACGTCCCGGTCGCCGGTGACCGTCACGATGAGGTCGGCCTGAGGGGCAGCGTCCAGCATCGGCATGACGCGGAATCCCTCGAGACGGGCCTCGATCGCCCGGACGGGGTCCGTCTCGGTGACGATGACCTCGCCGCCGAGGCCCCGCAGGCGGGAGGCGACCCCTTTGCCCGACCAGCCGTAGCCCGCGACGACGCAGACGCGTCCGGCGATGAGCAGGTTGGTCGCGGTGAAGATCCCGTCGAGGACCGACTGGCCGCACCCGTAGCGGTTGTCGAAGAGGTGCTTCATCTCGGCGTCGTTCACGTCGATCGCCGGGAAGCGGAGCCCGCCCGACCGTTCGAGGGCCTTGAGGCGCGTCACGCCCGTGGTCGTCTCCTCCGTCGATCCGAGGATGCGGCCGCGCCCCGGAAGTTGGGCGTGGGCGAGCGCCACCAGGTCCGCCCCATCGTCGATGATGATCTGGGGGTCCGCGTCGAGCATCGCCTGGATCCCGCGGTGGTAGTCCTGCGTCGACTCCCCCTTCACCGCGAGCGTGGGTACCCCCTCGGCCCGAAGGACCGCCACGGCGTCGTCGTCGGTGGAGAGCGGGTTGCTCGCGGCCATGTGGACGTCCGCGCCGGCGGCCTGGAGCGCGAGCCCGAGCGCGGCCGTCTTCGACTCGACGTGGAGGACCGCGGAGATCGTGCGTCCCTTGAACGGTTTCTCCGACTCGAAGCGCCGTCGGATCCCCTCGAGGACGGGCATGTGGGTGCGGGCCCAGGCGACCTTCTGCTTGCCGATGGTGAGGTCTCCGGCCATCTTCCCCACGGGGGCGAGGAGGGCCGGAGGTTAAAGCGGTTGGCGATGGCTGCGCCCCGTGGACCTACCGCGTCACGGCCGAACAGAACGGACAGACGAGGTATTCCGGCGGGATCTCCCGCCCGCAGTTCGAGCAGGGCTTGGTCGCGGCGGCCCCGGGCGCCGGCTCGACGTAGGGCGGAGTAGCGTTGGAGGCCGGGGCCGCCGACGGAGCTGCCGGACTGGCCGCCGCGGGCCTCGGGGGCGGTGGACGCGCGACCGGCGGAGGCGCCCCGCGAGGGGTCGATCCCGGCGCGGCGGACGCGCCGCCGCCGCCACCACCTTGGCGTGGGGGCATCCCGCCGCCGGAGGGTGGCGCGCCGCTTCGCGGCGGCTCCGCGGTCGACTCGACGGGGGCCGTCATGCCGGCACGCGTGCCCTGGCCCTGTTGGAGTCGCCACTGCGTGAACGATAGGTACGTCGGCTGGCGCTTCCACCAGTCCCAGAAGGCCCCCTCGCTGTAGTTGTCGCCCAACTCCTTCTTCGCTTCAGCTCGGTAGCGCTCGATGAAGTCGGCGTATCCCTGGCGCTCCGGGTCCTTCGTCGCCTCCTCGGCCCCGCCCAAGAGCTGGGCGGCGCATTCGGGGCAGACCTTGGAATTCGAGGGGATCGTCGAGCCGCAGCGACTGCACCGCACGAGGTTGGACTCGAACTCCGCACCGCACTTGGGACAGATCGTCGCGTTCTCGGGGATGAGGTTGCCGCACTCCCCGCACTCGACGAGCTTGCCCCGCGCCTGGCGGCGGGAGACGAGGACGATCCCGAGGATCGCGGCCACGATGGCGATCGCGATGATGATCCAGTAGAGGATCTCGAGCCCGAGGAAGGTCTGTTGCCACCAGTTCGTCGTGGGGGCGGTCACCGTGCCGAC
>JBOGRS010000118.1:0-2251 GCA_050749685.1 Thermoplasmata archaeon
ATCCTCTCCGCGGCGCCGAAGCGAGCCGGGAACAACGATGCGATCCGACCGCCCCCCGGGGTGGAGGACGCTTTCCGCGAGTTCCGACAATCGGCCGTCCGGCTCGTCGAGCGCGTGAACGACGCGCTCGGGCTCGACCCGGAGCCGGAGCCCGAGCAGCAGGACAACTTGCGGCGCGTGCGCGCGATCTTCGGCAAGTGGTCGGCCGACATCCTCCTCGCTCTCCACGTGACGCCGGGGGTCGGCTTCGAGGAGTTGAGGCGCTCGCTGCCGGGCATCAGCCCCCGCGTCCTTTCCCTAAAGCTCAAGGACCTCGAGGAGAACGGGATGGTCCGCCGCGAGATCATCGAGTCGCGCCCTCCGAGGGCCAAGTACACGCTGACCGAACGGGGCTGGACGGTTGCGTGGCTGGCCCAGCCGGTCTTCCTCTACCTGCGCCTCTCGACGTCGCGGGACGTTCGGGGGCGTGAGCCGGACGGCGCGAAGCCGGGAGCGTCGCTCGGTGATGCGGGACCGTCCCTTGTGCCCCCGCGCTCGTGGCGCGCCGATCCCGACGATGTGTTGAGGGCCTCTCCGCGGAGCGCGCTCGTCGTCGCGCACTCTCACGCACGGGTTGGTTTGGCCTCGAGGCGGTAGGTCGCCGATCACCGGAGCCTCGCGGACTTCCCGCGGGTCCCGGGTCGAACGCCCGCCCGCACTCCGGACCACGCGTGAACGTGGGGTAGTAATCGTTCGGGAACGGTCGGTACATAAGGGCCGTCCGCGTCCCCTCTTCCGTGCCTTCGGTCGCGACGTCCCCACGGCGCCGAAACCCCGAGCGGCCCAGCGGTGAGGCCCGGAGCGGACCCACAAGGTCCGAACCGCCGCCGCCGAGCGGGGTGACCCTCTTCCCCCCGGGGAGGGCCCCATTTTTGACCGAAGGCATTCCCGTCCATCGTCCGCTGGAACTGATGTTCCTGCGGCGAACTCCCGATAGCACGCCCGGCGGGCATACGGCGCTCGGGGCCGCATGTTCGACCATGCGGATCGACCCGGTGTGCTCCCCTTGATCGTACCCACCCAGGATCCTCGCGGACGACTCCTCCGGTCCCGGGGGGCCCGGCCGATGAAATCGCCCTGGGACTGAGTCGTCCACCCCCCGTCGCTCCTGCAACGGCCCTCCCGCGCGACCACCGTAACCGATTAGTGACGGTAGCCCCTTAAACGAAGTAACCTACCGCCTACCATGTCCTCCCAAAGCGCCCGACCTAGCGGGCAGGGACGGCGTCCGACGACGCCCGAGGCCATCGAGCGCATCTCGGACTACCGGGCCTTCCTGCAGAACGTTCTCGAGTCGTCGACCGAGTACTCGATCATCGCGACCGACCTCAAGGGCTACGTCCTCCTCTGGAACGAGGGGGCGCGGCGGATCTACGGGTATCCGGCCGAGGAGATCATCGGCTCGGATTCCCACGTTCTCCACACTCCCGAACACATCCGCAACGGCGACGTCGAACGTCTCAACGAGGCCACCCTGAACCAAGGCAAGTGGGAGGGAATCATCCGACGCCGGCGGAAGAACGGCGAAGAGTTCACCGCCCGCGTCGTCCAGACGGTGATCCGCGACACGGCCGGCCAGCCGATCGGGATCCTGGTCGTTTCCAAGGACATCACCGACGAGGAGAAGCTCCACCAGAAGTTGATCGAATCCGAGGAGTACAATCGCGGGCTCATCGAGGCCAACATCGACGGGCAGATGACGACCGACACGCTCGGCATCATCACCGACGTCAACAAGCGGATGGAGGAGCTCACGGGCCATCCGAGGGAGAAGCTGATCGGTACTCCGTTCAAGAACTACTTCACGGACCCGGCCCTCGCCGAAGAGGGGATCCGCCGTGTCCTCGCGGAGGAGCGCGTCACCAACCTCGAGCTCACGCTTCGTTCCCGGACAGGGCAGGAGACCGTCGTCTCGTACAACGCGACGACCTTCCGGGGGCGGGACGGGACGCTCAAAGGGGTCTTCGCCGCCGCGCGCGCGATCACGGAGCAGAAGCAGCTCGAGCAGCGGCTACGTGAGGCCGAGGGGTACAACCGCGGGCTCATCGAGGCGTCGCTCGACGCGTTCGTGACCGTCGACGTCAACGGGAACATCACCGACCTCAACCGTCAGATGGAGACGGTCACCGGTTACACGCGCGAGGAGCTCATCGGGAGCCGCTTCCCGGACTACTTCACCGAGCCCCGGGCCGCGCTCCAGTGGATCGAGCGG
>JBOGRS010000119.1:0-2236 GCA_050749685.1 Thermoplasmata archaeon
GTCGGCGCCGACGTGTACGACCCGGCGAAGGTGACCGACCCTCCGGGGGCGATGATCGCGGTGGCTCCCGAGGTCGACGAGCTGTTGGAAACGATCTGTCCCGCGACTCCCGGACTGTCACCGGACGAGGCGGACTGATAGGAAGAGGAGACGGAGATCACGACCAACGACTTGTAGTTGTCGTGCTGGACACCTCCGACCGTCACTTGAACGCTCGCGATGTACGTCCCGGTTGAGGCGTACGAGTGCGTCGCGGTGGCGGTCGTTTGGGCGGCCGACGTCGATCCATCTCCGAAATTGAACGTGTAGGAAGTGGCGGTTTCCCCAGGGGGGAGGTTGGCGGTAAAGGGTAGCAGGCTGCCTTGCTGAATCGCCTTGAAGGGCGTGTTCAGCGTGACGTCGTGAAGATTCGAGTACGCCGCACACGCCGGACTGTTGGCGGGCGTGCACGACGTGCGGTTCGCGGGCGAGGGCTTGGCGGCATTGAGCCCGACGTAGCCCACCCCTCCCACGACCAGGATCACCACGAGCATGACGACCGCGGCGATCGGCGTGGAAAGAGCGCGCTGGCCGGACCAGCGTCCCCTCCCCGATTGGTTCGTACGTTCCCCTTCCATCGATTTCTCCCCTTCCCGGGCACCCCCGGGAACGGGGCCCAGACCCCCAAGGTAGTATATATGCCCTTATTGACTCGACCCGCCGTGGCACCGCCGAGCCGTAGGCTCCGAATCGCCCCGTCGCTCCTCAGCGCGGATTTTGCGGACCTCGCCGTGGCCATCCGCGCCGCGGAGGACGGCGGGGCGGACGCCCTTCACCTCGACGTGATGGACGGACACTTCGTTCCCAACCTCTCGTTCGGTCCCGCGCTCGTGAAGGCCGTGCGCGCGCGCACTCGACTGCCCCTTGACGTTCACCTGATGATCCAGGATCCCGAACGCTATGTGGAGGCGTTCGCGCGGGCCGGGGGCGACACCCTCGTCTTCCACCTCGAGTCGTCGGCCGACCCGGCGACCCTGATCCCACGGATCCACGAACTCGGGGTGGCGGCAGGGGCAGCGTTGCGACCGGACACGACGTTCGACCGCGTGGCTCCGTGGCTCCCGCGTCTTGACCAGGTCCTGGTGATGAGCGTCGTCCCGGGATTCTCGGGCCAGGCGTTCCTCCCCGAAGTGCTCCCGAAGGTCCGCGAGGCGCGCGACCGATTGGACGCCCTCGGGTCATCGGCGGACGTGTCGATCGACGGAGGAATCACCGTTGAATCCGCGCGGCCTTCCGCCGGTGCCGGCGCGACCTTCTTCGTCTGCGGGAACTCGGTCTTTGCCGGGGGGAACATCCGGGATAATCTGCGCCGGCTGCGCACGGCGGTCGTCGAAGGGGCGGGCCGTGCGATTCGTTGAGCTCTCCGCCGTCTACGAGCGGCTCGAAGCGACGACGAAGCGCCTCGAGATGCGCGCGATCCTCGTGGACCTGCTGAAGCGGCTCACCCCGGACGAGCTCCCCGAGGTGCTCTACCTCTCCCAAGGGCTGCTGCGCCCGGAGTACGAGGGGGTCGAGCTCGGAATGGCGATCTCCCTCGCGAGCAAGGCGGTGGCGCTCGCCACTTCCGTCCCCGAAAGCGAGGTCGCTGAGCATTTGGCGCGAGTCGGCGACCTCGGCACCGTGGTGCAGGAGCTGATGGAACGGGAGGCCAAGCACCCATCCTCCCCCGCTCTCGAGGTCACGGAGGTCTACGATGGATTGCGGGCCATCGCACGGGCGAGCGGGGAGGGCAGTCAGGAGGCGAAGGTCCAGGGGCTCGTCCGCCTCCTCGCCCGAGCGCTACCCATCGAAGCCCGGTACATCGTACGGTTCGTTCTCGGCACCCTTCGTCTCGGCGTTCGCGAGATGACGATCCTCGACGCGCTCGCGGACGCCTACGGCCTCGGAGCCAAGGAGGCGCGGGCGAGGACCGAGGCGGCGTTCAACGTCTCGAGCGACCTTGGATTGGTCGCGCAACGCCTCGCGGAACACGGGCTCGCCGGGCTCGACGAGATCCACCTTAGCGTGGGTCGTCCCATTCGTCCGATGCTCGCGGAACGCTCGCCCAATCTCGCCGACGTGCTGACCCGGATGGAAGGGAAGGCGGCGTTCGAGTACAAGTACGACGGCCTCCGCATCCAGGCGCACATCCCCGCCGATGGTCCGGTCCGACTCTTCTCCCGTCGATTGGAGGACATCAGCGCGCAGTTCCCCGAGC
>JBOGRS010000120.1:0-2112 GCA_050749685.1 Thermoplasmata archaeon
GGTCCGACCCATCGGGTCGCGCGTTCGCCCTCGCAGGCTCCGACCGCGCCATGTCGACCCTAGGACGTGCGAGCGTGCCGGTCGCGCCGTCGCTCAGGTGGTCGCGTGGGCCCGTGCGGGAAGGTGCTCGATGCGCGCCGGGGACGAGGAAGGGGAACGCGGTGGGAAGGACGGCACATCGAGGAAGACCGTGCACGTCGCGGCCGTCGTATCGTCCGCGGTGGCTCCATGGAAGAAGGCCCGCTTCCCCGCCGCCACGTTAAGACGCACGACCTCCTCGGCGAGATCCGGGTCGGCGTGCTGCTCCGTCGCCCACCCTCGCGCTCGGGCCGAGACGAGCTGCTCCTGGTACGGGTCCGACAGGGCGAGGCGGTGGTGGAGCTTGTATCCGAGCAGGCGATGCTGCGCGCGCCGCCGTTCCCCGACGAGGAGGATCAGGGAGCGATCGATCGCCTCCAATTCACCGCGCAACCGGTCCACCTCGTCCCGCGTCGTCCCCCCCGACCGCGTCATCGCATCGGTCCATCGCCCGCGACCGTTTCTCCTTCCCCCCGCACCGGTGCGGTCGCGCGCTTACCCTCCGCCGGAACCTCGCGGCGCTCGATGGAGATCGTCCTGGCATCGAACTTCGATGAGCGCCTCGTCGCGGAGACGCAGGCCTTGCCGGTCTCGACGTTCTTCGGCAACTACCCCACGAGCCTCACCGGGGGCGGGCGTCCCCCGAGGATCCTGCCGAAGGTCACCGAGCGCGCGTTCGCCGGCCACGTGGCCGACGTCCACGCGGCCGGTCGGCGCTTCTACGCGACGCTCAACAGCATTGACCTCGGCCTCAAGGAGTACCGTCCACGGTTCCGCGAGGAGTTCCTCGGCGAGGTCGACCACCTGCTCGACGTCGGCGTCGATGGGTTCGTCCTCGCCCTCCCGGTGCTCATCGAGCTCGTCCACCGCGAACATCCCGGCGTACCGATCACCGTCTCCACCTTCGCTCGGGTGCGCACGGTCACCCAGGCCGAGTACTTCGCCCGGCTCGGCGCCGACACGGTCGTCCTCGAGGAGGCGAACCGCGACTTCGCGCTCGTCCGCGCGCTCGTCCGTCTGGGCCTCCGCGTCGAGGTCCTCGTCAACCAGACGTGCCTCAAGGACTGCCCCTACCGGGCCCATCACCTCAATACGAGCTCGATCGCGGCGCAGACCGGCTCCGAGTGTCCGGTCTTCGAGTACCCGATCCTCGAGTGCGGGAGTGAGATGGTCCGCGACCCGAGCCGCATCATCTCGGGCATCTTCGTCCGACCGGAGGATCTCCCCGTCTACGAGGAGGCCGGCGTGACGCGCTTCAAGGTTTCGGGACGGAACCGTTCCACGGCGTGGCTCGCGCGGGCGGCTCGGGCCTACGCCGAGCGTCGCTACGACGGCAATCTTCTCGATATCCTCTCGTTCGTCCAGGTGAAGGGTCCGACATCGGCGCTCCGCCAGTTGGGCGCCGGCGACGGGGTGTCGCCCGTCCTGGACCGTCTCTACGCGGCGTTCGAGGGGGCGTCGGACCTTCGGATCGAGAACTCCGCCTTCCCGCCGGGCTTCCTTCGGCGCATCGCGGCGACCGACTGCGTCCACACGACGTGCGCGCAATGCGGCTACTGCCCCGGGGTGGCCCGACGCGTCCTCTCGACCGGGGGACGGCCGCTGGACCCGCGCTCCGCCGCCGTCGACCTGCCGTCGCCGGTCGAAGCCCTCGGACGGATTGGGCTCGAACCGTCCGACTAGGGCGACGCCGGGGTCGCGATGGCGGCGCGGTACTGCTCGGCGGTGAGGAGGCTCGCCGGGTCGAAAGGCGCGGTCGGTCGGAGCTTCACGAGCCACCCCTTCCCGTAGGGGTCCTGGTTCACCAGCTCGGGGTGGGCCGTGAGGTCCGAGTTCACGCCCGCGACGCTCGACGCGACCGGCGCGTAGACGTCGGCGACGGTCTTGACCGATTCAAGCACGAGGACGCTCGCCTTGGCCCCGACCGCCTTCCCCACCGCGGGCAGGTCGACGAACACGATGTCGGTGAGCTCGGACTGGGCGTGATCGGTGATCCCAAGGACGAGGAGGTCCCCCTCGGCCTTCACCCACTCG
>JBOGRS010000121.1:0-2105 GCA_050749685.1 Thermoplasmata archaeon
CGACGAAGATGCCGTGCCGCGGCGTCTCCTCGGTCGTCAGGAGCGCGGCGATGAGGTGGCCGTCGTCGCTCGCGAGGGCGGTGGAGGCGGCCTCCAGGAAGAGTCCGAGGCGGCCGTGCTGGATCTCCTCGAGCACCCGACGGTTCTCCTCCAGCGTGTCGGCGAGGAGCGCCGCGTCAGAGGTCGCGCCGAACGCCCGACGGTCGAGCGTCGCGAGCGCGTCGAGGGCGACGTCGGCGAGGGGGATCCGGCGGACCCCATCGGGCAGGTGGGGCTCGCGGGCGTCGTCGGGCCGAAGAGGGCGCTCGAGCGCGAAGCGCGGGATGACCCGCGTGCCCGGAACGTGGGCGAAGCGGGGGCGGACGGTGGCCTCGTCGTCGAGGGAGAGGCCGGTGAGTCCGCAATCGAGGCGGTGGACCGACATCGGCAGGGCGTCCACCATCGCTGTGTAGAGGGCGAGCGAGCGATCGGCCGCCTTCTCGCCGGGTTCCACGTGGACATGTCCATAGGCTCGCTGGGGTCGGACGGAGAAGAAGGCGAGCCCCCCGGGTCCGGCCGCGGACCCGAGCCACCACCCCTCGAGGTCGCCCGACCGAAGGTCGGCGACGGCCTGGTCGACCCAATCGGGCGAGAGGGATTCGCCGCGCTGGGCGAGCTCGCGTCGAAGGTGTCCCACGAGCTCGAGCAGGAGGTCCGAGGGCGCATCGCGGGCCGGCCGCGGAGGCACCGCCACCATCGCGGCGTCGACCCCCGCGATCAGAGTCGGGCGCAGGCCCGCTGGAGGATCTGGGCGATGTCGGGGGCGACGCTCGCTTTCTCCGCAGGATTGTCGAGCGTGTCCGTCGAGTAGAGCACGTCGGTGACCGCCTTGATCCGCTCGAAGGCGTCGCGCAGGAAGAGCCCGTGGGTGCACGCGGCGGCGATCGCCCCCACCTTATGCTTCTTGAGGAGCTTCGCCGCCTCGACGATCGTGCCGCCGGTGGTGATGACGTCGTCGAGGATCACGACGTGCTTGCCGGGGAGGTCCACCGGGAGCTGGGGCGGGAGGGCGAGCTCGACGTGCTCGCTGTCGATGCGCTTCTTTTCGAGCGCCGTCCAGGGCTTGTCGAGGATCTGGGCCATCCGACGGACGCGGTCGACCCCACCCTTGTCCGGCGATACGAGCAGGTCGACGGGTCGCTCCCGCAATAGGCGGGCGATCGCCGGGATCCCGCTCGCCTCGAACGCCGGCTTGCTGAACGCGCTCAGGGTTTGCGACGAGTGGAGGTCGACGGTCACGACCGCGTCCGCCCCGAGCTCCACGTGGCGGGCCAACGTGTGCGCGCTCACCGGTTCGCCCGGGAAGAACGAGCGGTCCTGTCGGGCATACCCGAAGTAGGGTACGACGACGAAGAGGCGGCGCGCCCCCCCCTGGCGGATCGCATCCTCGAGGAGGAAGAGCTGGAGCAGGTCCTCGTCGGTCCGCGTCGATTGTACCAGGACGACGTCCTCGCCTTCGAGGCGGCCCCCGACCCTGAGATACATCTCACCGTCCGGGAACCGCTTGACGAACGGGATGCCGAACGGGGCATTGTCGAGCTCCCGTGAGATCCTCTCGGCGAGCGACGTGGACGCCGTGCCCCCGATGACGTGCACGCGACCTCCTCCTCGGACTTAGGCACGGGGTTGGCCCCAAAAGGATTGTGGCCCCGGAAGGGCGACTATCCCTCGCCCGTCGCCTCGACCTCAGGGGGCGCGGGAGGGTGGGACCCCTCCCGGCTCGGCACCACCGGCCCACGTGACGTGGGGCGTCGGAGGTAGACGGGCCGGCCGGCACGCGCCTCGCGTCCCCGGAGGGCGGAGAACACGGCCCCGGAGAGGACCGAGAGACCCGAGACGGTGAAGGCGACGTGCATCCCCTGAAGGAAGACTTGGTCGAGCTGGGCGAGGGTGAGGTGCATGTTGGCCAGCGTCGCCGGCGTGAACGCCCCGCCGAAGAGGACGGCCGCGGTCCCTCCCGGAAGTTGGCTCGTGAGCGCGATCAGGCCGACGGCGAAGCTGAGCGCCATCGACGAGTTGCGGAGCGTCATCATGACCCCGGAGGCGACTCCGTAGCGGGCCCGGGG
>JBOGRS010000122.1:0-1903 GCA_050749685.1 Thermoplasmata archaeon
CGTAGGTCGCGCAGGCGTCGATCGGCACGATCGCGTACGGAGGACCTGTCGCCATCACGTCGAACACGAGCGTCCACTGGTCACCGAGGTTCATCACGTTGGCCGTCGCGTTGGTGCTCCAGTTCCATCCGTACGTCGTCACCCCTCCGACGGTGCGGAGGGTCGGCGCCGTCTGGCACGTCGAGAGATAGTATCCGTTCGCCTGGTAGCACGCGGCCGACCACTGGGGGTTCGGCGCGAGCGTGATCGACCCGAACGGGACGAACTGGAACATCGACTCGTTCGTGTGGTTCGCGGTCACGGTCGTGTAGACCGGGCCGAAGGCGATCCGGGAGAACGCGCGCATCAGGCTCGGGTTCTGCGTGTTCGGCGTAAATACCGGTCCGTGGGCGACGTAGGTGAGATCGCCGGTCTCCCCGCTCGAGCACGTCCAAAACGACGGCCCGTCCCAGCTCCCCCCGGTCGCCGCGGCGAGGTCGCAGCCCGCCTCGAGGATGTGCGAGGCGTCGGTGAGGACGATCGGGCCCCCCGGACCTCCCCCGGCGATGCCGGTCGGCCATCCGGCGGAGTAGGGGTCGGTCGGGGTGTCCCACAGGTCGAGCACGTCGATCGTGCAGACGGCGCCGACGGAGCGGACGCAGGACGGCGACTCGCGGGCCAGCGCCGCGATGCTGTCGTGGGAGTTCCCGTCCTGGGGACGGACCCACCCCTCGCAGGCCGGGCTCGCCCCTTCCGCGAACGGGAACGACGGCGAGCACGTCGAGCCATACGGGTGGCGCTCGAACTGCGGGTTCGGTTGGTAGAAGCTCGGGCTCACGCGGTAGTTCTCCGCGTAGAGCGGGTCCTGGGGCGAGGTCGACGTGATGAGGACGATGACGTGATGGGCGTTCGGGGACCAGTCGAGCCCACTCCCGATGATCGCGCCGTAGAGGGCGATGATGCTGGGGGAGTGGAGGAAGTTGTCGTCGAGGCCGATGTCGCCGTACATCTGGCCCCCGAAGACGCCGTCGACCAGCGTGCTCGTCACGTCCGGGCCGAAGCTCGCGGCGCTCTCGAAGTGGCCGACGTCGACGTGGTACTGCGATCCGTCCGTCGTTCCGTCCGACCAGTCGCCCTGGCCGGTCGCAAAGTAGTCGACCAGCGCGAAGGAGACGTTCGCGCGCGGATTTGCCGCCTGGATCGCGCTCGCGACCTGCCCGGCATGCGCGAAGAAGAACGGGTCCCCGTTGGACTCCTCGCAGAGCGGATTCTCGCCGGTGCCGGACTTCGCGCACGCGTCGAGGCCGCCCGTGAAGAACCCGTGGTAGTAGACTCCGTCGTACGCCGTCGTCTCGAGGACGAAGGCGACCTGCACGTTCGGCCACGTGGCGACGGGCGAGCCGTAGGCGATCGCGGTCATCTGGACGCGGGCGATCCCGGCCCCGGCACTGCAGTTGGTCTCCATTTGGATACAGATCGTCCCGGGGACGGAGGAGATCCCGAGGTTAAGGGTCGATGCGACCGTCGTGGGGGCGTTCGTGCCGGCCGGGGCCACGGTCGTAAAGGGGATGGCGGTCACGGGGGAAGGAACGGCGGCTCCCGAGGTCGACGGCGAGAGACAGGCCATCAGGGCAAGCGCGAGGAGTCCGACGGCCGCCGCGAGGCGATACCCCCGAGGGCGAGGTCGAACTCCACGGAGCCATCCCCGGGCCACCACACGGGCGAGTCCCTGACGCATGCGATGGGCGGCGGACCCGCCGAAGTCCCATAATCGTATCGCCCTCGCAGCACCCCGGGGCGCCGGCGGGCGACCGACGCTCTCGGGCGTCCCCTCAGCGCAGCTTGGCGTCGAACCGCCAGTCCGTCCCGACATCGGTCCCCGAGAAATGGAGCGCGGGGAGGCTCGGGAAATCACCGTCCTGCC
>JBOGRS010000123.1:0-1867 GCA_050749685.1 Thermoplasmata archaeon
GCGGGCCTGCCCGCACTTGACGCAGAATCCGGAGGCGCTCTCCCCCCCGGGGGCCGAAGTCGCGGCGGCCCCCGGCGTGGCGGCCGACGGCGGCGTGGCCCCGGAAGGCGGCGGCCTCGGCGCCGCCGGCGCTAGGGGAGCGCTGCGATGGTAGAGCGCGGCCCGAGCGTTGACGATCGTCTGGGCCCAGCCGACCGGATCCTCCACCCGGAACTGCGTCGCGCCGATCGAGCTGTAGACCTGGACGCAGGGGGGACCGTACGCGGGTGGGCTCACGAGGACGTTGCCGATGTACTCGAGGCCGATGTGGACGCGGTCCTCGATCACGTTGCTCTCCTGTACCCGGAACACGAGCCGGGCGGTGGTGAGGAGGAGCAGTCCGTACTCCTCGGCCTCCGGCGAGACGCGGTACGCGTAAGCCTGACGCACCAGCTGTTCGGACGCGGCGGACTGCATCGTTCGGTATCCTCTAGGGTCGATCGCCCGCGCGGCCTCGGCCGTCGGACGCGCGCGCGCGACACCCCATCGACGCGTACACGGCGACCCGCCTCTATAACCTTCCGTCGAGCCGCGTGGGGCTCGGTGCGGTAGTTCGGTCGGTGAGGGGAGTCGGAGGACGCGCGTGGACGCCGATGGCGTACAGCGCCGCGAGGACGGCCGCGACCCCGACCACTTGGAGGAGGTCCAACCGTTCGCCGAAGAGGAGCGACGAGGCCGCGAGCGCGACGACCGGAACGAGGAAGACGTAGGCACTGAGGCGGGAGGCATGGGTCCGACCCAGGAGCCAGAACCAGACCGCGTACCCGAACGACGTGCCGACGAGCCCGAGCCAGAGGACGATCCCGAGGAGCGGGGCCGACGGGACCGGGACCGTTCCTCCCTCGAAGAGGACGCTCGCGACGAACAGGGCGGTCGCCCCCCCCGCGAGCTGGTAGGCGTTGACCTCGATGAGGTCGGAGGGGGGAAATCTCCGCTGCGCCACGACGGTCCCGGTCGCCCAGCTGACCGCTCCGGCGAGGAGTTCGAGCACCGCGACGAGCGGCAGTTGCCCGGCGCCGGCCTGACAGGGCTGCGCGATCAGGACGACGCCGACGAAGCCCCCCACGATCGCGAGCCCGTCGACGGGCCCCACGCGGCGATGGAGGACGGGGCCGGAGAACACCGCAACCCAGAGCGGAAAGGTGTAGACGACGACCGAGGCGATCCCGGGAAGGACCGAGCCGGCGGCCACGAACCAGAGGCCGAAGAAGAGGGCGGTGTTCGGGATCCCGAGCAGGAGCGCATCGCGGCGCGCCGCCCGATCCAGGCGGGACCGCGAGGCCCTGAGTCCGACGATCGCGGCGGCCCCGAGGGCGCCCACGCCCGACCTCAGGAAGGCGAGCCAGAGCGGAGCCGCGTAGGGGAGACCCTCGCGGACGAAGATGTAGTTGAGGCCCCAGGCGACGACGAGCCCGACGAAGAGGGCGACCTTGATCGGGCGGCCGGACCCAGCCACGTCGCGGACCACCGGTGCGCGAGGATAGCTCCTCCTCCTCGAGGGACGCGCACCTCGTGCAAGCACAACGATTAAGTGAGCCCCGTCCGTCGGCCCGCTCCGATGAGCCTCAAGGGCCGTGACCTCATCTCCATCCGCGACCTCGCGCGGGAGGAGATCGAGGAGGTCCTCAAGGCATCCCGCCGGATGATCCCGTACGCCGAGGGATCGAAGCGCGGCGCCCACCTCGACGGGAAGCTCGTCACTCTCGCGTTCTTCGAGCCGTCCACGCGAACGCGCCTGTCCTTCGAGGCGGCGGTCCATCGCCTGCAGGGCCGGTGCGTCACGATCGCGGACCCGTCGGCGAGCTCGATGCGCAAGGGTGAGAGCCTC
>JBOGRS010000124.1:0-1773 GCA_050749685.1 Thermoplasmata archaeon
GAGGTGGCGGGCGACGGCCCAACGCTGGCGGGTCATCCGGAAGAGCTCCTCGCCAATACGCTCGCGATCGTCGGCACGGAAGCCCACGTCGAACGTGTAGCCATCCGCGATCGCGAGGAGCTCCGGCGCGAGCGAGGACGGCGAACAGATGTCCTTCGCCCCCTCGGGCGTCAGGAAGTCGGAGACGTAGACGCCGTTGACCCTCGGGGGAGGGTAACCGGGCGGCATGCCGACCACCGCGACGCGTCGGCCGATCCGCGAGAGGATCTCCCAGACCATCGGGTAGCGAAGCATCTGGGGCGTGGGCGAGTAGGTGTCCCAGTACGTACCGGCCCGGCGGTGGCGGAACCCGTAGACTCCCAGGGAGCCTGGGTCCATCCCGGAGAACATGACCGCCCACGAAGGGACCGTGATGGGGGGATCGCAGCTCCGCAGAGTTCCCCAACGCGACACCCGCAGAAGTTGGTCGATGTGGGGCATCTTCGAGCGGAACCGCTCGAACAGGAGCTCCGGAGGTACCGAGTCGAGGCCCAGGACGAGGATCCGGGGTCGTTCGGAGACCATCGACCCAGCGGGCGGCCGTCGGTTAAACGATTATCGGCACCGTACCGATGCGGTGCGGGAGGATCTCCGTTGCCCGACCCCCGTGACCTGGCTCGTGCGCTACCCACGATATCCCAGGGCTGGGGGAGACCCTCCTGCCCGCGGGGTTCCCAAGCCACGGTCGCGCGTCACCCTCCCCTCGACTCCCTGACCCTCGCGGCGCTCGCCCTGGCCATCGTCCTCCTCCTTACCGCCGTCCCCGCGTCGGCCGGAGGGGCGGGTGCGCGAACCCCGGAGAAGGGCGGAACGAACCTTCCGCGTCTCGTCCCCGCATCGCTCGCGGGGGCGCTCAGCGTTGAGATCACCGGCCCGCCATCCTCCGGTGAGGTCACCGCGGGCGTTCCCGTGACGCTCCATGCCCAAGTTTTCGGGGGGGCTCCTCCCTATCGATTCTTCTGGGTTCTCGCGCCCCCTCTCGGCGGATGGACCAACCGCTCGAACGTCACGTTCACCCCGATGAGCGTAGGGGCGCAGCCCGCGAACGTCAGTGTCAACGATTCGCTGGGGGACTTGGGTGCGGCGACCCTCCACCTCTGGGTCAACGATCCCACGCCACCGGTATCGCTGACGATCTCGGTGTCCGGGGTCGGGAACGCGATCGACTTTACCGCCCACCTCTCGGGGGGCACCCCTCCCGTCGAGTACGCGTGGAGCGGCCCGTGGGCCCCCAGCGGCTGGACCAACTCGACGACGTGGTCGACGACCCAGCTGCCGTCCGGAACGAGTGGGATCTCCGTCCAGGTACGCGACCTTTACAACGCGACGCTCAACGCCTCCATCCGGGTCGTCAACGGTGGCACGTCCCCGCCGTGGTATGCGACACTGGTGCTTCCGATCGTCGGCGTGGCCGTAGGCCTCGGGATCGCCCTGCCGATCGCCTACGCTGTACGACGCCGTCGGGCGACATGACCTACCTTCTCTCGTCCCCCTGGATTCCTCATCTCGGATCCCCGCCTCGGCGCTGAGAGCAACGGACGGTCTCGCGGCGGGATTCCGGGGGGACGATCCCGGACTACGTGCGGTCCGCGCCGGCCGCCGTCGCGACCGGCGCCGTGAAGGGGCGACGCCTACGCCTTCGCCCGGTACGCGTAGGCGTACGATGGGCTCACGATCTTGCCACCCTCGGCGATGAGGAACTCGGGGTCCATCGGACGACCGTCGAAGAAGCGC
>JBOGRS010000125.1:0-1693 GCA_050749685.1 Thermoplasmata archaeon
GCGGATCCATTCCGGGTGGGGCCGGGACCCCCAGGCTCTCCGGGTCCGCCCAGCGCTTAAGCCCGCCGAACCGTTCATGAACCGGGGGACCTATCCTCCGTCAGGGCCCGGTTCGTGAAGGCTCACGAGGACGCCGATGACCTCGTAGAGGATGAGCGCGGCAAGTCCGACGTTGAGCGCGACCAGGTGGTAGGTAGCGTTGGCGTGGAGGTAGAACGTCTGCGTGGCGACCGTCGAGCTGTTCGCGCCGAGGAGGGTGACGCTGAGCAGGTAGACGCCCTCGACCAGGTAACGGTTCTGCGTGAAGTCGAGGGTCATATTGATCGCGCCGCTCGCGGCCGGTAGGGGGTTGCGTTCGTCGACCTCCTTGGTGAACGCCGATTCGGTGAGGAGCACGACGGAGACCCGGGCGCCGGTCACCGTCACGAGGGTGGGGGTCCCGAGCGCGCCTCCGTGCGCGCTCCACGCGATCTTGAGGTCGAAGGGGTGGTCAAACGTGGTGGAGAACGCCGTCGACGGACTACCGTGCCCCCACGTGGGCATCCCGTCGAACATCGTCGTGACGTTGACCGTCGTTCCGGGGGAACCCGGGGTCCCGGTCGGCGAAGCGCCGGTCCCGGCGACGGTGGGGAGACCGAGGCTGATGGCCACCAACCCGAGGACGGCGACCAGTCCCAAGAGCCCGGCCGCGTGTCGAGCATCCTTTCGGCCTACCCGCCCCTTCCGGAGGAACGGAGCGCCGGTCATCCCGGATACCACCCCCCCTCCCAGATAAGAACCTACGTCCGGGGCGGCAGGGGGATTCGTGGAGCGGTCAGTAGCGCGGCATCGTGAGGTCGACCTTCTCGGCCCACGCCCGGATGCCACCCTCGAGGTTGCGCACGTGGGTGAACCCGAGGCTGAGGAGGAGCCGGGTCGCCTGGGCGGAACGTCCGCCCGTGAGGCAGTAGACCACCACGTCCTTGGCCTGGGCGACCTCGGTCACCCTCTCGGGCAGTTCCGCGAGCGGGATCAGGTGGGCGTCCGGTAGGTGCGCGATGTCCCACTCGTTCGGGTCCCGGACGTCCAGAAGGAAGGGCGCGTCGTCGGCGTCGATCCGTGCCTTCACCTCCTCGGCACCGACCGACGGGAGCCCGTGCGACGCGTCCGAAGGGTCGGCGAGCACCCCGCAGAACGCCGGATAGTCGATGAGCCCCGTCTGAGTCGGGTGATCCCCGCACAGCACGCACTCGGGGTTCTTGTGCAGCTTGAGCTCGCGGAACCGCATCTCGAGCGCATCGAACAGGAGGAGGCGGCCCACGAGAGGTTCGCCCGTCCCGAGCAGGAGCTTCACGGTCTCGACCGCCTGGATCAGGCCCACGATCCCGGGGAGGACCCCGAGGACGCCGCCCTCCGCACAGGACGGGACGAGCCCGGGCGGTGGGGGTTCGGCGTAGAGGCAGCGATAGCACGGACCGCGCTTCGCGTCGAAGACGCTCGCCTGCCCTTCGAAGCGATAGATCGAGCCGTAGACATTCGGCTTCCCGAGGAGGACGCACGCGTCGTTCACGAGGTACCGGGTCGGGAAGTTGTCCGTTCCGTCGACGACGAGGTCATACGGTCGTAGCACGTCGAACGCGTTCGCGGACGTGAGCGGGGCATCGTGCAGCGTCACGCGGACCTCCGGGTTGAGGTCAAGGAGCCGCCGGCGGGC